>JBNLCM010000063.1:0-33474 GCA_050303815.1 Rhodocyclaceae bacterium
GGCGAGACGGCGATCGCCATGGCCCGTCAGACCGAGTACGCCCTGATCCTGATGGACGTCCAGATGCCAGGCACCAACGGCCTGGACGCTGCCCGCGAGATCCGGACCCGCTCGTGCAATGCGGCGACCCCGATCGTCGCACTGACCGCCAACGCCTTCGATACGGATCGCGAGCGCTGCCTGGCCGCGGGCATGAACGACCACGTGGCAAAGCCGATCGAGCCCGAACGCCTCTTCGAGACCATCTGTGCGTGGCTCGAAAAGGGCACCGTCTGACGCCCGAGCGCCGGCCCCGACGTGCGCCAGCCACTTGCAATTTCGTTGACGTCAACGTTAGGTTGTTCCTCACCCCCACGCCGCCTACGTGCCATGCCGTTCGCCGACACACCCTCCCCTGCCCGCGCCGAACACTGGGTCGCTCATCCCCAGGGCAGATTGTTTGCGCGCAGCTGGACGCCCGCCAGGGCGCCGGCCAGCCGCGCGCCGGTCGTGCTGCTCCATGACTCGCTCGGCTGCGTCGACTTGTGGCGGGACTTCCCCGCTGCGCTGGCCGCCGCCGCCGGGCGCCGTGTCATCGCCTACGACCGGCTGGGCTTTGGCCAGTCGGACGCCCGCCACGGCCGGCCCGAGCTGGATTTCATCGCGGACGAGGCGCGCACCTATTTCCCGTTCGTGCGCGCGCACTTCGATCTCTCGCGCTTCGTCGTCCTCGGGCATAGCGTGGGCGGCAGCATGGCGATCCACTGTGCGGTGGAGGCCGGTGATGGCTGCGAGGCCCTGATCACCGAATCGGCGCAGGTCTTCGTCGAGGACCGGACGATCTCGGGCATCCGCGAAGCCCAGGCGCTGTTCCGGGATCCGGTCCAGCGCAAGCGGCTCAGCCGATACCACGGCGGCAAGGCCGCCTGGGTACTCGACGCCTGGACCGGCTGCTGGCTCGACCCGGCTTTCGCCGGCTGGACACTGGACGCGGTGCTGCCCGACCTGCGCTGCCCGGTGCTTGCCCTCCATGGCATCGACGATGAGTACGGGTCGGCACGCCACCCGGCGATGATCGGCGAACGCGCCGGCGGTCCGAGCCAGGTCGACGTGCTGCCCGGGACCCGCCATGTCCCCCATCGCGAGCGCGCGCCAGAGGTGCTCGACCGGATCACGGCCTTCCTCGAACAAACGTCCGCCCGAACCTCTGGCTGAGCAGAGGCGGCTGCCCGCGGGCGGCCGCCTGACGATCCCCTCGGGCCTCAGATGCCGAGCATCTTCATCGCCTTGGCCAGGGCCGCCTCCGACTCGGGGTGCTTGCCGGCCTTGTGCAATGCTTCGCCCTCGGCGCGGAGTTGCTTGATCTCGGTCATCTGCGCCTCGGACACCTGCGGGTGGCCCGCCAGTGCCGCGTCGATGGCTTTCATGTCCTTGGGGCAATGCCGTGCCCATGCACTTGTCGACAGGGCGGCCACCACCGCCACCAACAGCAATCGCATCTTCATCGCGCTCTCCTTGGGAAGTGAAAGGCCCCGGCCGCCCGCGCCCGGAAGTTTCCGGTTCTCGCGACGCGGCGGACCCTCCTGCTGGGTGAACATTCCGGACACGCGCCTATTCCCGCACACGGACAAACGGCAGGCGGGCCCGGTTCGGCCGTCGCGCGCCACCGTCGTCCATCGGAGCGCCCTGTCCGGCCGCCGTCGACCGACGGCAGCCGACCCAACCGCAAGAAACTCAAGTCGCGCGCGCGCCGTCCGATACCTGTGTATCGGGCGGATCGGACGGGGGCACGCGTCCCGCACGACAGGCGGCGGCTGTGCGGCCAGGCCAATACCCGCGTATTGCGGCCTACGCTGGTCTCGGGCGCCATGTCACGCCACCGGCCCCGCGCGGTGCCGTGGCGTCGCTCTCCTTGCATACCGTATACGAATAACTCGCGCATCCAGACCATGACGCCACGCTCCGTCTCCGCGATTGCCTCACTCGCCGTGGGATACGCCTTGCTGGGCGCGATCGGCTTGTCGCTCGCGGTACCGCCGGGCTACGCCAGCCCGGTGTTTCCCGCGGCGGGCCTCGCGCTCGCGGTGGTGTTGCGGTCCGGCCCCGGCCTGCTGCCGGGCGTGTGGCTCGGATCGTTCTGCCTGAACGCCGGGCTGGCCTTGCATCATGGCGCCCTGGAACCCGCCACCACCCTGGCCAGCATCGGGATCGCGACCGGCGCGACGGTCCAGGCCGGCCTGGGCTACCTGCTGCTGCGCCGGCAGTGGGCCGCCTGCCGCGGCCAACTGATCACCGAACGCGACACCCTCGGCTTTCTGGCACTTGGCGGCCCGGTCGCGTGCCTCGCGTCGGCCACCATCGGCAGCTTCAGCCTGGTGTCTGCGCAGATCATCGACGCCGCGGCGTTGGGATACTCCTGGTGGGCCTGGTACGTGGGCGACACCCTGGGTGTGCTGCTGTTCACGCCGCTGTCGCTGGCCGCGCTCTACCGGCGCCGGCCGCTCTGGCGCGAGCGCCTGCGGCTGATCGGCAGCACCATGGCGATCGCCTTGTTCGTCGCAGGCGCCCTGTTCCTGGCCGTGGCCCACTGGGAGCACGAACGACAGTTCCTGGAGCTGGCCGCGCATGGCGAGGAGATCTCGCGCAAGATCGACGCCAGCATCTCGGCCCACGATGAAATCCTGGCCGGGCTGGCCGGCCTCTTCGAGATTTCACCAGACCTGGGGCAGGACGCCTTCGACCACTTCACACAGGGAACCCTCCACACCCATCCGGACCTGTCCGCCCTCAGCTTCAACGAGCTGGTCCCGAACCGGGATCGCGAGGCGTTCGAGGCGCAGATGTCCCGCAGCCGGACGCGGGAGGCCTTCCGGATCGTTGAGCGAAACCGCGAAGGCCAGTTGGTGCCAGCCGCCATCCGGGACGACTACGTGGTCGTGAAATTCATTGCCCCGCTGTCGGGCAACAAGGCCGCCATCGGTTTCGATATCGCGTCGGAACCCCAGCGATTCGATGCCGTCCACCGCGCCCGGGACACCGGACGAACCGCAATGACGGGCCCGCTCCGGCTGGTCCAGGAACACCAGGAGCACGTGGGCGTACTGTTGCTTCGTCCGATCTTCGACGTGAATAGGATGACCGGCGGCGGCGAGCGGCTGAAGGGCTTCGCCGTGGCCGTCGTCCGCGTCGGCCAGCTGGCCGACCTGGCACTGCGCGGGCGCGTGCCACCCGGTCTCGTGGTCCATCTGGACGATCTGTCGGCCAAAGGTCCCCGGTCCGCGCTCTACCGATCCCACAGCGAAGTGGCGGCCGTGTCGGACAGGCTCTCCTGGCAACAGGACATGAGCGTCGCCGACCGGACGTGGCGCCTCAGCGTCATCGCGACCGAAGCCTATCTGCAACAGAACCGCCCATGGCTGGCCTGGATTGCCGGCGTGGGCGGGCTGATCATCGCCACGCTGCTTCAGATCCTGCTGATGGGGATCACGGGGCGCGCGTCGCTGATTCGCAAGCGCGTCGACGCCCAGACCGTCGAGCTGCGAGAGCGCGGGCGACTGCTGGAAGACAGCGAGCGCCGCCATCGCTCGGTCGTCGACAGCGTCAAGGAGGTCATTTTCCAGGCCAATCTCGACGGGCGATGGACCTTCCTGAATCCTGCGTGGAAGGAAATCACCGGCTTTGCCGTCGAGGACAGCGTCGGCCATCGCGTTGTCGAGTTCCTCCCGCTCGAAGCGCGCAAACAGTGGGAAGACATGCATACCGACCTCGCCCAGGGACTCAAGCCCGACTGCCGCCAGCAGTTCCGCCTGACCACGCGCGACGGCAGTGCCCGCTGGCTGGAGGCCTACGCGCGAGCGACGCTCGGGAGCGATGGCCGGGTCATCGGCATTTCCGGCACCCTGGACGACGTCACCGCCCGCCTGGCCGTGGAGGCGGAGCTGGCGACCTATCGGGATCATCTCGAGAAACTGGTCGAACTGCGCTCGAACGAGCTGCAGAAGACCGAGGCCCGGGCCATGCATATCCTGCAGGCGAGTGCGGACGGGCTCTATGGCGTGGACATCGAAGGTCGCATCACCTTCATCAACCGGGCGGCCTGCCACATGCTCGGGCTCGACGAGGCGCAGGCGATCGGCCAGCGCGCCCACGACCTCTTCCATCACAGCCGGGCGGACGGCTCGCACCGCGACCACTGCACGTGCCCCGCCTACCATGCGATGCGGACAGGACAGCCCTATCGGGAAGAAGACGACCTCTACTGGCACGCCGACGGACACCCGATCCCGATCACCTATGCCATCTACCCCTTGAGGATCGCCGGTGAGCTGACCGGATCGGTGGTCAGCTTCGTCGACATGAGCGCCCGCAGGGCCGCAGCGCTGGCCCGCGAGGAAGCCCTTGCGGCGGCCGAGCATCTGGCGCGAATGCGGGCTGAGTTTCTGGCCAACATGAGCCACGAGATCCGCACGCCGCTCCACGCGATACTGGGATTCAGCGCCGTCGGCGCGCGCCACGTGACGAACCCGGAGCGGGTCAGGGAATTGCTGGCCAAAATCAACCGCTCCGGCAGGCTGCTGATGAGCGTCGTGAACGACATCCTCGATTTCGCGGCCATCGAGGCGGGCAAGCTACGCGTCGAGTGCCGACCGATCGAAGCCGGCAGCCTGCTGGACGACGCCATCGAGATGCTTGGGGACAAGGCGCACGCCAAGGGCCTGTCGCTCGAGGCCCGCAAGCCGGGCCAGCCCGCGATCTGTCTTGCCGACCCCTTGCGGCTCAGCCAGATCCTGATGAATCTGCTGTCCAATGCGGTCAAGTTCACCGAGGAAGGCGGCATCACGGCCACGTGCGAGATCGTCGATGATCGCGTGGTCCTGACGGTCGCCGACACGGGCATCGGCATGACCGACGAGGAGGCCCAGCGCGCCTTTATGCCGTTCGAGCAGGTTGACGGCTCGGCCACGCGGCGAGCCTCCGGCACGGGGCTGGGACTCGCCATCTCAAGAAACCTCGCCGAGCTGATGGGCGGCACCCTGGGGGTCACGAGTCGGCCGGGCGCCGGCAGCCGCTTCGTCCTGGCGCTGCCGGTCCCGCCCATCGACAGGGCGTTCCCGACGCCACAGGCCTCGACCACCGCAGAGTGAACCGGGTCGGGTCAGGCCTCGCCAAGGCGCCAGGTCGCGGGGCGCCCCGGGCGGGCGGCTACGACCCGCAGGCGCTGGCGGCCGAGGCCTTCGATGCCCGCCTCGATGCGGTCGCCAGGCTGCAGGAAGCGGGGTGGCGCCAGCGTGAAGCCACTCCCCGGCGGCGTGCCGGTGAGCACCACATCGCCCGGCTCGAGGCGCATGCAGTGGCTGACGAAGGCCACCAGTTCCGCACACCGGAAGAGCATGTCGTCCGTGCTGCCGGCCTGCTTCGGCTCGCCGTTGATGTTCAGCCACAGACGCAGCGCCTGCGGATCGGGAACCGACTCTCGGTCCACCAGCCACGGCCCGAGGGGGCAGAAGCCGTCGCCGCTCTTGCCCTTGTCCCACTGGGGCCCCCGCCGGAACTGGGCAATCCGCTCCGAAACATCATTGGCGATGCAGTAGCCGGCGACGGCATCCAGCGCCTGCGTCGCGCCGAGTCGGCTGACCGGGCGGCCGATTACCAGCGCGAGCTCGACCTCCCAGTCGAGTTCGCAGGGGCCGGGCGGCATCCGCAGCGCATCGCCCGCGCCGGCCAGGGCGCTCGGCGCCTTGAGGAACAGGATGGGCTCGTCCGGCAGCACGTGCCCCGCCGCGGCATGGGCGCGATAGTTGAGCCCGGCGCAGACGATCTTGCCGACGCGTCCTACCGGTGGCCCCAGCCGCGGCCGCCCCTCGACCCGTGGCAGCGCCGATGGCGACAAGCGCCTGAGGCGCGCCATGGCGCGACGGCCAAGCACGCGACCGTCCACGTCGTCGATCTCGCCGGAGAGGTCCCGCAGCCCCCCCTCGCCATCGATCAGGCCGGGCCTTTCGGCACCCCGCGGCCCCCAGCGGACGAGCTTCATCGGGTGGGACCACCGTGCGCGAGATCGAATCCGAAAACCAGCTCGCTCGCCGGCCGGCCGCCCTGCAGCCCCCAATTGTCGAGGGCGATCTCGTCGAGCGCGACACACAGCGCGCCCGGCGGGATGCCGAGCGCTTCAAGCGCTGCGCACAGTCCCTGGTAGAGCGCCCGCTTGGTGTCGAGGCTGCGGCCGGCGAACAGCTCGACACGCACCATCACGAAGCGCGGGTCGGCGGCCCGCGGCAGCCGCGAACGTCCCGTCGGATGGCACTCGAGGCGCATGAAAGCGTCATCCGGCGGCACGCCCAGGACCGCGACCAGCACGGCATCGATTCGATCAAAGAGCGCGTCGGCTTGCGGCGCCAGCCAGTCGCCAACCGCTTCAATGCGCACGTACGGCATGGACGCCCCCGTTCAGCCTTCGGCTCGCCGGCCGCCACCGGCGCTCATCGCCAGATGGCCACCGTCGACCGGGAGCAACACGCCATTGACCGCCGCCGCCGCATCCGACGCCAGAAAGACCGCCGGCCCCACGTAGTCCTGCGGCTCGAGCAGGCGACCCTGGGGCAAGCCGGACAGCATCTGCGGCAACACCTGGTCGCGGAAACGGGGATCCGCCAGGTGGTCCATGAGGCCCGGCGTGCGAGTCTGGGCCGGCAGGATCGCATTGACGCGGATGCCGGCCGCCGCATATTCCACCGCCAGCTCGCGGGTCATCTGATGGACAGCTGCCTTGCTGCAGCTGTAGGGGAGCGCGCCCCGACCCAGGGCGCGCTCCCCGGCATTCGAGCCGATGTTGATGATCGCGCCACGGCCGCGCGGCAGCATCCGGCGCAAGGCCTCGCGGCAGCACAGGAAATAGCCCCGCGCATTGACCGCGAAGCAGTGCTCCCAGTCGGCCTCCTCGAGTTCATGAGGCGCCACCCGGGTCGGAAACGCGAACGGCACGTTGACCAGCACATCCACAGTCAGGCCGGCCGCGTCCACGGCCGCGTACAGCGCCGCCACCGACGCGGCCTCGGCGATGTCGACGGGTTGCGCGAAGGCCAGCGCACCGGCCTTGTCGAGCGCTGCGCCGGTACGCTGCAGGCCCTCCACATCCCGGTCGGCGATCACCAACCGCGCACCGGCGTCGGCGAAGCCGAGGGCCAGCGCGTGACCGATGCCCCCATTGGCCCCCGCGCCGGTGATCAACACCGTGCGGCCGGCCAGGTCAAATCCGGGTGCCATGACGGGCCTCCCCCATGTCGCTCGCCACGTCGTCGAGGCAGGTGATCTCACCGGCGGCCCCGTCGATCAGCAAGGCCATGCCGTCCTTGATGCGCCGCGTCGCGTCGGCCAGCGCCACGGCAGGAATGCCCGCTTCCCGCGCCTGACACGCGCTGTGGGCGAGAAGGCCGCCAACCTCGACGACGAGCCCGGCGACCATACGCAGCAGCGGCGCGAGCCCGAGGTTCGCCGCCCGGACGACGAGGATCTCGCCGCCACCGGGCGCCAGCTCCGGCATGACCCCATCGTCGCGCAGCACCCGCGCGATCCCGCGACGCCGACCGGGCGCCAGCGCGCTGCCCTGCCACCGGTCACCATTCGCCGGCGGCGGCGGCGCACCGATCTCGTCCGCCCGGCTGGCGAAGATCACGGCCGGCAGTCGCCCCTCCCGGGCGGCCCGTCGGGCGAGCTGGCGCTCGCAGGCCCGACGCTCGGCGATCAGCCGCCACCGCTCCGGCTCGCGTAGCGCCTGGCGGAGTTCCCGTGGCTGGAGATCGAAGATCCGCGCCGGCGGCCAGTCCAGATGGGCCGCGAGGCGAAGCAGTCCGTCACGGATGTCGGCATGGATCGCCGTGTAATGGTGCTTGACGGTCTCGCGCAGCGGCAGCAGAGCCTGCGCCAGGCGTAGCTCCTCGGCCAGCGCCGTGCGCTGGCCTGCGGACAGTCCGCGCGCCGCCAGGTCGGCCCACAGCGCGGCCTCGCTCGCCATGCGCTCGCCTTGCTGGCGTTCGAACTCGAGCCCGGGCCGGCGGCCGGAACGGCGCAGTTCATCGAGCAAGCGCTCGATCCGCTGGGGCTGCTCGGCGAGCCGCGGCTCGCTGATCTCCAGCTCGTTCGGCGCGCAGTGACCATAGCGCTGCAGGAACACCTCGCGGGCCAGCCGGCCCTCGGCGAGCGCCTCCAGATCGAGCGCCTGCTGAGTCACGATGCTGCCCGGCAGTCCCGCGAGCAGGCCTGCACATCGCCCCTCTCCTTCGCCGCCGAAGTGCGCGGCGAGGCGGCGATGGACGCAGGCCGCAAAGTAGAAGCCGAGGCGCGCGATCTCGACGAAGGCCACGCAGGGCCCGCGCCGGAGGTGCCGGATCCGCCCTGCAATCGCGCGCGCGCAGGCGTCCGCGCCGAGCGCGAGCCAGTCGGTCGGCGGCCCCCCGACGATGCCCGCCGGCAGGCCCTGCTCGAAACGCGCGAGCCAGGCGCGCCCAGCCGCGCACAGCCGTCGGTGGAAGTCGTCCGCGAGGCCCGCATCGTCATCTTTGGCCGCGCCGTCGAAGGCCTGCCGGTAGAGGCGTAGTTCGGGGTAATTCGCCAGCGCCGGATCGGCCGCGACCCGCTGCAGGATGTCGTCGATCGGGACCTCCGTGCCGAAGCCGAAGGTCGTTGCGTCGATCTCCAGGTTGAAGTACGGCTGGCCCGCCACCTGTTCGAACAGGTAGTCGACACGAGCCGCATCGAAGCGGTAGCCGAGGCGGTGGCGGCCCCTGACGATGGCACCGTGGCGGCCGGCGAACAGATGCCGGAACAGACCGAAACTCATCGTGCTGGGGGTCGGCAACAACTCGCCGATGTTGCCATTGCTGAGCACCATCTCGCCGCCCTGCAGCCGCCCAGCGGCGCGCAGGGCCCGCCAGCGACGGCCGAGCTGCCGGCGGGCGTCGTCGAGAAAGCGGTCCAGGTCCCGATCGGCGGCGGCACGCACCAGCGGCCGCGACTGCAGCAGCCACAGGCGATCGCCTTCGAAAGCAAACTCGACGTCCTGCGGCGCGCCGAAATGCCGCTCGGCGGCCCGCGCCAACAGCATCACCCGGCGGGCCTGGGCGAGACTCAGGCTGGCCGCCGCGGCGCGCTCGGGGACCACCGCGCGCGGTCCGTCGGCAGTCAGCTCGGTCGGCTTGTGGCTGATCCGCAGCTCAAGCAGGCGCCCGCGACGCGACAGGGCCATGCTGTCGCCCGCGACCCGGCCCGCCGCCAGGGGCTCGGCGAGTCCCCACACCGTGTTGAGGTGCACCTCGCGCTTCTCGGGCGCGAGCGGATCCCGCGTGTAGGCGACGCCGGCGGCACTGGCCTCGACCAGCCGCTGGACGACGACCGCCATCACCGGTGCGCGACCGTCGCCGTGCAGGTCGCGATACGCCCGGGCCGCGGGCGCGTGCCAGGCGGCGAGGCAACGACCGACCGCGGCGATCACGTCAGTCTCGCCCTCGACCGGCAGTTCACTGTGGTAGACGCCGGCATAGCTCGCGCCGACGGCGTCCTCCTCGACGGCCGAACTGCGGACCGAGACCCGGCCGCCCAGTGACCGGTAGGCGGTGGCGAGGGCGGCGCGCACGGCATCGTCCCAGCGCGCAGTGGCGGTCGTCGTGAGGCAGAAGCCTGCCGGCACCGGGAATCCGCCCCGGATCAGGGCGCCCAGCCGCCGGGCCTTGAGGCCGACCCGCCCCGCATCCCCCGCGTCGATCTCCGCCAGGTTCAGCACCCACGGCATCGGCGTCGCGTGGCTCATGCGGCCGTCTCGGCGCGCGCCACGCGGGCATCATCGCGATCCATCCGCTCGCCACGCCAGTGCTGCTTGAGCGCCTGCCACTCGGCCTCGAAACCGCTGACATCCCGCTCGCCGGCCAGGATCGCGTCCAGCACCCGGCGATAGAACCCGACGATCTCGATGACCAACGCCGGGCTCCGCTCCCGCCCGGGCACCTTGAAGCGCTCGACGCCCATCGCCACGTAGTCCGGCACCTCCCACAGGACCAGCTCCGGGCTGCGCTTGAGTCGCGGCGATTCGGCGTGGCGGCGCTCGTCGATGGTCAGCGACCACTGGCTGCGGCAGATCCGGAAGCAGCTGCCACCGCGCGCCGCCGAGCCAAGGAAGAGGTCCTTCTCGGCGCTGCCGCGCTGGTGACTGACATGGAAGTAGCTGCTCGAAAAGCAGCGCCCGGGACAGATCCGGCCCCGATGCGGATTCTGGAACAGGAAGGCCTCCAGCTTCATCGCGCTGGCACGGCGGATCTGCGCCGCCTCGGCCACACCCCAGCGATAGGGCAGCACGACATAGTCGGCCCCGAGCTCGTCATAAAAGCGCACGTCCTGGATGTTGAACACGCCGGCGGTGACACTGACGTGAATGTCGAGCCCCGGGCATGCCCGGCGCACCAGCGGAATCAGGCCGGGGTCGCACAGCATCACGCCGCCGGCCCCCATCGCGGCGAAGGTCTCGACCCGGGACAGGAAGGCCGGGACTTCGTCCGGCGCCGGCATCACATTGATCGCGATCCGCACATCACGGCGCCCGCCATGGGTGGTCTCGATCAATTCGCGAATCTCCGCGTCGTCGAGCTCGTCGCTGGCCGGCCGCCGGCTCCAGCCACGCGGGCCAACGTAGACCGAATCGGCGCCCCGCTCGAACGAGGCCACCGCCATCTCCAGCGTACCGCCGGGAGCCATCAATACCGTCATCATTCACCTCAGTGGGTCAGCGCCGCGGCAAACAGTCCGTCGGGCAGGGTCTCGCGTACCGCCAGCCGACGCGCCAGCGCCTGCAGTGCGGTGGTCATCGCCGGGTGCCAGGGCAGGCCCACCCTTGCCAGCCATTTCTCGCGCAGCGCGTCGCCGACTCGGCCTTCGGCCCCGCTCATGCGCTGCCACAGCGAAGCATCGCCACGCAGCAGGGTCGACGCCGCATCGACCGCCCGGGCAAAGCCGGCGACCGCCTCCGGCCGCGCCGCCAGCAGGGCCTCGGTACAGGCGAAGAAGGTCGACGGCACCGCACGACCGCCCTCGGCGGGCAGCAGCTCGAGCAGGTCGCACAGCTCGCGCGCGTCGCCACGTGCCAGCAGCGACGGCACCTGGTGCCAGTACAGCAAGGCGGCGTCCAGCCGGCCGGCCGCGAACTCGGCGAGCAGGGCGCTCTTCGAGCCGCAGGCGCGCGGCAGGCAGTCCCGGGCGGGATCGAAACCACGCTCGCGGCAGGCGGCACGGAGCAGCAGCCAGTTCTTGTCGGCTGCATGGACGAAGCCGATCCGCCGCCCCGGCAGCGCCTCCAGCGAGTCTGGGCCGTCCTCGCCGCGCGCCACCAGGGCGCCGAAGATCGCGCCGTAGGGCGCCATCGCGACCAGCGGCAGACCAGCATCCCGATGGCGGGCGAGAGACAGCCAGTCGGTATCGATGACGTCGACCTGGCCGCCGATCAGGCGCGCCTCGGTAGCCTGACGGTCGCCCCGCACCCGGTCGTCGCCCAGCGACAGCATGAGGCGGAAGCCATGGGCATGGTCGAGGCGGCATTCGATCACGGTGCGCATCAGCCATGCGCCCGAACCGCTGGCCTCGAAGGCGGCACGCAGGACCGGCGGCGCCTCAGGCGGCATAGTGAGCGGCCCGGTCCATCAGGGTGTCGACCCGCTTGCTCTTTTCGCGCACCCAGCGCAGACGCAGCTCAGCGAGCGCGTCGGCGTGGTGCGACAGGTCGTCGGCGCCCGCCAGAACCTCGTCGATGGCACGGCGGTAGAAGCGCACGAGGTCGCGGATCATCGCCGTGGGCCGCTCCCGGCCGGAGAGCTTGAAGCAGGTCACGCCCGCCGCCATGAAGGCCGGAAGCTGGGCCAGCATCAGGCGGGCATCGCGCCTCAGCTTGAGTTCCACCGGCGCGGCATCTGCCGGGCCGAAGTCCCAGTTGGCCTGGCAGACCCGGTAGCACTCCTTGGCTCCCCGGTTGGCGCTGCCATGGAAGTCGCGCTGCCCTTCCACCGGCAGCCAGTCGCGGAAACGCAGGTAGCTGCTCATGATGCATTTGCCGGGACAGATCTTGCCGGTCTGGACGGTCTCGAACAGGAAGGTCTCGAGGCCGATGTCGCTGCAGCGCCGGACCGCCCCGATCTCCCCGACATCCCAGCGGTAGGGCAGGATGATCACGTCGGCGCCGATCTCCCGGTGAAAGGCCGCGTCGTGCAGGTTGCTGATGCCACTGCCGATCGACACATGCAGCCGGGTCCGCGGCAGGCGCCGTCGCAGTTCACGGAGCAGGCCGAGGTCGGTGACGATGAAACCCTGCACGCCCGCCGCGGCGAAGTCCTCGGCCTTGCGCACGTAGCGGTCGAAGTCGAGCGGCGTCGGAAAGGTGTTGAGCACCACCCGCAGCTCGGCCCCGCGCGGGTCGGCGTGGGCCACCGCTTCGCGGATCTCGGCGTCGCTCATCTCCGACTCGTAGGGCCGGCGGGAGAAGCCGAGGGGCCCGACGTAGACGATGTCGGCCCCCTCATCGATGGCACTGCAGGCCATCTCGACCGAGCCGCCGGGTGCCAGCAGCCGGACCCGCTCGCCTGCCCCGCCAGGCCGGCCGACGGGATGGGAGGTGACGCTCGTGAGGGATGGCTTCGCCTCCGCCGGACGGGCCGCGTCGGGCCCACCTGCACCCAGTGCGCGTGGGGGCGTCATCTCAGGCGGCTCCGATATAGCGCTGGCCAGCGCCCTTGAAGTAATAGCCGTTGCACAGGCCTTCGCGTGCCATGGCCGCGAGCCGCTCCAGCGCGGGCGCCGGATCTTCCGCCTCCTGTCCGGCAACTGCCCGCTCGAGGGCGGCGCGGTAGATCGCGCCGACCTGGCCGGCATAGCCGCCCGCCTCGCCCTTGTTGTGCACATAGAAGTGACGAAAACCCTGCCCGGCCAGCGACTGGGCGTGCTCCAGCATGCACAGGTCCTTGCCCGACAGCGTCATTCGGCCAGTGTCCTTCAGCGACCAGTCACCGCGGCCTCCGTCGCCGCGTCCGCGCTTGAGCCAGTGGTCTCGGGTGCATTGGTAGCTGCACACCCCTTCTCCGCAGGCGTCGGCCTCATCGCTGTGCTCGACGATGAAGCAGGTCTCGGAGATCACCAGCGGAATCTTTCCGTGCACCGCCACCAGCACCTCGATGTCGGCATGCTCGGCAATGTAGGCGACCTCGTCGATCGACAGCTCCGGATTGGGATAGACCCGGGTGACGCCGTATTCCTTGAGCACCTTGGCGGTTTCGTGGGTGTAGAGGTTGCCGAACACGCCCAGATGGACCGGCTTGGTGCAGCCCTTCTCGCGCAGCATCCTGAGCACCCCCAGGTTGTGCACCTCGAACCCGTCGAAGGGCAGCGCCAGCGCGGTCTCCATGTGATGCTCGACCCACGCGAGGTCATCGTTGCCAGGCACCGCATAGAGGCGCAGGTACGCCTTCAGGCCGCGCGCCTGGCACAGCGCCAGCCCTTCTTCCAGCAACTCGACATGGGAGCTGAAGTTGTTGGGGTACTCCGGGCAGGAGAAATCGCCCAGGTAGAGCGCGTCGTAGGCGGAGAAGTCGCCGTCGCGCAATTCCTTGGGATTGGATACGTCGGTACACAGTTCGAACATCGGGGTCTCCTGACTCAGAGGGGTACGGCGGCGCCACGCCGCGATTCGTCGATGGCCTGACGCAGCAGGCGGTTGTCGCGCTTGCTGCGCTCGCGGATCCAGCGCCCCCGCAGCCTCTCCAGTTCGCCGGCGAAGGGGCTCAGGTCCGGGTGGTCGCTGCCCTCGATGAGGTCAACCGCCCGCCGGTAGACGCGCACGATGTCACGTACCAGGTCGGGGCTGCGGTCGCGCCCGGGCACCTTCAGGCAGTCGACGCCAGCGGCGAGGTAGTCCGGCAGTTCTTCCAGCCACAGCGCGGGGTTGGTCTTGATGGTCATCGGCACCCGGATCTCCAGGTCGCCGTCGTTGAAGTCCCACTCGGTCTGGCACACGCGCAGGCAGTCGCCACCGCGGGACGCAGAGCCGAAGAAATGGTCCTTGCCATCGCCATCGACCCAGCGGCGGAAGCTGAAGTAGCTGCTCATGTTGCATTTGCCGGGGCAGATCTTTCCGCCCGACGGCGTCTTGAACAGGAACACCTCGATGCCCGCGCCACCGACCGCCTTGATCTTGCGGATTTCCTCGACCGACAGTCGATAGGGCAGCACGACGTAGCTGGCACCGATCTCGCCGAGCAGGCGGACATCTTCGTAGTTGGTAATGCCGCAGCCGACGCTGGTATGCACATGCACGCCGGGCAGGCGCTCTCGCACCATCCGCATCGCGCCAAGGTCGCTGACCATGAAGCCCCGCGCACCCCAGTCCGCGTAGCGCGCGACGCGCTCCATGAACATGGGCAGTTCGGTCGAGCTGGGCAGGGTATTGACGACAATCCGCACCTCCTTGCCGCGTGCCGCCGCATAGTCGATTGTGTGGCGGATCTCGTCGTCGTCGAGCTCGTCCTGGGCACCGCGCCGACTCCAGCCGACGACCCCGACGTACACGGCGTCGGCCCCTTCGTCGACCACGGCCTTGGCCATCTCAAGCGTGCCCCCGGGGGCCATCATCATTGCCATCCGCTTCCTCCTCCTTCAGGCCGGCAGCGCTTCGCCGGCGATCTCGTCTTCGCGTTGCAGCGCAGCCAGGGCGGCGAGCGCACGCGTGTTGTCGTCGGCGCTGCCGACACTGATCCGGATATGGCCGGGCAGGCCGTAGCGGTCCATGTCCTTGACGGCGACACCGGCGCGCGCCAGGCGGGCGCAGGCGTCGCGGGGGGCCCGCAACACCACGAAGTTCGCCGCCGACGGAACGAAGTCCGCGCCGAGCGCCGTCAGACCGCCCATCAACTGCTCTCGACCCCGCGCATTGGCCTCGACACTGCGCGCCACGTGGTCGGTATCATCGAGCGCCGCGCAGGCGGCCAGCTGGGCCAGGCGGCCAATGTGGTATTGGGGACTCAGGCCCGCGAGGCGTGCCGCCATCCCGGCCGGCGCCATGCCGTAGCCGAAGCGCAGGCCGGCCAACCCGTGGACCTTGGAGAGCGAGCGCAGCACCACCACCCGGTGTCCGGCGCGGATCGCCGGCAGCGCGTCGAACCGCAGGGACGGCGGGGCGTAGTCGCGGTAGGCCTCATCGAGTAACAGCCAGGCCTGAGGCGGCAGCGCCGCGAGCAGGCGCGGCCAGTCGGCGGGGGCAAGCAGGCTGCCGGTCGGGTTGTGCGGCGAGGCCAGCACCACCAGGCGCGTGTCGTCGCACATCCGCGCGATCAGTGCATCGACGTCGTAGCGGCCCTCGGGCATCGCCACGCCGACCACCCGTGCGCCCAACCGCCGGGCCGCCGAGCGATAGGCCGGGAAGGCCGGCTCGGGCAGCAGCATTTCGCCCCCCCCACCCAGGCAGACCCGGGTCGCAAGGTCGATCAGCTCGCAGGCGCCGTTGCCCAGCACCAGGTGTTCGCGGCCGAGGCCGACGGCCTGCGCCAGCCTTGCCAGCAGCTGCTGGTTGTCGCGCTCGGGATAGCGGTGCAACCCGTCCAGACCCTGCGCGAGCGCGGCCACCGCCAGCGGCGACGGCCCCAACGGGTTTTCATTGCCGGACAGATCCACCGCGGCCGGCGTACGCCCGTACCGCTCATGGAGCGATGCCAGCAAGGCCGGATGGGGGTCCGCCACGGGCCGGGCACGCCGCACCTGCGCCAGCGCCTCGCCCATTGCCTGGCCGAATAGCTCGCAGAGCACGCACACCGCCAGTGCCGGCGAGCGTGAGATTCCCATTTCGCAATGAATCAGCACCCGCTCCCCAGCCGCCAGGCGGGCGCGAACGAAGTGGATGGCGTCGCGCACCAGATCGGGGCAGAGTGCGACCCGGTCGGGGATGGCCAGGCTCAGCTGCCGAGCGACCTCGACCGGCCTCGAGAGCGGCGCCAGCGACACCATCGCCGTGACGCCCGCACGCCGCAGCGCCTCGGCGTTCTCGGCGTCGCGGCGGTCGCCGATCAGCAGCTGGGGTGTCAGCAGATCCATCGATGAGGCTCGCTGGTCGAATTCGGATAGGTCGAATCCTAGGACCGGAGCACACGGTCCGAACCCCGCAAAACCTCGGTTGCCGGCTCATGAAAATCGCCGAAAAACGCTAAACGTTCGTTAAATTGCTTCAAATCAATGCATCACCTTGAGCCGGATCAAGGTTTATCCCGCACCGGATCCGCAGGGCACGCGACTGCCGTCACGGCGACCCGCGCCCCGGTGCCGTGAGGCACATGCACCATGCGGCGGGAAATGCCCGGGCCGTTCCCGCCGCTGAAGGCCCGCTCAGCCCGGCGAATGCAGACCGACCCGGTTCCCCTCGCTGTCGACGATGAGGGCCATGAAACCCACCTCCGGGCTGACCAGGGTCTTCGGCAATTCGACCTGAGCACCAGCTGCCTCGGCACGTGACAGCATGGGCGACAAATCGTCGCCTGCATTGAGATACACCAGGGTTCCGCGACCACCGGGGGTCAATTCGGGATGCTGGAACAGGCAGCCGCCGACGCCTTCGCCGTCGTAGGGCAGGATCGCCATTTCTCCGCCGCACAGCGTCTGGCGAGCGAGGTCGGCTGCGTAGAGCTGCTGGTAGAAGGCCGTGGCACGGTCGATGTCGGCGACCGGGATCTCGAACCAGTTGAGGGCATTGCGCATCGGGTTTCTCCTGTTGGGTTGGAATGCGCAGCCAGTGTCGCGCGCCCCTGCTGACAGCCTGGTGTCAGCAGGCTTGGGCGATACTGGGCCCCGTTGCCAGGAGAACATGATGCGCAGGGCCGACCGACTGTTCCGGATCGTGGTGCTGCTGGGTGGCGCGCGGGTGATGACCGCACAGGCGCTGGCCGGGGCGCTGGAAGTGTCGGTGCGCACGATCTATCGCGACGTGGCCGACCTGATGGCTGCCGGCACGCCGATCGATGGCGAAGCCGGTGTCGGCTATCGGTTGCGCAAGGACTATCGCCTGCCTCCGCTGCCGTTTTCGGTGGAGGAGCTGGAGGCGCTCGCCTTCGGGCTGCGGATGGTGGGTGGCTGGACCGATCCGGCGCTCGGGCGCGCGGCCGAACTGGCACTCGCCCGAATCGACGCGGTGTTGCCCGCGTCGAGCCGCCGCCTGCGCGATGCGCCCGTGCTGGCGCCCGGCGCCCACGTGCCGGCGGCGATGATCGCCCACCTCGCCGCGCTCCGCGAGGCCATCGCCGGCCGTCGCAAGATCCGGGTGGACTACATCCGCGCCGATGGTCAAGCCTCGCGGAGGGTCCTGTGCCCACTGGGCCTGATCTTCTGGGGCACATCCTGGGCGCTGGGGGCGTGGTGCGAACTGCGTGCGGACTTCCGCAGCTTCCGTCTCGACCGAATCCAGTCGCTGGCGGTGCTCGACGAAGGCTTTTCGACCCAGGGCGGGCGTGGCCTGCAGGACTACGTGGCGGCGGCCAGCGGGCGCTGCGCGTAAGCCCACGCGCCGGCCGCCGACGGCGCCCCTCAGGTGAGCGTCAGGATGGCGCCCTGTACGGCCGCCTCGATCCGCTGCCGATCGGCAGGCGAGGTCCCGGTCAGGGTGTCCCAGTCGAGCCGCAGGTACGCGGATCGGTGGGTGGTCTTGAGCACGAGCGTCTGGACGCCACGTTTCTGGCCGAATCCGAAGTCGCTGTCGTAGCCGATCAGCTCTTCGCGCCCCCCCTGCCAGATGCCTGCCTGTACCGCGCTCACGATGGCGGCGATCTGGCCATGAAATGCCATGGCCTTGTCGAGCGTCGCGTCACTGTTTTCCATTCCATCCCCCGGGCAAGACCCGCCATTTGGTGGACGCCGGCGTGCGGCTACGCGTGACCGTGGCCCGGCGCACTCGACGACACGAAGCGCACCGGAAGCCGCGCGGTCCGCAACCGGTCACCCTAGCCCTGCCGCGCGTCGCCGTCTGTGCGCCAGCGCCCACAAGGGTGGCCGCGCAAGAGACGATGGATCGCGCGCCCCCCGCCGCCCCTGTCGACCGGCGTCAGGGCGCGCCCCGCTCGGTCAGCGCCTGTCTCAACGATTGCACGATCACCTCGCGCAGGTCAGCCCAGTCCCTGCCCCGCGAGCGCACGCACCGCTGGTTGATCTCCAGCTCGATACCCACATAGCACGTGGCGTCGAAGCGGCCGCGCAGCAGCCGGGTGAGCCCATCGCCACTGCCCCGATAGGGGTCATTGCGCCGGACAGCCAGCGCGGGCGCCTGTTTCGCGAGCGCCCGCTGCCATGCCGCACAGAGCGCCACTTCACCGGGCCTGGCCGGGTCATAGAGGAGGCCGACGTCGCCGGGACGCACGCGGCCATGGAGTTCGGGCGTGAAGCTGTGACTGGCCACATGCACTGCGCGCCCCTGCCGGGCGATGGCCTCGGCAACCCGGGCCCCGACCCGATTCCGGTACGGCGTGTAGTAGCGCGCGACGATCATCCGGCGCACGCGCTCCGGCAGGCTACGAATGCGCGGATCGTGCAGGGTCGGATGGCCGGGCGAGCGGTTCAGGTCCACCAGCAGGCGGCTGATCCGTGAGGCGACCAGCGGCGCAGAGAAGGCGTCGGCCAGGGCCCGGGCCATCAGCAGGGCCCCCCGATCGAATCCTCGATGGCTGGCCAGCACGGCCTCTCGCCCGTCGAACGACCCGGCAAAGGCGGCAGGGATGCGGTTGCCTCCGTGCTCGCAGGTAATGACCAGGCCGGCCGGCACGTCGACCGCCGTGGCCCCTGGCGGAATGTCGATCAGGGCTCCGTGACCTCGTCCGTCCTGACGATGAAGGTCTTCAGGGTGTTGGGGCCGAAGCTGTTGCTGATCGCGACATCCGCGGCATCGCGCCCGCGGGCGATCAGGACGCGGCCGATGCGGGGCACGTTGTTGCGCGCGTCGAAGGTGTACCAGTGCCCGTCCAGGTAGGCCTCGAACCAGCCGGCAAAATCCATCGGCCCATAGGGCGGAGGCATGCCGATGTCGCCGAGGTAGCCGGTGCAGTAGCGGGCCGGAATGTTCATGCAGCGGCAGAAGGTGATGGCCAGGTGGGCATAGTCGCGACACACGCCGTAGCCCTCGCGCAGCACGTCGCAGGCCGTCATGGTGGGGCGGGCGTGTTCGTAACCGAACGAGATGTGGCCGTGCACGTAGTCGCAGATGGCCTGCACCCGCGGCCAGCCGGGCGGCGTGCCGCCGAACAGCGCCCAGGCCTTCTCGGACAGTTGATCGGTCTCGCAGTAGCGGCTGCCCAGCAGGAACACCAGCGTATCGTCGGGCAGCGCTTCGACCGGCGTCTGGACGGCGTGACCGGCGGTGATGTCCGGCAGCCCGCTGTCACGGATCAGGGCATCCGTGGATAGGCGCAGCACGCCCTTGGGCGCCACGATGCGGGAGCACCAGTTGCCGAAGCTGTCCCGGTAGGCCGTGATCGGCACCGGAGGATCTGCGATCAGGTGGTCGGGCTGGATCAGGTCCGAGACCCGCGAGTAGTGAACGCTGAGGCTCAGGATCATCGGCGTCGGCTGCGGGCATTCGTAGACGATCTGGAATCCGATTCGGATCTTCATGGGGTTCCTCCTGCCGGCTTCCGGCAGGATGCCGGGGACCGGTTGATCAAGTCCGGCCGGGCGGGTCCCGGCCGACACCACGCGTCGCGATCCGCGCGCGGAAGCGCGGGCTTCATGCCCAGGCCAGATCGGGCAGCTGGCGGAACACGGCTCGCGTCCCCTTGCTCCAGCGGCTGCTCAATTCGGCGAAATACGCGTCGTTCGGCTCGAAACGGCGGCGCATCTCGATGGCCAGGCTGTCGCGGCGGTAGCAGATGAGATCGATCGGCATGCCGACCGAGAGATTGCTGCGCATGGTCGAATCAAAGGACACCAGCACGCACTTTGCCGCCTCGTTGAGCGGCGTCGGGCCCTGAATGACCCGGTCGATGATCGGCTTGCCGTACTTGGTTTCGCCGGTCTGGAGGTAGGGCGTGTGGGTGCCGGCCTCAATGAAGTTGCCTTCGGCGTAGATCCGGAACAGCCTCGGCGCCTCACCGCGGATCTGCCCGCCCAGGATGAAGGACGCGTTGAAGCCGACATCGCTATCGGTCAGGTGCTGGCCATCGCGCCGATCCACCTCGCGCATGGCGTCCGACACCAGCAGCGCCGCATCGAACATCGAGGCGGCGCCCCAGAGACTGGTCGCGGGATCCCGTGCGCAGCGCTGGTCGAGCAGGCTGCACACTGCCTGCGTCCCCGCCAGATTGCCTGAACTGAGCAGCACGATGACGCGATCACCGGCTCGCTCGAAGACGGTCATCTTGCAGAAGCTGGCAAAATTATCGACGCCCGCATGGGTGCGGGAGTCCGATGCAAGGATCTGTCCTGCGTCGAGATTCAGCCCCAGGCAATAGGTCATTCGCGCGCTCCCGTGCTGCCGCGGCGCTCTGACCGGGCACTGTCCTGCATGTTCGGATGCATCGTGACACGGCGCCCATGGTACCTTCCCGGTTCGTCGTGCCCGTGCAGAACAATTGTGGCGGTGCCGCATCGGCGGGTCTGTCTGCCAGCACACACAAGGTCCGGGGCCACGACACGTCGCCCGCCCGCCGCACCGCCGCCAGCGTCCCTGGGCTCCCCGTTTGCATTGCGGTGCCAAGTGTTCCAACATGAGCCCACTCCCCGACTTGGCGCATTTCGCGACGATCCCCGTGACGACCCCTACTCCCGATGCCAGCCGTCAGGCGCAGATCGAGGCCGTGCTCCTCCAGCTTCCCGGCGTCAGCACGAAGGAGATCGGCGGCCTCCATGCCTACATGGTGAACGACATGATGTTCGCCTGCATCAGCGGCGAAGGCATCGGTATCCGGGTGCCCACGGCGACCGCGAACGAGTTGCTGTTCTCGCGGGGCGATGTCTTCGCATTCACGCCGAGAGGCATGGCGAGTTCGCGCGAGTGGGTGCAGATCAACCGCGCGGATGCCACCGAGTACGCGCAGGATCTCGAGCTGTTTCGCACGTCGATGGCCTACGTGAAGGGAAGCCGTCCGCGCTGATTCCGCCCCGGCCGCCCCTTGGCGGCGCAGGGAGCACGCGTCACGCGGACCCGCCCCAACGCGAACCTGGCCGGCCGCCCCCGGCTGAAAGCTGAACACCCCACCCGGCGGGGCGCCGCGTAGCACGCACCCACCGCCCCGCCATTCCCCCGTGTCCGGATCGGCCGCCCGGTACGCCGGCCTCTGGGTGCGGCAGCGCACCGACACGCCCCGCATCGAGGAGCAGCCTGTCTCCTTGAGGCCTGCAAGGGGCTCGCCCCGCCGGACGAGACACAGGCACCTGTGCCGTGTCGCGCAGGCAAGGTCGCAACGGTTTCGCTTCGCTGGAGTTGTCGATGTCGAGTCTTCTCGCAGTACTGTCCCAGTGGACACGGGTGCCGTGCAGTGACCCGGGCGCAGCCTGGTACGGCACGATGATGGACGGCGGCGCCTGCGGCACGACCGTGGTCAGCTACTTCGTCGGCGTCTGGACACCCATCCTGTTCGCGCTTGCGGTTCTGGCGGGCGTGGCGTGGGTCATCTTGCGAAACCGGTGCCGGCGCTGACGTCGCGCCGGCATCGGGCGGCGCCCCCTTCGTCGGCCACGACCGACAGTCAGTTGCCTCAAGCGAACGGCGGGGGCCCGCACCAACGTGCGCCCTCGACGTCAGAAGCGCCCCCCGCCGGCAGGTCGGCAACGGCGCGTCATGCCAGGAGAGTTGAACAATGAGCCATATCAAACGAAGCAACAAGGAACCCCAGAAACAGCCCCGCCTGAGTCCGAAGGAAAAGAAGGCGGCCAAACGGGACAAGAAGCGATCACTCGAGCCGGTGCCATTCCTGCCACAGTGACTCCGCGATTTGCAGGACCGGTGGCACACCCCGGCACACCCGCCGGACGCGGTCGCGCTCGGGCGCGTCCGGCAATGACGACATGAGCAGCGACACCCGAACGCTGTCGCTGTCGGCCCTGTGCCGTGGCCTCGAGGGCACCGGCGCGGAGTTCCTCAGCATCAACCGGCTGCTCGGCTTCGCGGTGCGCAACTACCGGGATGAACGGCTCGGCCACGTCGAGGACGTGATCGTGGATCCGGGCAGCGGCAAGATTGGCTACATCGTCGTGTGCTCCGGCGGATGGCTCGGGATCGGCAAGACCTGTTCTGTCTTTTCCTGGAGCGACCTGTCGCTGGACCTTCGCAGCAACCGGCTCATGCTGAATGCAGATCCGGAACCCTGACACGCCGTCAGGCCCGTTTCCGCCGCCGGCAACGCCTCCAGGGCGGGCCGCAGCCCGCCCCGTGTCCGTGCGCCAGCGAACAGACACGCGAACGCGCGTGGCCGGACCCTCGGCCATGGCGACGGCGAACCGCCGGTCAGTACCCGGGGGAGATCGCGCCCCTCAATGGAGTTTTTCAAGGCGTCCGGTATGTTGAATCCCCCCTGGTGGGCACTCGTGTTGATCACGCTCGGTCTGACCCACGTCACGATCGTCGCGGTGACCCTCTACCTTCACCGCCATCAGGCACACCGCGCGGTCGACCTCCACCCCGCGGCCAGTCACTTCTTTCGCTGCTGGCTGTGGCTGACCACCGGCATGGAGACGCGCGCCTGGGTGGACATCCATCGCAAGCACCACGCCAGCACGGAAACGGCGTCGGATCCGCACAGCCCGCAGATTCACGGCATCCGCAAGGTCCTGCTCGAGGGCGCGGAGCTGTACCGCAGCGAGAGCCGGAACCCGGAATGCCTTCGCCGGTTCGGCCACAGCACGCCGGATGACTGGCTCGAGCGCCACCTCTATGCGGCCCATCCGGAACTCGGCCTGGGCATCATGCTGGGCATCGACCTGCTGCTGTTCGGCCCCATCGGCCTCACGGTCTGGGCCGTTCAGATGCTGTGGATTCCATTCTTTGCCGCCGGCGTGATCAACGGGGTTGGCCACTACCGGGGATACCGCAACTTCGCGCCGGACGACGCGTCGACGAACATCCTGCCCTGGGGCATTCTGATAGGCGGCGAGGAGCTCCATAACAACCACCACGCCTACATCAGCTCGGCTCGATTTTCGAGCCGGCGCTGGGAATTCGACCTCGGCTGGTTCTACATCCGACTGCTGGCGTGCTGCCGTCTGGCGACCGTGCGCCGGGTCGCGCCGGCCGTCTACCAGGGCAGCAACCGGTCCCGATGCGACGAGACCAACCTGAAGGCGGTGATCCTGCACCGCCACCATGTCCTGGCGCAGTTCGGCCATGACCTTCTGCCGACCGTCGACGCGGTCGTCGCCCGCGAGTTGTCCCCCCAGCGGCACGCGCCGCGGTTGAACGCGGCCAGGCGCTGGCTGCGTCGCGACGGCCGCCCGTTCAGCGCCGGGGAATCCGACGCCCTGGCCGAGGCCATCGGGGCCAGTCCGGTCTTTGCCGCCATCCACGCGCACCGGGAGTCGCTGGCCGCCCTGTGGAGTCGATCCAGCGCCACCAGCGCACAACTCGCCCAGCAGCTCGAAGACTGGTGCCACCGCGCTGAGGAGAGCGGCGTCGCTGGCCTGGCCGAGTTTGCCGGAACGGTACGCCGCTACGACCTGCCGCCCCTTGATGCGACGTAGGCACTCGAGCCCCCGGGGGGCCGCCATCGTTTGCCGGCGCGGCACGGCCCACAGGGGGCGACGGTGACGGCGCGACGCCTGATCGTGGGCCTGCTCGTCATGCTCCTGGGCATATCCGGCGCAGCGGCATGGGATCGGCCGGCCCCGGCCCGATCCGCCGCGCACGCCGAACTGGACCAGCAGATGCGCCGCCAACGCGTGCTCATGGCCGACATGCAGCGACACCTCGATGCCCTTCAGGCGACGACAGACCCGGCCCGCCGAGCGGCCCTGCTCGAGGCACACTTTCAAGGCATGCGCGATACCCTCCGCCTCATGCAGCGCATGGCAGAGCTGAGCATGCGTGGACACGGAGACGACGGTGGCCGACCGTCGGGCGGATATGGCAGCACGCCCAATGCAGAGGAAGTCCATCGCTACGCGATGCTGAAAGAGCGTCTCGACATGCTGCAGGCGCTGCTTGAGCAGATGGTCCTGCGTGAAGCATTCATAGGATCGTGGGCCACCGACCCGGATGGCCGCGACACGCCACCCGAGTAGGCGGACACGGCGAACCGGAAGATCCCGCCGACGCGAGAGATACCTGCCGGACTTGTATGGGTTAGGTCGCTGCCGAAGGCGGCCTCGTGCACCGCCCCCTGAGGGCCTCAGTCGCGCGGCCCAGGAACGGTCGGGTCGGACGGCGCGGTCTCCATGGCCTCCAGCATGCGCTGGGCCTTCCGCTCCGCGGTGACATCGCTCACGACCATCCGGCATTCCGTGCCGGATTCGTTTGCGACCGCCTCGATCCGGATCACCGATTCCGGCCGGTGGCGGTTCTCGACGAGGACCAGTTCGCATCGCCGCTTGGACCGGGCCTCCAGCACCTCGAAGAGAAAGCGCTTGAATGTCGGCAGGAACTCGGCCTTGACGAAGGCGGCAAACCGGTGGCGGCCGTGTTCCGAGCGTTTGATGTCGAGCAGGATCGCGCCGGTGAAGTTGATCTTGACGATGGCCCCCAGCGCGTTCAGCGTGAAATAGCCCAGTGGCGCGAAATCATAGATGTCGGCGAGCTGGGCGCGCAGCGCGTCCGCCTCCTCGTAGGCGTTGCGCAGTTCCTCGTTGTGCATCTCGAGCTCCAGCTCGTGCACGCGCAGCTCGTGCACCAGCCGTTCCACGTCCCACACGGCCTCTAGCGGCATGGGCTTGCTGGACTGCAAGCGCGCCTCGGCACGCTTGCGCAGCGTGGCGGAGTTCGAACGCACCCGCTTCCCGGCCCGCTGGGCGGGATCGAGCTTGAACAGACGCTGGCACTCTGACCGGACCACGTCGTAGCACTCACAGGCACGCGCCTCAAGACCCGCCCGGTCCGTCACCGTGATGTGGCCACGGCGGTACTGGATCAGGCCCTCCGTCTGCAGCTTGCCGGCCGCCTCGGTCACCCCCTCGCGACGCACGCCGAGCTTGCTGGCGATCAGCTCGTGGGTCAGGTCAAGCTGGTTCCCCACCTGGAGGTCGAGATTGAAGAGCAGCCAGCGGCACAACTGCTGATCCACCGCATGGTGGCGAAAGCAGACCACGCTCTGGGCCATCTGCGTCATGAGCGCCTGGGCGTAATGCAGCGCCAGCCGCAGCAACGCCCCGCCCTGCTCGACCTCCCAGGCCATCATCTCGGCGCGCAGCCGGTAGGCGCAGCCCGCGCGTCGGACGACCAGCTTGTGGGTCGTGGTCTCGCCCCCGAGCACCAGCGGGATGCCCACCAGTCCGTCGTTTCCGGTCATGGCCAGTTCGGTCGAGGCGCCCCCCTCGGTCGTGGTCAGGAGCGACACGACGCAGGTGGTGGGAAAATAGGCGAAGGAAAAGCACTCACCGGGCTCGGCCAGGACATCCCCGGATTCCAGGCTCACGCAGTCCAGATCGTCCGACAGGCGCGTCAGCACCTTCGCCGGGAGCGCCGCCAGCAGTCGATTCTGCCGCGGATTCGGGATCAGTGTGTCCAAGGTGGAATCCTCTGTCATGCGCATGCCCGCCTGCCTCCCCGCGTGAATCGGAACCGATTGCATCCCGTCATTCCGCCGCCGGTTTCGCCCGTGTCACTCCACGTCGTTCCCGGCTCGGCACAAGGCCCGCCGCGATTCCCGTTGGGCAACCGAATCACGAGCAAGTGCCCGCGGATCTCACGCGAACCCCACATTGGCGAAATAGGCGCTGCCGGCCTCGAAGCGGCGGCGCATGCCGACGGCGAGGCTGTCCGTGCGGTAGCCCAGCAGATCGATGGGCGTCGCCACGGTCAAGTCATTGCGCATCGTCGAATCGAACGACGCCAGCACGCAGGATGCCGCATCGTCGAAGGATGTCCGGTGATGCATGAGCCACTCGATCATGGGTTTGCCATACGTCGTCTCTCCAATCTGGAGATACGGCTCATCGACGCCCGCCTCGACGACATCGGCCCCGGACCGGACGCGAAACAGACGCGGTGCCTCGCCGCGCACCTGGCCCCCCAGAATGAAGGACGCATCGAAGGCAGCGCGGCCCTCGCCGACGCGCCGCGCATGGGCGAGAGCCGCATCGCGGATGGCCCGCGAGAACAGCAGCGCGAGGTCGAGAATCGACCCCACTCGCCAGAGTGCGAACGCGTCCTCGCCTTCCCCTCCGAGACGGAGCAGGCGGCACACCGCCTCGGTGCTGGCCAGCCCCCCCGAGCTGAGGATGACGATGACCCGATCACCGACCCGCTCGTAGGCGCTCAGCTTGCACGCGCCGCCGGATTCAGCCGCCCCGTCGCCACGGCCATCCGCCGCGAAGAGCAAGCCCTGGTCGAGCATCAATCCCACACAATAGGTCATCTCGCCTCGATCGCCGTCAGGCTCAGGGGATACCACTTGATCAGCCCGAACCATACGGCCCGGGGCCCACACGGGTCGCCCACCTGTGCCGCGAGGCGGGACCCGGCGGGGGCGTCGGCAGTCAACGGGCGTCGGACGCTGGCTTGCCTGCATCGTGGAGTCTGGTTGCCGCCCGATCCAGCGTCTGTCCGCTAGCGAACATTGCCCCCCGCCCTCGGGTCGTGATGGCCCGGCGTGTGACGGTGTCGGTGATCTGCCGCCCAAACAAAAAATGGGTTAGGTCCTGAAAGACCTAACCCATCGATGTTCTGGCGCGCCCGAGACGATTCGAACGTCCGACCCCTGCCTTCGGAGGGCAGTACTCTATCCAGCTGAGCTACGGGCGCCTTGCCGGCCCTGTTGCCACGGCCGCGGGCTTCCGCCTGTCCGGGAAGCGGCAGGCAGAAGGGCGTGGAGCATACCGGGTTTTTGGCCGGCCGTCCATCTCGCGGGCCGGTATACTGGCGGCCATCACCCCACAACACGAGAGAACACCATGCACGTCCCCAACTCACCCCGCCTCGCGCTGGCTGTCATCGCCGCCGCGCTGCTGCTCGCCGCCTGCGGCAAGGTGCCCCAGGTCGACCCGGAAGAGAGCGCCCGCGCGATCCTGCCGGTCGGTCAGGTCTCGATCCAGAAGGTCAAGGTCGAGCCGGGCAAGCGCACCGGCGAGGACGTGGTGGCCGCCGTCTGCGGCGCCTGCCACGGCAGCGGCGCACTGAATGCGCCCAAGACCGGCGACAAGGACGCCTGGGCGCCGCGTATCGCGCGAGGCTTCGACGCCCTGGTGCAGGCCGCCATCGACGGCAAGAACCAGATGCCGCCCCGTGGCGGCGCGGCCGATCTCACCGACGACGAGGTTGCCCGGGCGGTGGCCTACCTGGCCAATCAGGCGGGCGCGAACTTCGAGGCCCCGGCGCCCTGATCGCCTGGACGCGTCCGCCCGGCCCCGGCGGACGCAAAGGCCGGCGGCATTCAGCCGCCGCCCAGCATCGCCCTCAGGTTGGCCAGCTTGGCCCGCCCCTCTTCCCGGCTGACCGGCTCCGCCTTCTTGCCGCCGAGAATCCGGACACCTTCCGACCCCATTTCCTCGATGAACCGGGACGGCTCGCAGGTGCGAATCTCCTTGCCGGCCTTGCGGCGCTCGCACCAGCTGATCTGCAGACTGCGCTGTGCCCGCGTGATGCCCACGTACATCAGTCGACGCTCCTCCTCGATCTTGTCTTCGTCGATCGACGACTGATGGGGTAGCAGCCCCTCTTCCACGCCCACCAGGAAGACGTGCTTGAACTCCAGGCCCTTCGAAGCGTGCAGCGTGGCGAGCTGGACGCCATCGAAGTCGTCGTCTTCCTTGTCGAGCATGCTGATCAGGGCGATGGTCTGGGTCAGCTCGAGCAGATCCTTGCGGTCCTCCTCGCCCTTGCGCCCAAGCCAGCCGATGAAGTCGCTGACGTTGGACCATTTGGTCTCGGCCTCGCGCGGCTCGCAGGAATTGAACAGCCACGCCTCATAGTGGGTGGCGGCCATCAGGTCCGCCAGCAATTGGGCGGCCGGTTCGCGCGGCGCCCGGTAGATGAGCTGGTTGATGAAATGGCAGAACGCCCTCACTTGCTCGAGTTGCCGGGCCGTCAGGTGCTCGGCCGCCCCTTCCTCCAGGGCGGCGGCGAACAGGCTAGCGTGCCGGACCCCCGCGTAACGACCCAGCGCCTCGATCGTGGCGGGGCCGATGCCCCGGCGCGGCGTCGTGATGGCACGGATGAAGGCGAGATCGTCGTCGGGGTTGGCAATCAGGCGGAGATAGGCGATCACGTCCTTGATCTCGGCCCGCTCGAAGAAACTCTGGCCACCCGACATCACATAGGGGATCTTGTGGTTGCGCAACTGCTGCTCGATGAGCCGGGCCTGGTGGTTGCCCCGGTAGAGGATGGCGTAGTCGGCGTACTTGCCCCGCCGCTCGAAGCGGTGCCCGGCGAGTTTCATCGCCACCGACTCCGCCTCGGCCTCCGGATCGCTGGCCGACCAGACGACGATCTCTTCGCCCGCACCGTGCTCCGACCACAGCTTCTTGTCGAAGAGCTTCTCGTTGTAGGCGATGACGGTATTGGCGGCATGGAGGATCCGGGTCGTCGAGCGATAGTTCTGTTCGAGCTTGATGACCCGGAGCTTTGGCCAGTCGACCGACAGCTGGCGCAGGTTCTCCACGTCGGCGCCACGCCAGGCATAGATGGCCTGATCGTCATCGCCGACCGCGGTGAAGGCGCCACGCACGCCGGTGAGTTCGCGCAACAGGCGGTACTGGGCGCGATTGGTGTCCTGGTATTCGTCCACCAGCAGGTAGCGCAAGCGGTTCTGCCAGCGCTCGCGGACCTCCGGGTGATTCTCGAAGAGATGGACGGGTAGGCCGATGAGGTCATCAAAGTCCACGGCCTGGTAGGCCCTCAGGGTGCGCTCGTAGTCGGCGTAGATCTTTGCCGCGGCGGAGGCGAGCTCGCTGTCGGCCAAACGGGCTGCCTCGTCAGGGCCGATGAGGGCATTCTTCCAGGCCGAGATCTGCCATTGCAGTGCCTTGGCCCGGGCCTTGTCGCTGTTGCCGCTGACGTCGGCCACGATCTGGACCGTGTCGGAGGCATCGAGAATCGAGAACTGGGGCTTGAGCCCGCAGACCTTGGCTTCCTGGCGCACGATGCGCACGCCGAGCGCATGAAAGGTGCAGACGGTGAGGCCCTTGCCCATGCGCCCGCCGAGCAGGCCGGCGACCCGCTCCTGCATCTCCTTCGCCGCCTTGTTGGTGAAGGTGATGGCCGCGATATTGGCCGGGTTCATGCCGCACTGTTCGACCAGGTAGGCGATCTTGTGGGTGATCACCCGCGTCTTGCCACTGCCCGCTCCCGCGAGCACGAGGCAGGGGCCGTCGAGGTAGCGAATGGCTTCTCGCTGCGGGGTGTTGAGCAGGGCGGACATGGTTCCGGCGGGTCTGGAAAGCAGAATGCCGCCCGCGGGCGGCCGTGGGCATTCTACCGGACTCGCCCGGGCTCAGAGCGCGCCAAAGACCTTCCGCGCGAGCGCGCCGGCGGCGCCGACCGGATCCGTGCGGATGGCTTTTTCCTGCTCCGCAATCATCAGATAGAGCCCGTCGAGCGCCTTGCGGGTCACGTAGCCCTCCACCCGCGCGTCTTCCTGCTTGAGCAGGCCGAACCCGGCGCCCGTGCCTGCGAGCTTGTTGTAGGTTTTCGAGACGGCAAGGCTGTCGGTGCGCTCCCTGACCATCGGTTCGAACAGTGCGGCCAGCTGGCCCTCTGTCTTCTCCTTGAAATAGCGGGTCACGGAATCGTCGCCGCCCGCCAGGATCCGCTTCGCATCGTCGACGCTCATGGACCGGACCGCATCCATCAGCAGCGGCTTTGCCTGGGGGACGGCCTGCTCGGCGGCCCGGTTCATGGTGGCGACGAGCTTGTCCAGATCCTTGCCCTTGCCCATCGTGCGCAGCAAGGGCTCGGACTTGGCGAGGACGTCCGGCAGCGGAATCCTGACTTTCGGATTGGCGAGAAAGCCGCCCTCGCGTCCCAGCAGGTCGACGGCCTTGTCGGCGCCCTGGGCCAGGGCCTCGCGGAGGCCGCCGGCCGCCTCACGCTGGCTCAGGCCGGCCAGGTCGAGCGCCCATGCCGGTGCGCCGAGGCCGAAGACCAGCAGCAGCGAAAGAAGGAATTTCATGATGTCGGACCCCCATCGTTCACGTGGCTGCCAGCCTATCACCCCCGCGCCTCGGACACGCCCCTCGGGCACACCCTGTTTCAACCCTCGGCCATCGGTGCTGCCCGCGCCGCGATGGAAGTGGCATCATGCAGCCATGAAGGGCGAATGCCCGCGGAACGGGGAGACGCAGATGAACTGGCGACAGCATTTCAGCACGCAAGTGGACTACCAGCTCTGGGCCAACCAGGTCCTGTTCGACAGCCTGTCCGGGCTCGCTTCCGAGGCGTTGACACGGCCGGAGGGGCTCTTCTTTCCCAGCATCCATCACACCGTGGATCACATGCACGTCGTCGCCGACATCTGGTTCGGTCGCCTTGAGGGGCGCCAGGTCCGCGCCGATTTCTCGCACATCCGGACCGCCGACTGGTCGCAACTCAAGCACGATCTGCAGCAGTCGATCCGGGAGATCGGCCACTGGCTCGAATCGCGCGACGAAGCCTTCTTCGGCCAGACGATCAGCTACCAGCGCCTGGGGGGAACGCAGTCCACGACCGTCGCCAGTGACATCCTGACCCACCTGATGGGCCACTTCTCGCACCATCGGGGCCAGATCTCCGCAGTGGCCACCCGGCTGGGCGCCCCGGCACCGGAGATGGACTACCTTTACTTCCTCCGCGATCTCGAAGCAGCCGAAGCCCGCATGCGGGGCTAGGGTGACAGGCCGCCTTCAGGTGTGTGACGGCGAATCACCCGCACACAGGCGGTTTCGCCCGCCGCGCTTGGCCTCATAGAGCTGCTGATCGGCCTCGCGCACCAGAACCTCGGCGCCCTGAGTCCCTGACGGAATGACCGCGGCGACGCCGACGCTGATGCTGAGCTCCCCGCCCACGGCGGGATGCTCATGGGGCACCTTGAGTTCCCGGACGGCCAGGCACATGCGCCGCGCGACGGTCCGCGCGCCATCCAGGTCGACGGCCGGCATGATGCAGGCAAACTCCTCCCCGCCGTAGCGAGCCAGGAGGTCGCCGGCCCGTCGCACCTCGCCGTCCAGGGCCGCGGCGACGCGGCGCAGGCATTCGTCGCCGGCGGGATGGCCGTAGTGATCGTTGTAGGGCTTGAAATGGTCCACATCGACCATGATCAGGGCCAGCGGCTCCTGCTGCCTGGCCGCATGCCGCCAGGCGACATTGAGCGCTTCGTCGAAGCGCCTGCGGTTGGCCACCTGCGTGAGCGCATCGATCGTCGACAGGCGCTGCCAGTGGTCGCGCAACCGCTTGAGTTCGACGTGCGTGCGGATCCGCATCTTGAGGATCGCGGGCGAGAACGGCTTGGTGACATAGTCGACCGCGCCGATGCGCAGGCCCGAGGCCTCATCTTCCTCGGCGCCCATCGCCGTGATGAAGATCACCGGTATGTCCCGGGTGGACGGCTCTTCCTTGAGCCGCCGGCACACCTCGTAGCCATCCATGCCGGGCATCATCACGTCGAGCAGGATCAGGTCGGGCGAGCCGCTTTGCGTGGCGCTCGCGCGTCGGAGCGCAGCTTCCCCGTTGGTGGCGACGATGACATCGCATTCATCCTGCAACAGGTTGCCGAGGATGCTGATATTGGAGCGCTCGTCATCGACGATCAGCACCCGGGGCTTATCAGTGCCCATCGAGACATTCTCCATTCGCGCGGCCCAGCTCGGCCACCAGATCATCCAGGATTCGCTCGGCCGCCTCAAAATCGAAGGCATGCACCCGTTCGGTCAGCTGCGAGAAGTGCTCAGCCGCGCGCCCGTCGAGCGACATCTCGAGGGGGTCCAGCAAGGACACCGCGCTGAAGCTGCCGGACTTCACCGCCGCGCGCAGGGCATCGAGTCGCGATTGGAGCAGCGAGCGCTCTGCCGGCGACGCCACCGCCTCCGGTTCCTGAACCGGCCCCAGGCTGCGGACAGCCTGCACCAGTCGCAGGAACTCCGCCTCGGCGAGCCCCACGACGCGCTCGGTCGCCCCGCCACTGTCGAGAGCCCGCTCGATCTCGCCCACCCGCTGGCCCAGCGCGGTCGCCCCCAGATTGGCCGCGCTGCCCTTCAGATTGTGGGCAAGGCGCCCGGCAGAGGTCACATCGGCCTCCGCGATCTGCCGGCGGAGCTGATCGAAGGAGCCTGCGTGGTCGTCACAGAACTCGGCCAGCAGCCGCTGATACAGCTCACGCTTGCCGCCTACCCGGGCGACGCCGCCGTTCACGTCGACACCGGGCAGGTCGAGCAGCAGGCCCTGTGGGTCCTTGCGGGGTTCGGTCGCCACCGGGGCCCGAGGCGATCGGCCGATCCACCGCTCCAGGCAGGCAGCGAGCAGGTCGGGATCCACCGGCTTGGTCAGGTGGTCGTTCATGCCTGCCGCCAGGCACTGCTCGCGGTCCTCGTCGCGGCCGTGCGCGGTCAGAGCCACGATCGGCAGGCTGAGACGATCATGCTGCTCCCGGATTCGGGCCGTCGCCTGATAGCCGTCCATGCGCGGCATCTGCAGGTCCATCAGGACGAGGTCCACCTGGCAGGTCGCCAACAATTCGATCGCCTCGATCCCATCGACCGCATCGATCACGTCGAGACCGAATCCGACGAGCATCTCGCGCATGATGCGCAGGTTGATCGGGTTGTCGTCCACCACCAGCACGCTGCCACCCTGTGGCAGCTTGGGCGGCCCTCCCACCTGCCGAGCCATGGCGGAGAGGTCCGGCGCCTCGGCGATCCCGAGCAGAATCGTGAAGTGGAAGCTACTGCCCTTGGCCGGCACGCTGATCACGCCGATCCGCCCCCCCATCAATTCGACCAGGCTGCGGGAAATCGCCAGGCCCAGGCCGGTACCGCCGAAGCGACGGGTAGTCGAGCTGTCCGCCTGGGAAAAGGACTCGAACAGCCGCGGCAGGATGTCGGGGGCGATACCGATGCCGGTGTCCGATACCTCGACGCGCAGTTCGAAGGCATCCGGCCGCGCGTCCGCGAGCCGCGCTTCGAGCCGTACGCCCCCCTGGTCGGTAAACTTGATGGCGTTGCCGACCAGATTCACCAGGACCTGCCGCAAACGGTGTGGATCGCCTTCGGCCCACTCGGGCACGGACCCCCCGACCTCGACTGCCAGGGACAGTCCCTTGCGGGAAGCGAGCGGTGCGAACAGCTCGCCAACATCGACCAGCACCTCCCGGGGCCGAAACACCAGGCTCTCGAGCTCGA
>JBNLCM010000064.1:0-8396 GCA_050303815.1 Rhodocyclaceae bacterium
TTCCTGCTCGGCATAGCCGAGGGTGGCGGAGTTGCGCTGGTTGATGCTCTTGGCGCGCACGTTCAGCTCGACGTTGCCCAGGGCCTTGCCACCGTCGACGCTGCCGACGTTGAGCTTCTGCTTGGCGTAGCCGAGGGTGGCGGAGTTGCGCTGGTTCACATCCTGGATGCGCACGTTCGACTTCAGCTGTCCGCCGACCATGCCCTGGTCGAAGGGGCCAGCGAAGGCGGAGGTGGCGAGGGTGGCGGCGGCGATGGCGATGAGGGCTTTCATGGTGACTCTCCTGAGTGGGGTGTGGTGTCGAGAGGGGCGCTGTGCTGCCCATCTGACCCGTGAGTCGCGCCATGCGCCGGATCGGTTCGAGAACTGCGTCACGCCCCCGTCATGGCCCTATCTGCGGACGTTGGGCAAGTGCGTCGCGGACCGCCTCGGGGAGTGCCGGCCAGAGATCCAGCCAGCAGCAGAGGTGATCGAACTCGGGGTACGACAAGACGCGTGCGTGGCGCTGAGCCTCTGCATAGGCGCGCGTGACCGTGGGTGGGACCACGCGGTCGCGCTCCCCGACGAGGTGCCACTGCAGTAGCGCCGGAGAGAGCGGAGCCGCCTGTGCAGGATCCAGCGAGCCCGCGAGCGGACTGAATCCGCGCGACCGAGCCCAGGCCGCAACATCCAGGTTGGCCGCCAGCGTCACGATGCCATCGGATTCGGGAAATCGCGGCGCCAGCAAGGCAGCCAATGTGCCTCCGCCACTATGGCCGTAGAACACGAGGCGCCGAAACGGGTGACCCGATAGCGCGCGCCGTAGCGCCAGCGCAAGGCTGTCGACGGTCTCGGGCGCGTAGCGTCGATGCGTCCAATGGGCGGGCGAACAGGGTGGGGCATGGGTTCCGACGAAATGGCAGGGGCGCCCGAGGTAGAGCGCTGCGCCGGGGTCGCGACGCATGGCCTCGAACATCAGCGGCGCTTGCGGCGTCGGGTCCGGGCTGGGTAGGTCGGGCCTGAGCCATGGGATCCCGTCGCCCTCGATGTAGACACTGAGCCGGTCGCCGCTGTGCCCCGAAGTGGCGGGCTTGAAGACGGTCAGGTGCAAGAAGGCGCCACCCGGAACGACCGCCTGAATGAGGTGATCCTGCGTCGCGACGGCCATGATGCGCTCCGCTGGCGTGGTACAGGCGGACAGCAGGATCGCCAGGACGATCGACACGACGAGGCCGCCGAGCTGCGTGCTGGCGGCCCCTTGTGGTTGTCGGGGCTGGGGTATCAGAACTCCATTCGCCCGCCGAGGGTGAGAGCGTATGCGTTGGTGTGGGCGAGGCCGAGTGCGGTGTCGAGGTTGATGAACGCGGCGAATCCGTGGGGCAGGACGGCGGATGCGCCGAGGGAGAGGGTGAAGTAGTCGCGATCGGGCTGGTCAGTGGGGATGGAGAAGCTGACGTTGAAGGGATCGTTGGCGTACTTGGCGACGAGGGAGCCCTCGTCGTTCTGGAACTCGTGGTTCCACTCGATGCCGGCGTAGGGGGTGATGACGGCGGCGCCGGTGCTGATGGTCTTGGCGATGCGCCCGCCGATGGCGGACTGGAGCGACTCGGTGTCGTGGTCGGAGACGGTCAGCCCCATGCCCTCCTTGGTCTCGCGCTCGGTGAAGCCATCGACCTCGAGCTTGAGGTAGTCGATGCGTCCGTAGGGGGTGAGGGTCATGCCGGCGAGCTGGAAGTTGTATCCGCCGCCGGCGTTGGCGCTGAACTGGTCGGCCTCGGTGCTGCCTGTGGCGGTGGTGTCGATGCCCTCGGCGGCGGTGTTGCTGGTGACGAGGATGCGGCGCTCGGTGTCGAAATCGACCTTTGCCAGCCCGAGGCGGCCATCGACGTACCAGGTGTCGGTGGCGTAGCTCATGTAGAGGGAGACGCCGAAGTTGTCGGACTCGACGCTGCCGAGCTTGGCATCGAAGTCGGCGTCGGTCTTGGACCACGAGAGGGCGACGCCGCCGACCAGCCCGTCCATGAAGCGATAGTCGAGGCCGGCGGTCAGGCCCGCATCGGTGTAGTCGAAGGCATTCTCGTTGGCGGTGCCGTCGCGGTCGCCGGTGTTGTAGTTGCCATTGATGAAGCCGCCCCATCGGCCGCCGAACTCGCCTTCGCCGGCCGAGCCCCCGGTGGTGCCGGCAGGGAGCATCTGGGCGAGGGTGAGGGTGTTGCCATCGACGGTGAAGCCGGACTGGGAGAGGAGCAGGCCGCGCCCGCCGGAGCGCAGGGCGAGGAGTCGTCCATTGACGGGGTTGGAGAGGGAGCCCTCGACGGCGATGCGCCCGGTGGCGCTCATTTCCTCGGGGGCGACGGCCTGCAGGGCGGCGGCGAGCTGTGCGGTGGTCAGTCCGAGGTCGAAGTCGTTGCCGGCGCCCAGGGCGCTGACGACGAGGCGGGTACAGGTGTCGGAGAGGCGGGCTTCGCCGCTGCCCAGGCCATCGGGGGCGGCAAGGAAGGGGCAGATCGTTTCGGTGACGCCGCCGGCGGCGCGCTGCACCGCGGTCAGGCCAGGCAGGCCCGAGAGCAGGCCGTCGACCGGGCTCGGGCCCGGTACCTGGGCGTGCGCACCGCCGGCCGACGCCAGCGTCGAGAGGGTCAGCAGGGACAAGCGGATCTTGGGATTCATTCTTGTTCTCCTTGATTCAGGAAACGACGGGCGATGCCACCGGGTGTGGCTGCCGCGTGAACGCGAAAAAAGGCAGGGTCGAAACCCTGCCAAACCGCGAGGAGGACACTGTCCGGGGCTTACTTCAGGGAGCCGATGTTGGCTTCCTGCTCGGCATAGCCGAGGGTGGCGGAGTTGCGCTGGTTGATGCTCTTGGCGCGTACGTTCAGTTCGACGTTGCCCAGGGCCTGGCCACCGTCGACGCTGCCGACGTTGAGCTTCTGCTTGGCGTAGCCGAGGGTGGCGGAGTTGCGCTGGTTCACATCCTGGATGCGCACGTTCGACTTCAGCTGTCCGCCGACCATGCCCTGGTCGAAGGGGCCGGCGAAGGCGGAGGTGGCGAGGGTGGCGACGGCGATGGCGATGAGGGCTTTCATGATGACTCTCCTGTCTTGGGGTGGGGGTTCGAGAGGGGCTGATTGCTGCCCATCTGGCCCGTGAGTCGCCGCCGGTGCCGGATCGGTTCGAGAACTGTGTCACGCCGCGCGGTTGAGCGTCAGGACGCGGCGCCATGGGGAATGTGCCGACGCTGGCCGAGGCGCTGGCCATCGTTGTCGCGATGCGTCGCGCCTGTCACGAGGGATGGCTGCAACGACGCGTTTCCGCGCCGGCCTGTGCGCCGATCGGCACCCGGCACGGCTGGAAGAGGCTCGCTGACGCGCCTCGTGCGCCCCGAATCAGAAGTTCAGGCGAATGCGGGCGAAGACGCTCCGCTCGATTTCGGCTGGGGCGACCAGCGCTTCCTGTACGAACTCGGGGTGCTGGGGATCGAGGAGGTTCTGTCCGACGAGAGAGAACTCGAGGCGGCTGTCCATCTGCCAGGCGAGGCGCAGATCGAGCGAGGTGTAGCTCGGGATGTCGATGGCGAAGGCGCGATTGGCGCGCACTTCGCCGACATGGCGTAGCCAGGCGTCGAGGCTCCAGCCGCTGGTGAGGTCCAGGTGTGAGCGTAGCGATACTTGTTGATGCGGGGTCGAGCGTTCCGCCGCGTTCTTCGACAGGTCGTCCGGGAACGTCGTGGTGAGAAACGACCCGGTCTTGTCGGCAGAGATCGCTTGAGCGCTGTAGGCGATCTGGGTTTCCCAGCGGGGCGATGGGCGCCAGTCGAGGGCGACCTCCAGTCCTCGGGCCGTCGCGTGCATTTCCGACATGAAGCGCACATGCGCCGGGTAGCCGGTGAAGTCGTTTCCGGCCAGCCGCTTGTAGCGATGGTGGAAGACCGCCAGATCGAAGCTCGCGACGCGACCCAGTCGGTGTCGATATCCCGCTTCATACGCGATCAGTTCCTCGGAGTCGAACCCGCTGTCGCCGAACGCATAGACCGGGACAGGGATCGGCCCTGGCGTGACGGCCGAAATGATGTAGCCGGAGCGCTCCATCCTGGATGGCGACCGGACGGCCCGCGAGACGCCTGACCACACGGTTGTCCGATCGGACGGCGTCCACGCCAGCCGGAGGTTCGGCTGGATCTCGTAGCCCGAGTAGTCGTTGTGTTCGATCTTGGTGCCCGCGACGACACGCAAGCGATCGCGCAGTACGGTGATGTCGTCCTGGATGAACGCGCTGTAGAGCCGCGTTGTGCTGCGCGATGGATCGGTGCCGACGAATGCCGAGTTATCGAAGTCGTCGCGTACCGTCCGGTACGCGAGCCCCCAGACCAGATCGTGCGCCGCAAACGAGGTGGTGCGGTGCTGGAGGTCCAGGTCGAGTGTCTGGTGGTCCTGGCCCAGGGAGTTCTCGACGCGTTCGGTCTGGTCGATGTACGCCTGCACGCGCACGCTCGATCCATCACCAAGCGAGCGAGACCAGCGGCCGATCAGATTCCAGCCCCTGTTGCGGATCTCTTCCGGCACGAGTGGTGTGCCGGGGATGGCTTGTGCCTGGTTGGGACGACTGTCGTATGCATCGCCTTGCACGGTCCACTGGTCGCCATCGAGAGACTGCCGATCCAGTCGGAATCCTCCTCGCACCGCCTCCCAGCTGTCGTGGGCGTCGCTTTCGGCGCCACGCGCCCTTTGCGCGTCGAGCGAGAACGACTTGGCATAGGTGCGCACGGCGCCATCCTCGAGCGCCCATCCATAGCGGATGCCGGTATTTATGCGCTGTTCGTCGCCAACATTGAGCGTGGCGATGCCTCCGAGCGTATCCAGGGCACTCTTGGTGACGATGTTGATGACCCCGTTGACCGCGTTCGCGCCCCACAGGGTGGCGCCCGGTCCGCGAATCACTTCGATTCGCTCGATATCCTCCAGCAGCGTGTCCTGGACGTCCCAGTAGACGCCAGAGAACGCGGGCGTGTAGACACTCCTGCCATCCATCAGGACCAGCAGCTTGTTCGAGAACGCTCCGTTGAATCCGCGCGCCGTGACGGCCCAACTGCTCGTGTTGATCCTGGCGACATTCAGGCCAGGCACCATTCTCAGCAACTCGGGAATGCTGGTGGCGCCCGAGCGCCGGATGTCCTCCTCATTGATCACGAAGACCGCATTGGCCGCTTCCTGCACGGATTGAGGCCTGCGCGCAGCCAGGCTGATCTTCACGTCGAGCAACTGGCTCAGGGGCAGGTCGAGGTACGCGTCCAGCGACTCCGCATCCGGCGTCGTGGCTGCGAGACCGTTCGCAGGGAAGAACGGGCCCGATACCAGTGTCAGCAGGGCGAGCTTCACGAGCGCCGAGCGGCAGGGCGCGGAACGGAAGAGGGGTGTGTGGTGCATCTCGGCTCGCACGGTTGGATCTGATTCTCAAAATGGAGCGACGACCGCTGTGCTCTCGTGCCCTGAGCGGCCCGGACCACCCCGAAGCTAACGACATCCGCGCCGGGATCTTGAGGTGCCGGCAGATCGGGGCGCCCGCCCCCCGGCGTGGGATGCGAATGAATGGCGCGGTTGTCATGGCCGGCCGCCGGGCGGCATGATAAGGCCCGTCCAGCGCTGGGGAGCCTGCCGTCATGGCGAGTGTCGAGCTGATCGAGATCCGCGAGTTCCTCGCGGAGTTTCCGCCGTTCTCCCTCCTCGGCGAGGACGCGCTGGCGGAACTCGTCACGCACATGTCGATCCGCTACCTGCGGCGCGGCAGCCCTTTTCCGCCCGACGATGCCGCGACCGAGGTCTACGTGGTCCGCAAGGGAGCGATCGAGCAGCGGGATGTGGATGATCGCCTGCTGGCCAAGTTTGCCGAAGGGGACCTCCTCGACGGAGGCGGGGCCGCCGAGGCCGAGACCCGCATGCGGGCCATCGAGGATGTCCTGCTGTATTGCATCCCGCGCGAAGTCATGCAGGCGTGCCGGCGCGCGGACGCCGCCGTCGATCGTCACTTCCGGCGCTCACTCGGCGAGCGGCTGCGGCATGTGCAGCGCAGTGTCGGCGAGCGGGTCCAGTTCCGCCCGAACCTGATGGGGATGCCGGTGGCGTCGTTCGTCACGCGGGCGCCGGTCACCGCCCCACCACTGACGTCGATCCGGGATGTCGCCGCACTGATGGGCGACCGGCCGATGGCGGCCATGCTGGTCGTCGATGAAGGTCGTCTCGCCGGCATCGTCACCGATCGCGACCTGCGCGCCCGCTGCCTCGCTACCGGGCTGTCGCCGGAAACGCCGGTGTCCGCGATCATGACACCTGACCCGCGCTGCCTGGGCGAGGGGCACACTGCCTTCGAGGCGTTGATGATCATGACCCGGCGCGGCATCGACCATTTGCCGATCGTCGAGGACGGCGAGATCCGCGGTCTCGTCTCGACCCGCGACCTGTTGCGCTCCCAGAGCGCCAATTCGGCGCACCTGGCGATGCTGGTGCGCAGCTGCGAGGGGCCGGAGGGCCTGCCGGCGCTGTCGGCCGAGCTGCCCGAGTTGCAGATCCAGATGCTCGCGGGCGGGGCCACCGCGGCGCAGATCGGGCAGGCGGTCTCGTCGATCGCCGATGCGCTCGCCAGCCGCCTGATCGAGCTCGCCATCGCCCGGCTGGGGCCGGCGCCGGTGCCCTTCGCATGGCTGGCCGGTGGCTCCCAGGGGCGCCAGGAGCAGTCGAGCCATTCCGACCAGGACAACGCACTGGTACTCGATGATGCCTACCAGGAGGCCGCTCATGGCGCCTATTTCGAGGCGCTGGCCCGCTTTGTCAACGACGGCCTGAACGAATGCGGATTCCGCTATTGCCCGGGCGAGATCATGGCGAGCAATTCCAAGTGGCGCCAACCGATCTCGACCTGGCTGGAGGGGTTTAGCCACTGGATTCGCCACACCGACGAGACCGCGGCCAAGGTCATGACCAACTTCCTCGACCTGCGGCTGGTGTGGGGCGAGCCGCGGCTCCAGCAGGCGCTGGCTCGTGGCGTGGCCGAAGAGAGCACGCACGGCGAGCGTTTCCTCGCCCAGCTGGTGGAGAACATGCTGGCCAACAAACCACCGCTCGGCTTCTTCCGCAGCCTAGTCATGCTGGCGGCCGGTGAGGACGCGCGGCGCTTCGATATCAAGGCCCGCGGCATCATCCCGATCGTGGACGTCGCGCGCATCCAGTCCCTCGCTGCGGGCATTACGGAGGTCGGCACCATCGCCCGGCTGCATGCCTGCGTCGCACGCAAGGTCCTCAGCGCCGAATCTGCCAGCGAACTCGAAGAGGCCTTCGAGTTTCTGGGACTGCTGCGCATCCGCCACCAGGTGGAGCAATTGCGGGACGGTGGCGAGCCCGACAATCTGGTTGATCCGGAGCGACTCACGTCGCTCGAGCGGCGCCACCTCAAGGACGTCTTCTCGGTGATTGGTGGCATGCAGCGAACGCTCTCCCTGCGCTACGCCATCAGCGGCGGGGGGGCCTGACTTGCTGGGGCTCTTCGGGCCGGATGCAAGACGGCGCCGCCTGCTGCGCAGGGCGCCGCCCGGTCCATTGGCCGACTACCTGTCGGCGCCTTTTCCCGCGCGCTCGACCGACTGGCGCGAGGTGCCCTTCCTGGCCCTTGATCTGGAGACGACGGGAGGGGACCCGGACCGGGATGAAATCGTCAGCTTCGGCTGGGTGCTCATCGAGCGCCAGCGCATCGTGCTGTCGTCTGCCCGCCACCGCCTCGTCAGACTGAGCGGCGCCATGACGGCCACTTCTGCCGTCGTGCACCGCATCACCGACGACGAGGCCGCCAGCGGCGAATCGCTGGAGGTCGTCATGGCCGACCTGCTGGCTGCCCTGGCGGGTCGGATCCTGGTGGCCCACTACATCCGGACGGAAGTCGGATTTCTGGAGGCCGCCTGCAAGCGGCTCTATGGCATGCGTGGCTATTTCCCCGCGGTCGACACGCTCGCCCTGGCTGCCGCGGCGCGCGACCGGGAACGGCGCCTCCCCCGCAAGGGGGAACTGCGACTCGGTAACCTGCGCCGGCACTATGGCTTGCCCCGCTACCCCGCTCACAACGCCTTGTCGGACGCTCTTTCCGCCGGCGAGTTGTTGCTCGCCCTGGCCAGCGAGCGAAAGGGCTGCGTTGATCTGGACATGCTGCTGAAGCCGACAGGCTGAGGGCGCCGACGCCCGGCAAAAGAAAACGGCAGAACCGGAGGCTCTGCCGCAACAGGGGTCAGGGAGATAACAGCTCTAACTACGGCGGCCGGGGGGCGACCTTTAGGCCGGATGGCCGGGCCTGCGCACGGCTACGGGGCCGAGGCGACTGCCGGCGCGTGACCCGTGATCACAGCCGTCAACGGACTGCGGAGGGGCATCGGCCCCACC
>JBNLCM010000065.1:0-20960 GCA_050303815.1 Rhodocyclaceae bacterium
CGGCTGCGGGTGCGGCGGCCTGAGCGGCTAGTCGAACAGCGCGGCCACGTTTTCCGGCGGACGGCCGAGGACAGCCCGCGCGCCCCGCACGACGATGGGTCGCTCGATCAGGATCGGCTCGGCCACCATGGCCGCGATCCAGCCCGCCTCGTCGAGGGACTGCCCCTTGTACTGCTGCTTGAAGACGGCCTCGCCCTTGCGCAACAGCTGCTCGGCCGACATGCCGAGGGCCGCCAGCAGGCGGCTCAGGGTGGCGGCATCGGGCGGCGTCTTGAGGTACTCGACGACCTCGGGCTCGACACCCCGTTCGCGCAGCAGCGCCAAGGTGTCACGGCTCTTGCCGCAACGCGGGTTGTGATAGATGACGAATTCAGACATGGTCACGCACTTCCGGATGGACAGGCCGGATCTTAGCCGATGCCCCCGATGAGCCCCGACAAACCCTTCTCGCCGGCGTGCGAGCGCAACCGCGAACCGATTCTCGCCGTACTCCGGACGCAGCTGGCCGGCGCACGCCGGGTGCTCGAGGTCGGCAGCGGCACCGGCCAGCACGCGGTGCATTTCGCCGCCGCGATGCCCTGGCTGAGCTGGCAGTGTTCCGACCGGGCGGTCATGCTGCCGGGGATTCGCCAGTGGCTGGACGAGGCCGACCTGCCCAACACGCCGGCACCGCTGGCCCTCGACGTGGATGCCCCGGGGCAGCCCGGCCGCTTCGACGCGGTGTTCACCGCCAATACCCTGCACATCATGGGCTGGCCCCAGGTCGAGCGGCTCTTCGCATGGCTGCCGGCGGTGCTGGCGGCGGGGGGCCTCCTGGTCGTGTACGGCCCCTTCCACGAGGCGGGGCGGCCCACGAGCCCGGGCAACGCGGCCTTCGACCGGCAGCTGCGCGAGAGGGACCCGGCCAGCGGGATCCGCGAACGCGCCGAGGTGGATGCCCTGGCTCGCGCGGCGGGTTTGGCGCCGCTGGCCGACCACGCCATGCCGGCCAACAACCGCTGCCTCGTCTGGCATCGCCTGCCCGCCTGACGAGCGGCTGGCACTCGCTGCGGCCGGGGCGGTCTACCTCCGGCAAGGCGCGACTCTGCATCGGGACACCCGATGGACACGACAATGCACATCCAGGCCGTCAATACCGAAAGCATGTCCCCCGCGCGGCTGCTGAGACAGCTTCGCGAGACCGCATCCGACACGGTGCGCCAGCCGGCACCGTCGGCCGAGGTCAGCCTCAGCACGGACGGCCAGCTGGCCACGCTGGTGGACCGCCTGCTCGGTGACACCGGTAGCTCGCCGGTCAACGCCGGTGAGGTCGTCCGCCTGCTTGGCCAGGGTGCCCTGATCGGGGATGCGGGCTTCCAGGTTCCGCTGCCGCCCGTGGTCGATCCGGCCAGCGGCGAAGCCCTCTCCCTCGAGACCGTAGCGGGCAGCCGCTTCGACCCGGCCAGGCTCGGCCAGCTGCTGCAATCCGAGCCCTCGGTGCTGCCGCTGCTCCAGGCGGCGATCGAGGCGTCCGGCCTGCAGGGCCTGTTCTCGCCGCCCGCCGGCGAGACGACGGCCTTGCCTGCCAGTGTCCAGCTCTATGTCGCCAACGGCGGCGTTCCGGGGGTACGGCTCGAGGCGGCACGCCAGCCCGATCTCTTTGCCCAGGCGCCCCTGCCCTGACCCGGTGGCCGCTCAGGCCGCCGGCAGACCATCAGACTGGGTGAACGAGTCGGCCGCCTCGTGGCGCACCCAGTCGGCGAAGCGCGCCACGTCCTCCCGCCACGGCGCGGGCGGCAGCACCAGCCAGTAGCCGCGCCCCTCCACCCGGCGCCGGGTCCCGGCGAGGGCCACCAGCTGGCCGCTGGCGGTCATCCGGTCCACCAGCTCGATCCGCCCGATCGCCACCCCCTGGCCGGCCACTGCCGCCTGGATCAACTGGTCGTAGTGGGAAAACACCAGCCGCCCGCCGGGCGTGACGTCTTCCAGGCCCATCGCGGCGAGCCAGTCGTCCCAGCGCAGCCAGGGGTAGCGATTGTCCTCGAAGTCCAGCAGCACGCTGCGCGGCAGGGTCTCGTGATCGAGCCGGACGAGACCCAGGGACGGGCTGGCCACCGGGATCACCGATTCGCCGAACAGGCGCTCGGCGCCAGGCGGGGCATCGCGGTCGGCGCAGTGGCGGATGGCGACGTCGATGCCGTCCCGCTCCAGGTCGAGAATGCGGTTGCCGGCCGCGACGCGCACGTCGATGCCCGGGTTGGCCGCCTGGAAGCCCGACAGGCGCGGCACCAGCCACAAGGCCGCGATGCCGATGCTGGCCGTGACGGTCAGCGGCGGACGCCTGTCCCGCCGCGCCAGCTGGTCGGCGAGCTGGCGGTACTCCTCGAGCCAGACGCGGGCCGCCGCATGGAGGCGGGCGCCTTCGGTAGTCAGCCTCAGCTCCCGGGTGCCGCGCTCGAAGAGGCGCACGCCGAGGGCCTGCTCCAGCGTCTGCACCTGGCGGCTCACGGCCGACTGGGTGAGGTTGAGGGCCTCCGCTGCCCGCGTGAAGGACAGCTCGCGCGCGGCCGCCACGAAACCGCGGAGCGGATCGAGGGGAGGCAGCCTTCCGGACACCTTATCCATGCGTTTTCCTCATCCATACGATGCAAATTGAGCGTTTGTGCCGTTCGCCCGGCGATTTGATACTGCATCCACAGCGTCTCGCCTTTCAACCGACCGGCGGCGCTCCTGGACGGAGGTCATTATGAATGCAATTCACTCATGCCAAACCATGCGTCTCGCTCCCCGCCAGACGCGCGTCCTGTCCCACGCCGCGGGCGCCGAGCTGCACTGCGTCTCCGGCCACGCCTGGATCACCCAGTATGGGGACGATCGCGACCGCGTCCTCAGGCCCGGCCAGTCGATGGTGCTCGAACTGCCGACCGCGCTGGTGATGAGCACGGCGCGCGGTGCCCAACTGAACGTGGTGCTGACCCAGCGCGCACCGGTCCGCCCGGCAAGCCTGCTGAAGCGCCTGGCCGGCTGGTTCGATCCGCGCTGGAGCAGCCGCGCGGCAGACGGCCTCGACGGCCGCATTGGGCGCGCGGGGGTCTGACCCGCGGCGCGCGGCCGTGCCATACTGGCCGCGCGCCTCTTCGCCCTGGAGCCTGACCATGTTTCCCGCCCACTTCGAAGATCTCGACATCCCGGTCGGCGAGCACACCATCCGCATCAGCCAGGGGGGCGACGGGCCGCCGCTGCTGCTGCTGCACGGTTACCCGCAGAACCGGTTCATGTGGCATGCGGTCGCGCCGGCCCTGTCCCGCGCCTGCCGGGTGATCTGCGCCGACCTGCGCGGCTATGGCGATTCCTCGAAGCCGCCGGGCGGCGATGATCACGGGGCCTACGCCAAGCGCGCCATGGCGGCGGACCTGGCCGCGGTGATGTCCGCGCTGGGCCACGAACGCTTTGCCGTCGCCGGACACGACCGGGGCGCGCGGGTCGCGCACCGGCTCGCCCTCGACCATCCCGGGCGGGTCGAGCGGGTGTGCGTGATGGACATTGCGCCGACCCGGCACATGTTCCGCACCACCGACCAGGCCTTCGCCACCGGCTACTACCACTGGTTCTTCCTGATCCAGCCGGGTCGCCTGCCCGAGCACCTGATCGGGGCGGACCCCGAGTGGTGGTTGCGCGAGAAGCTGAAGCGCTGGGCGGCGCCGGGCGCGGTTTTCGACGAGGGTGCCGTGCAGCAGTACCTGCGCACCTTCGGCACCCCCGAGGGCATCCACGCGAGCTGCGAGGATTACCGCGCCGCGGCGGGCATCGACCTGGTGCACGACGATGCCGATTTCGGTCGGCGGCGCATCGCGTGTCCGCTCCTCGTGCTGTGGGGCGAACACGGCTTCGTTCATCGCAGCTACGACGTCCTCCGGGTGTGGCAGGAATACGCCAGCCACGTCGCCGGTCACACGCTGCCCACCGGGCATTTCCTGCCCGAGGAAGCGCCACAGCGCACGATCGAGTCACTTCGGGCCTTCATGGCGGGGAGAGAGCCGTGATGGCGGACCCGGACCAGCCCCGGATCACGTTCTGGCTCGAGTTCGCCAGCACCTATTCCTATCTCTCGGTGATGCGCATCGAGGCCCTGGCCGCCGCGGCGGGGGTCTCGGTGGCGTGGCGCCCCTTCCTGCTCGGTCCGGTCTTCATGAGCCTGGGCTGGAACGACTCGCCCTTCAACATCTATCCGCCCAAGTGCCGCTACATGTGGCGCGACATGGAGCGCCTGTGCACACGCTACGGTCTGCCGCTGAAGCGTCCGGGCAGCTTCCCCCGCAACGGCCTGCTGGCCGCCCGGGTCGCCTGTCGCGGGCAGGACGAAGCCTGGATCGGCGCCTTCTGCCGGGCTGTCATGCAGGCCAACTTCGCCCACGACCAGGACATCGGCGATCGCAAGGTGGTGCACGGCTTGCTTGACGGGCTGGGTTTGCCGTCCGAGACCCTGATTGCCGACGCGGAGTCCGATGCGGGCAAGGCGGCGCTTCGGACCCAGACCGAACACGCGACCGAGCGGGGCATCTTCGGCGCGCCGAGCTTCGTGGTCGGCGACGAGCTGTTCTGGGGCAACGACCGGCTCGAAGATGCCCTCGCCTGGGCGCGGCCACCCGCCTGAATGACGGGCCGGCCGTGGCCTCGGTGACCAAGGACACAGAATTCGCCCATGGCTCTGGAATAATCGCGTTTGCCGGCATGTTCCTTCCTCGAGCAGGCCACCGGCCCTGCGCGAGTGTCGCCGGTTTCCCAATTCGAATGAGGTTGCTCCGCCATGAAGAAAGTTGTTGCCCGTTCCCTGTTTGCCGTTGCCGCCCTGGGTATTGCCGCTGGCGCCAGTGCGCAGCTGAAGCCCGAAGAGATGATCAAGTTCCGCCAGTCCGGCTACACCTTCATGGCCTGGAACATGGGCAAGATCAAGGCCATGGCAGTTGACGAGAAAGTGCCCTTCGACGCCAAGCAGGTCTCGGCTGCCGCCGACGTGGTCGCCGCCGTGGCAAACTCGGGCATGGGCGCCCTGTACTCGAAGGAGACCCTGGACGGCACCGGCTGGAAGAAGACCCGCCTGAAGCCCGAGTTCTTCGACAAGATGGACGAAGTGAAGGAAGTGGCGGTGAACTTCGTCAAGCAGGCCAACGAGCTCAAGAAGGTCGCCGCGACGGGCGACCAGTCCGCTATCAAGGCCCAGTTCGGCGAGACCGGCAAGGCCTGCAAGGCCTGCCACGACAAGTTCCGGATGGAAGAGGACAAGTAATCCGGCGCGCCGGGCACGCCCGGCGCTGAGAGAGGAACGGCCGCTTGCGCGGCCGTTTTCTTTTGCGTACTGGAAAGCGCGCCCGCGCCTACCAGGCGGGTGCCGGCGGCGGCGGGGGTGGCGGCGGCAGCAGGCCGCCGGAGGCCGCCCAGACGACCGTCAGCGCCACGACGACGGCAACGACGAAGGCGACCGGGCCGCCACCGCTCGCCGGGCGTGCGTGGGTGCCGGCCGACTCGGTGAGGCCGGTGACCATGGGCCGCACCAGGTTCTCCTTCTTGACCCGGGCGTAGTAGGCGATTGCGGCGAGGTGCAGCGCGACAAGCGCGATGATCACCAGTTCGGCGCGCCGGTGCAGGCCGGTGGCCCAGTCGGAGTCATCCTTGCTGACCAGCGGGTAGAGCGGGCCGTTGAAGGCAATGTCGTCGTTGGAGATCAGGCCGCTGCTGGCCTGAAAGATCAGCACGCCGAGCAGTGCGAGGACCGACAGCGCGCCGAGGGGATTGTGTCCCAGGCCCTTCCAGTCGCCACGGAGATAGGCGAGGATCGCGCCGGGGCCCCGCACGAAGGTGGTGAAGCGCGCATACGTCGAACCCACCACGCCCCAGATCAGTCGGAAACTCAGCAGGCCGAGGATCGCCACGCCAAAGGTCCCGTGCCACAGCATGGCGTTACCGCCGATCTTCCCGCTGATGAAGGAGCCGGTCACCAGCAGGACCAGCGACCAGTGGAAGATGCGCGTAGGCAGGTCCCAGACAGCGATGCTTCTTTCCATGTCCTCGGCCTTGGAATTGTGCAGTGCACTATTCTCCATGGCTCACCATCACTTTAAAAGTAAGAAAGTACAAACAAAACATACTGTTGATCTGAAACAAGTTCTGGGTGCACTGCCCCACCGGCCAGCGCTGGCCCGCTGATGGCAGCCCCTCACGGATGAACAGCCGGCTGGCGGCGTCTATTCCGACCGGCGTTCGAGGAGCGCCTTCAGGAATCGGCCGGTGTGCGACGCGGCGGTCTTCATCACCCGCGACGGTGGTCCCTGGACGACGATGTCGCCGCCGGCGCCACCGCCCTCCGGACCCAGGTCGATGATCCAGTCGGCCTCGGCGATCAGGTCGAGGTCGTGCTCGATGACCAGCACGCTATGCCCTGCGTCCACCAGCCGGTGCAGGACCCGGATCAGTTTCTCGGTGTCGGCCATGTGCAGGCCGACCGTGGGTTCGTCGAGCACGTAGAGGGTGTGCTTCTCGGGCTTCAGCACCCCCTTGTCGCCGCGCACCTTGGCCAGCTCGGCCACCAGCTTGATGCGCTGGGCCTCGCCCCCCGAGAGGGTCGGGCTGGGCTGGCCGAGGGTCAGGTAGCCCAGACCGACGTCGTCGAGCAGGGCCAATGGATGCGCGATCGACGGATGGGCGGCGAAGAATTCGCGCGCCTCGGCCACCGGCATCGCCAGCACGTCGGCGATGGTTCGTTCGCGCCAGCGTACCGCGAGCGTCTCGCGATTGAAACGGGCACCGCCACAGGCCTCGCACGGCACCTTCACGTCCGGCAGGAAGTTCATCTCGATGGTCACCTGGCCCTGCCCCTCGCACACGGTGCAGCGGCCGGCGCCGGTGTTGAACGAGAACCGGTTGGCTTTCCAGCCATGGGTGCGGGCATCGAAGGTGTCGGCAAAGAGCTTTCGGATGGCATCCCAGAAGCCGATATAGGTGGCCGGACAGGACCGTGGGGTCTTGCCGATCGGCGTCTGGTCCACCTCGAGCACGCGACCGATCTGCTCCCAGCCCGCGAAGGCCTCACACCCGCTGACGGCAGTATCGCCCGCCAGGTGGCGCGCGAGGTTGGCGTGCAGGACATCGCGGGCCAGCGTCGACTTGCCGGAGCCGGAGACGCCGGTGACCACGCTCAACCTGCCCAGCGGCACCTGCGCGTCCACCCGCTTCAGGTTGTGCAGCGAAGCACCCCGCACGGTGATCGAGGGATGATCGGCGGCGACCTCGCGAACCGGCTGCGTCGGATGCTGCAGGGGCACCCGCAGGCAACGGCCGGTGGCCGAGGCCTGCGCCGCGCGCAGGTCGTCGAGCGTGCCCTCGGCGACCACCGCGCCGCCCTCGACGCCGGCGCCGGGCCCCAGGTCGATCACGTGGTCGGCGCGACGGATGGTCTCCTCGTCATGTTCGACGACGATCAGGGTGTTGCCCCGGTCGCGCAGGGCGGTGAGGGTATCGAGCAGCAGGTCGTTGTCGCGCGGATGGAGGCCGATGGTAGGCTCATCGAGGATGTAGCAGACGCCCCGCAGGTTGGAGCCGAGCTGCGCGGCCAGGCGGATGCGCTGGGCTTCGCCACCGGACAGGGTTGGCGCGGCGCGGTCGAGCGCCAGGTAGTCGAGGCCGACTTGCCGCAGGAAGGCGAGCCGAGCGCCGATCTCGCCCACCAGGTCGCGGGCGATGTCGCCCTCGCGCCGGTCCAGCACCAGGGAGGCGAAGAAGTCCGCGACCACGTTCACCGGCCGCGCCGCCAGCTCGTGGATGCCCAGGTCGCGGAAGCGCACCGCCCGCGCGACCGGATTCAGGCGCGCCCCCTCGCAGGCCGGGCAGGCCTCGTCCGACAGCTGCTCGGCGTCGCCCAGCTCGAGGGCATCCGGGTCCTCGACCTTGCCGCGGGTCTTCTGGCCGGTGCCGAAGCACGCGGGGCACCAGCCATGCTTGGCGTTGTACGAGAAGAGACGCGGATCGGGCTCGGGAAAACTGGTGCCGCAGCCCGGGCAGGCGCGCAGGGTGGAGAAGGTGACCGGCGTGGCGCCGAGCTGGCCGATCGGCAGCACCTGCAGGACCCCCTTGCCATGCTCGAGCGCCAGCGAGAGCTGCTCCCGCAGCTGGGGCTCGTGGGCCGGCCGGACCGCGATCATGCCCACCGGCAGCTCGATGCTGTGTTCCCGGTAGCGATCGAGGCGCGGCCACTTGCGGGTCGGCAGGTACTCGCCATCCACCCGGAGCTGCTCGAAGCCCTTGCCCCGAGCCCATTTGGCGAGGTCGGTGTAGAGGCCCTTGCGATGGACCACGAGCGGCGCCAGCAGCTCGACCGACTGGCCGTCGAAGTCGGTCAGGATCTGGGCGGCGATGGCCTCGAAGCGCTGCGGCCGGACGGCGACATCGCAGTCGGGGCAGTACTGGGTGCCGAGCTTGACGTAGAGCAGCCGCAGGAAGGGCTGGATCTCGGTCAGCGTGGCCACCGTGCTCTTGCGCCCACCGCGCGAGACCCGCTGCTCGATGGCTACGGTCGGCGGGATGCCGAACAGGCCGTCCACATCCGGCCGGGCCGCCGGCTGGACGAACTGGCGCGCATAGGCGTTGAGGGATTCCAGGTAACGGCGCTGGCCCTCGCCGAAGACGATATCGAAGGCCAGCGTGGACTTGCCCGAGCCCGACAGGCCGGTGACGACCGTCAGGGCATCGCGCGGGATGGTCAGGCTGACGTTCTTGAGGTTGTGTTCGCGCGCATGGCGAATCTCGATGGCAGGCGCGGCGGCCGCCCGATAGCGCGCGGGTGCCTCGGCTACCGCCGGCAGAGCGGTGCCTTCGGCGAGCCCGGCGAGCGCGGCTTCGTAGGCAGCCAGCGCCGCGCCGGTGTGGGAGTCGGGGTTCGCCACGATGGCCGTGGGGCTGCCCTCGGCGACGATGCAGCCCCCGCCCTCGCCGCCTTCGGGCCCCAGGTCGACGAGCCAGTCGGCGGCGGCGATCACATCCAGGTTGTGCTCGATCACGAGGAGCGAGTGGCCGCTCTCGAGGAGCCGCTCGAAGGCCCCGATGAGCCGGGTGACGTCCTCGAAGTGCAGGCCGGTGGTCGGTTCGTCGAAGAGGAACAGGGTGGGCAGGGCCTGCGGGCCCCGCTTGCGCTTGCGTGCCGCCTCGGCAGCCTTGGCGAGGTGGCCGGCCAGCTTGAGGCGCTGGGCCTCGCCGCCGGACAGGGTCGGTACCGGCTGCCCGAGGCGCAGGTAGTCGAGCCCGACCTCGGCGATCGGCGCCAGCGCGGCAACCACCGCTGGCTGGTCGGCGAAGGCGGTCACGGCCTCGGATACGGTCATCTCGAGGACGTCCGCGACCGAGTGCCCACGCCAGGACAGGGCCAGGATCTCCGGCCGGTAGCGCTGGCCGTCGCAGTCCGGGCAGCGCAGGTACACGTCGGACAGGAACTGCATCTCGACGTGCTCGAAGCCCGAGCCGGTGCAGGTCGGGCAGCGGCCGTTGCCGGAGTTGAAGCTGAAGGTGCCGGGCGTGTAGCCCCGCTCGCGGGATTCCGGCAGGGCGGCGAAGAGCTTGCGGACCGCGTCCCACGCGCCCACGTAGCTGACCGGATTGGAGCGGGAACTCTTGCCGATGGGCGACTGGTCCACGAAGACCACGTCGCCGAGGACGTCGGCGCCGTCGAGCCCGTCAAAGTCGCCCGGCGACTCGGTCGGCTGGCCGAAATGCTTGGCCATCGCCGGGTAGAGGATGTCCTGCACCAGGGTCGACTTGCCCGAGCCCGACACACCTGTGACACAGACCAGATGGCCAAGCGGCAGGTGCACGTCGATGCCCCGCAGGTTGTGCTGGCGCGCGCCGCGCAAGACCAGCGCGGGGCCGGCCGGATCGACGGCCCGTGGCACCCGATGCCGGTCCACCCGGCGTCGCCCGGCGAGGTAGTCGCCGGTCAGCGAGTTGTGGTCGGCAGCGACTGCGCGGGGGGTATCGAAGGCAACGATGCGTCCGCCCCGCTCGCCCGGACCGGGTCCGATGTCGAGCAGGCGATCGGCGGCGAACATGACCTGCGGGTCGTGCTCGACCACCACCAGCGAGTTGCCCGCGTCGCGCAGGCGAGCCATCACCTGCAGGATGCGACCGATGTCCCGGGGGTGCAATCCGATGGACGGCTCGTCCAGGACAAAGAGGGTGTTGACCAGCGAGGTGCCGAGGGCTGTCGTCAGGTTGATCCGCTGGACCTCGCCACCGGATAGGGTGCGCGACTGACGATCGAGCGTCAGGTAGCCCAGCCCCACCTGCTGCAGGTAGGCGAGCCGCGCGCGGAGCTCCCCCATCAGCAGCTCGGTCGCCTCGTCGAGGGGCGCCGGCAGCTCGAGCGCATCGACGAAGGCGGCCACCCGGTCGATGGGCAGGCCCATCAGCTCGTGCATGGCGAGGGCCGGCTCGCGCCCGACCCGCCACAGCAGCGCCTCGGGCTTGAGGCGCGCACCCCGACAGGCAGGACACTCGCTGTAGCTTCGGTAGCGCGACAGCAGGACCCGGATGTGCATCTTGTAGGCCTTGGTTTCGAGCCACTCGAAAAAGTGGCGCACGCCATACCATTTGCGTGGCCACGAGGAGGACCAGCTCTTCCACCCGGGGTCGCCCTCCAACACCCACTGGCGGTGCTCGGCAGGCAGGTCGCCGAAGGGCACGTCCATGGCGACGCCGTACTTCGCTGCCATCTTCGCCAGGTCGTCCTGGCACTCGCGGTAACTCTCGGTCTGCCACGGCTTGACCGCCCCCTCGGCGAGGGTCTTTGTCTCGTCCGGGATGACGAGGCCGAAGTCGACGCCGATCACCCGGCCGAAGCCGCGGCAGGTCTCGCAGGCACCGATCGGCGAGTTGAAAGAGAACAGGCTGGGGGTCGGCTCCGGGTAATCGATGTCGCAGCGGGCGCAGTGCAGGCCGGTGCTGTAAGGCCAGACCGTGTCGCCCGCCTCGCCGAGGGCGTGGACGTGGACGTGACCCTGGCCGAGGCGGAGCGCTGCCTCGAGAGCCTCCGACACGCGCTGGGGCTCGGCACCGGCGAGCCGGAAGCGGTCCTGGACCACCTGCAGGCCCCGCGCGCCCCGCGCGTGGATGCGCGTGTAGCCCTGACGCTCGAGCAGGCTCACGATCTCGTCTTCGCTGAAGTTCTCTGGGATCGGCACCGGCGCGCAGACCACCAGCCGGGGGTCCCCGGCGGCGGCGGCGCGGGCGGCGAGATCCCGCGCAATGGACGCCGTGGTGTCGCGCCGCACCGCTTCGCCGCAGCGGCGACAGGAGAGATGCGCGGCGCGGGCGTAGAGCAGCTTGAAGTGGTCCGCCAGCTCGGTCATCGTCCCGACCGTCGATCGGGAGGTGCGCACCGGGTTGGTCTGGTCGATGGCGATGGCCGGCGGCACCCCGTCGATGCGATCCACCCGAGGCTTGTCCATGCGGTCGAGGAACTGGCGCGCGTAGGGCGAGAAGGTCTCCACGTAGCGACGCTGCCCCTCGGCGTAGAGGGTGTCGAAAACGAGAGAACTCTTGCCCGAGCCCGACACGCCGGTGACGACGACCAGCTCGTTGAGCGGTATGTCGAGGTCCAGCCCAGCCAGGTTGTTCTGGCTGGCGCCACGAATGCGGATGGCGTCGCCGGGATCGCGCGTTGTCTTGGGCATGGGAAGGTGTCGGGGAGTGCCGGGGCAGAGGAAGGGATTCTAGTCGCGAGCGGAGGTTCCACGCGTGACAGGAGCGGGGCCTGATTTGACTAAAGTTATGGTCGCGAAGCCCGTTCTCAAACGATGCAGCTCCGGATACACGGGGCTAAGCCTGTGGAGAAGACACCTCATGCCCAACCTGCTGTGGATGCAGACCGGCGCCTGCAGCGGCGACAGCATGTCGCTGCTCACCGCCGACGGACCCTCTATCGAGGGATTGATCCGTACCGGCGCCATCGAGCTGCTGTGGCATCCCTCGCTGACGGATGCACCGTCGGGCCATTTTTCGCGCCTGGTCGAACGGATCGAGTCGGGCGAACAGCCCCTCGACATCCTGTGCATCGAAGGCAGCATCGTTACCGGTCCCTACGGTTCGGGCATGTTCGACAGCCATCGCGGCCGGCCGAAGATGCAGATCGTCCGCGCGCTGGCGGCCAGGGCGCGGACCGTGGTGGCGGTCGGGACCTGTGCAGCGTTCGGCGGCATTCACGCCGCCCCGCCCAACCCCTCGGACAGTATCGGCCTGCAGTACGACCACGCCGAGCCGGGTGGCCTGCTGGGCGAGGGCTGGCGCGCTGGCGACGGCCGTCCGGTGATCAACCTGGCGGGTTGTCCCGCGCACCCGCTGACCATCACGCGGATCCTTGCCATGCTGGCCTCCGACACGCCGATGGCGCTCGATTTTCTCAATCGGCCGCGTGTGTTCTTCGCGTCGACCGTGCACCAGGGCTGTACGCGCAATGAATACCACGAGTACGACGTGGAGGACCATGAGCCGGGCGGCAAGGCCTGCATGTACTTCAACCTGGGCTGCCAGGGACCCAGCACGCTGGCCAATTGCAACGGCGAACTGTGGAACAACCGCAGCAGCAAGACGCGGGCGGGGGTGCCCTGCTTCGGCTGCACTTCGCCCGATTTTCCCCGCGATGGCGACTTGTTCCGCACCGACAAGATTGGTGACGTACCGGTCACGCTGCCGCTGGGCGTCTCGCGGGCGCGTTACATGGCCTACAAGAACCTCGCCAAGGCTGCCGCGCCCGTTCGCCTGATCAAGCGCGAGATGGAGCCCTGAGAATGGCCCGCAAAACCCTTGGCATCGATCTCAACCGGGTCGAAGGCGATCTCGAGTTCGAAGTGGACCTGGAAGACGGCCGCATCGTCGACGCCCGCTGCATCGGCACCCTGTTCCGTGGCTTCGAGCAGCTGCTGGTGGACCGCTCGCCGCGCGATGCATTGGTGATCACCCCGCGGGTGTGCGGCATCTGCGGGACGGCCCACCTCTACACGGCGGTGCTCGCGCTCGAGCGCATCGGCCAGCTGCCGGTGCCGCCCCAGGCCACGCGAATCCGCAACCTCTGCCTGATGGCCGAGAACGTGCAAAGCGACCTGCGGCAGACCTTCCTGTTCTTCGTGCCGGACTTTCTCAATCCCCGCTATGCGGGCCATCCGCTCGCGGCCGACGTGGCACGCGCCTTCCAGCCCCTGAAGGGCAGCGTGGTGATCGGTGCGCTGGGCGTGACCCGGCGGATCCTTCAGATCGTGGCGATCTTCGGCGGCCAGTGGCCCCACTCGTCGTACATGCTGCCCGGCGGCGTGACGCGCGAGGCCAACGCCCGCGACATCGTGGACTGCCGTGAGCTTGTCGAATCCACCATCGCCTGGATGGAGGACGCGGTGCTGGGCGACCGGCTCGACGACTTCCTCGCGCTCGATACGCTGGCCGCCCTCGAGCGCTGGCTGGCGGAACCGGTCCGCAAGGGCCTCGCGATGCCCCTCTTCTGCGCATTCAGCCGCTCCGTCGGCCTCGACCGGATCGGTGGTGGCGCACGGACCTTCCTGTCGGGCGGCAGCTACCATGACCCGGACACCTGGGCGCCGTCCTACGGCGAACAGAAGACCCTGCTCGCGGCGGGCATCTACGACGCCGTGGAAGGCCGCACAAGCACCTTCGATCCCGACCGGATAGCCGAGCACGTCCGTCATTCGTGGTTCCGACCCTACGAAGGCGGACGACATCCGTACGAAGGCGAGACGGTGCCGGACTACCATCCGGGCAGCGACCGCTATACGTGGGCCAAGGCACCCCGCTACGACGATCGCGTCGTCGAGACCGGCCCGCTGGCGGAGCTGCTTGCCGCCGGCGACGCCTTGTGTCGCGATGCCCTTGCGACCCTCGGACCCAACACCTGGCTGCGTCAGTTCGCGCGCCTGCGCCGGGCGGCCCGAACACTCTCGCTGATGCGGGGGCAGATCGAGGCCATGGCCGGCTGCCTGAATGAACCCCACTACCTGAACCCGCCGGCGGGCGCGTTGGACAACGGCGAGGGCTTTGGCATCGTGCAGGCCGCCCGTGGCACGCTCGGACACTGGATGCAGGTCACTGATGGCCGCATCACGCGCTACCAGATCGTGACGCCGACGGCCTGGAACGCTTCGCCGAAGGACAGTGCCGGCCAGCATGGTCACTGGGAGCAGAGCGTCATCGGCCTCGAGCTGGCCGACGAGGCCGACCCGGTTGAACTGGGCCATATCGTTCGCTCCCATGACCCGTGCCTGGTGTGCACCGTGCATTTCTCCGGCAGTGGCAGACGGGTGCGCTATGGCGTGTAGGACCCATGTGATCTGTTTCGGCAACGAACTGCATGCCGACGACGGATTCGGTCCGGCCGTGCATGCCCTGCTGTCCCGCGTGGCGCTGCCCGTCAACGTCCGGCTGATGCGTGCCGACGCGGGCAGTCCGTCGGCAATCGACTGCTTCGATGGGTGTGACGAAGCCGTGGTCGTCGATGTGCTCGGTGGCTTTGGCGAGCCCGGCTCGATCCATTGCCTGCCGGGCGAAGCCATCGCGCCCGAGACGGGTGCCGCGCACGGTGCCGGCGTCGGGCGCCTGCTGGACCTGGTGAGAAGCGTCCTCCCCTCGCCCCCTCGGGTGTGGGTCGTCGGCGTTGAGGCCGTCCGTCTGGACGCCTTCCGTCCGGGGCTGTCAGGGCCGGTGGTGGCCGCCTTGCCGCTGGCGACGAGGACCGTGATGGAATCCGTGACGTGACATCGACGCGCACGATCGTGATCCCGATCCAGGAGGTCAGCCCCGTGGCTGGTCAGGATCGGCGCTGGTGCGGCTATATCCAGGTGCCCGGTCGTCGCGAGGAAACCCACGTCCTGATCCTCGAGCGGGGCGGCCGCCTGGTCGGCATCCCCGCCCTGTGCCCGCACGACGGTAGCCGAATGGATCGCTGCCGCAGCGATGCCGAGGGCAACCTGATCTGTGGCGCCCATGGCCTGAAGGTCCCGGTGGAATCCAATGTTCAGGCCTTCGACGTCGAGCATCGGGAGGGCCGGTATTTCCTGCAGCGAGATGACCGTTTGCCCGATTTTGGTGCAACCGAAGAGGTCGCTCTGCTGCGCGAGGAGCTGGACGCCCTGCGTGAGGCCAACTCGGTTCTCGAGTCCCAGGTCACGACGATCAGCGAGGTGATGGACAGCATGATCGCCGATCTGTCGGAGAAATCGCAGCAGCTCGAACGGCGCAGCCGGGAACAGGGGCGGCTCGGTCGCTTCATTGACAACGTCATCAACAGCATGGAGAACCTGCTCGTCGTGCTGGATGGCAAGGGCCGGATCAGCCAGATCAACGCCGCGGTGACCCGGGAGTTGGGCTTCCGGGCAACTGACGTGGTCGGCAAGCCGAGCGACGCCTTGCTGTCGGCCCAGAGTCTCGACGAACTGCGTCTGGTGACCCCCGATACCTACCTGCCGACGGGCCTGATCCTGTTCCGGACGATTCTCGAACGGGGCCAGCTGGCGTTCGAGACCAGCCTCGCCCATGCGACCAGCGGCGGCCCGAGGAAGCACTTCATCATTCGCGGCACCCCTCTCTATGAGCGCAGCGGCAAGCTCGAGGGGGCCGTGATCGTGGCATCCGACATAACCCGCCTGCGCGAGCGGGAGAACGAGCTGCAACTGTCCGAGCAGCGCTTCCGCGATTTCAGCGCCGTCTCGTCCGATGGCTTCTGGGAGATCGATGAGAGCCTGCGCTTCAGCCGGCCGGTCTTCGGCCGGGACACGCTGATCGGCGCCAGCGTCTTCGCGATCGTTCGCAGCGAGACGAAGGCCCAGCGCCAGTCGCTCAGGGAGATCGAGGCGATCATGGCCCGGCACGAGGAGTTCCGGGACTTCGAGTTCCAGCTCGTCGAGCCGATCGATGGCTCGGACTGGATCAGCTCGAGCGGGCGCCCGGTATTCAACGGCGCAGGCCAGTTTGTCGGCTACCGCGGAACGATCAAGGACATCACCCAGCGCAAGATGGCGCAGCAGGAACTGCAGATGCACCGGGACCACCTGGCGGACCTGGTCTCCAGCCAGACCGCCGATCTGCTCGAGGCGAAAGAGCAGGCGGAACGCGCCAACCAGGCCAAGAGCGAGTTCCTCGCCAACATGTCACACGAGTTCCGGACACCCTTGCACGGGATCGGTTCGTTCGCCTCGCTGGGGCTGAAGAAGGTCGATTCGGCCCCGCCCGACAAACTGCGCACCTACTTCCAGAGCATTATCAAGAGCGGCAACCGCCTCGGCGAGCTGGTCAACGACCTCCTGGACCTTGCCAAGCTCGAAGCCCGCCAGATGAAGCTGCAGCTCAGGCAGACCGACATCCGGGAACTGGCCGCTGCGATCAGTCAGGACCTTCGTGCACTGACGGACAGTCGGCAGGTAATGATCCGCGTGGCCAGTGCGACGCCGGATACCACGGCCTGGGTTGACGGCAAGCAGTTCCATGCCGTGATCCAGAACCTGTTGTCGAATGCGGTCAAGTTTTCGCCGCCGAGCAGCGAGATCATCATCTCGTTCAGCGACGGCGAGCTGGACGGCGGTCGCGCGGCGCTGCGCATCAGTGTCCGCGACCAGGGGGTCGGGATTCCGGAGAACGAGGTCGAATCGATCTTCGACAAGTTCGTCCAGAGCTCGAAGACCAAAACGGGCGCCGGCGGTACCGGCCTCGGGCTGGCCATCACGCGCGAGATCGTGCAATTGCACGAGGGCGGCGTCTCGGCCGGCAACCACCCGGAGGGCGGCGCCGTGTTCTCGGTGCTGGTTCCCCGCAGCGCGCCTGAACCGGGGCAGGCGAGAAGCATCGGCATGTAATTTGCAGCCAATCCGGGGCGGGGCGGCCAAACCCGAGATTCAGCGGATAAACTCAAATCCAATCAATACGTTGTATTCTCATAAACGGGCCGGTTGTCCCATCAGGCGCACCATTTCAGAACCGATCGCACCAACCCGGTGCCCAAGCGGTGTGCGCTCAGCGGGAGGAGAGAGACATGTTGAGTCTGACCGACTGCCTGGACTTCGTCGACCTGGATGCGGCGACAATCGAGGTGATCGCCCAGCACGAGGAACTACCCGTCATCGTGGCGGCGGAACTGGGTCACCAGCTGCTGGCCGACCTGCGCGGCATCTACGTGCTGCACCAGATGCACCGGACGCTGATCGAGGCGGCCGCGGCAAAAGGCTGGCTGGACGAGGAAAAGCGACTGCGCAAGACCTACACGGCCTTCAGCCGCAAGTATCCGGTGCCACGCCAGCTCCCCTGAGCGTCAGTTGGCGCTGGGGCCTTGCGTGCCGGCCGGCTGGGTCGCCGCCTCGTCGTGGGCCAGTTCCGGACCGGACTCGTCGGGCGGTGGCGCCGCCAGCCCCCTGCCGGTGACCTTGGCTGCAGCCTGGCGTGTCAGTTCAAGCAGGCTGGCGGCGGCCTCGCGCGTCGCCTCCATGGCATCGCGCGTCGCAGGTCCGCTGGCCTCGGTCGCCGGCGGGGTACCCGCCGGGTCCGCCGCTTCCGGCTTCGCCTCGGGCCGCACGCCGATCGCCCGGCTGGCCTCAATCACGGCATCACCAGCCTTGCCCAGTGCCTGGGCCGCCTTGTCACCGGCCTCCCGGGCTGCCCGCACGGCTTGCTGAGCCGCCTGACCTGCCCGGTCCGCCGACTCACCCTGCTGCGGTGAACACCCTGCCAGGAACATCCCGGCCAGGAGCCCCAGGGTGGTTCCCACTTGCCGCGCCTTCATGCCTCTCTCCGCCGGTGGCGATGTCATCGCCGTTCACAATCCATGACGACCAGAACGGCGTTTTCTTACAACTCTTGATCTAACAATACAAAAGAAAAAAGGGGCTTGCGCCCCTTTGTCATCGTCGGAGACGAATTACTTCACCCGGTTACGATATTCGTCGGTGCGGGTGTCGATCTCGATCTTGTCGCCAATCTCGACGAAGGCCGGCACCATCAGCTCGAAACCGGTCCCGATCTTGGCGGGCTTGAGGACCTTGCCGGAGGTGTCGCCCTTGACGGCGGGCTCGGTATAAGTGACTTCGCGGACGACGCTGTTGGGCAGGTCGACCGAGATCGCCTTGCCGTTGTAGAAGACCACCTCGCAGGCGAGGCCGTCTTCGAGGTACTTGAGCGCATCTTCCATGTTCTCGGCCTCGACCTCGTACTGCTCGTACTCGGCATCCATGAACACGTACATCGGGTCTGCGAAGTAGGAGTAGGTCACTTCCTTGCGCTCAAGGACCACCACCTCGAACTTGTCGTCCGCCTTGTAAACCGTCTCGGACGGCGCACCGGTCAGGAGGTTCTTGAGCTTCATCTTGACGACAGCGGCGTTTCGTCCCGATTTGTTGTATTCGGTCTTCTGCACCACCAACGGGTCGCTGCCGACCATGATGACGTTGCCCGAGCGAAGTTCCTGTGCGGTTTTCATGCGATTTCCTGACTGGTCTCTTGCCGGTCCGGACCGGCGGCATTTGGATAACCTCTTATTGTACTCAAGCTTGTGACAGCTTGACCAGACTCTCGGCGAGTTCCCGACCAGCGTCGAGTGCCAGAGACCACGACTCCGTCGCCTCGGCGAGCCACGACAGGTTCGCCTGCAGGGATGACCAATCGGCCAGCGACGTGGCATCGCCGTTCCAGGCGCGCATCGCCGCCGCGTACTGGCGCGCGACGGGGCCGCCTTCGGCGATGGCCGGGAAACGCGCCAGCAGCGCGGCGACCTTGTCGAGATGGGCACCGTCGGTCTGCGGGTATGCCTGCCACAGGAAAGGTCTGCCCGCCCACAGGGCGCGCACCAGCGAATCCTCGCCTCGCACCAGGTTGAGATCGCAGGCCCACAGCAGGCGATCGTAGTCGTCCTGCGGGGTGAACGGCACCACGCGCAGCTGCAGGGAATCGCGGGTCACCGTGTCGCCGGGCCGGGCGAACGGCAGCCCGGCCCATACCGACAGCTCGGCACAGCTCCGGCCTTCCGGCACCAGCACCGTCCATGGCGCTTCCCCGTCGGACAGGACGCCGAGCAGATCGACCACGGCGGGGTTCTCGTAGCCGAACAGGCTCGCGCGGCGTTCTCCGGGGCCGGGTGGCTCCACGCCCAGGGACCGCCAGGCCGCAGCCTGGGCGGACGGATCCGAGCGGAACCGGTCGCGCCGATGGCGCAGATCCGCTTCACGCAGCAGGCCGGCGCTGCGCCCGGTGAATCCGGGGAAGACAAAGCGCTTGTCGAGCCCGAACTGCGGATGGCGCGAGACGAGGCCGTGGCAGTCTTCGATCCAGCGCTCGGCGCTCAGGTACTCGAGGTTTATCCACAATCGGGCGCGGGCGTCGGATGCCATCCGCCGCACGTAAGCCTCCGGCAATTCGCACGCGAAGGCCTCGACCACGACGGCCGTCTCGGGCTCGGGCGTCACGCTGTTGCACCAGCGAGCGACCCGGATACCCGCGCCAGTACTGGGATCCGAAAAGTCTGCAGGATCTCCGCCGATGCGCTGCAGCAGGTCGGGACGATCGACGATCAGGCGAACCGGAACGCCATGTTCCCGCGCAAGGCTGCGACACAGGCGCCAGCAGACGCCGATATCCCCGTAGTTATCCACAACCTTGCAGAAGACGTCCCAGCAGCCTGCCGCTGGCGTGGGAGGACGCAATGGCGTGCTCATCGACGACTCCACGGCGCCCAAGGCGTCGCCCGGGCCTGACAGCCATCCACAATCCACACACACCCGGCCCACAGGCTTGCCCACAGCTTATCCACTATTCAAGTCCTTGTTGCTACAAGCCATTCGAGAGATTTACACAGCCTGGGCGCGTCGCCGATACCATTGTGGGCCGGCGACAATCTGACGCGCAGAACGGAATGAACAGGACCATGCAACTCGAACGCATCATTCACAGCCAGGGCTTTGGCAGTCGCAAGGAGTGCCGCGCCCTGATCCGTGCAGGCTACATCCGTATCGATGGCCAGGTCGTGACACGACCACAAGCCGAGTTTTCACCGGAGGGCCTGAACTTCGAGGTGGACGGCGAGCCCTGGACGTACCGCGCCAAGGCCTACCTGATGATGCACAAGCCGAGCGGCTGTGAATGTTCGCATCAGCCCCAGTTTCATCCCAGCATCTATTCGCTGCTGCCCTGGCCGCTGGTGACGCGTGGCGTCCAGTCCGTCGGTCGCCTGGACCAGGACACGACCGGGCTGATCCTGTTCTCTGACGATGGCCAGTTCATCCACACCTGGAGTTCCGGCAAGAAACGCACCCCGAAAGTCTATCGCGCAAGCCTCGCCGAGCCGGCCCAGGGGGCACTGGTGGATCGGCTGCTGGCGGGCGTCATGCTCGATGACGAGCCGGAGCCGATCCTGGCGACGCAGTGTGCCATCGTTGGCGAGCGGTGCATCGAGCTGACCGTGACCGAAGGCAAGTACCACATGGTGCGGCGGATGATCGCCGCGGCAGGCAACCACGTCGATCACTTGCACCGGCAGACGATCGGTGGGCTGTCTCTTCCGACCGATCTCGCCGAAGGCGAGTGGTGCTGGCTGGAGGATGAACACCTCGCGGCGCTCGCAAACTGGGTTCTTTCTTAGTTTTTAGTCTTATATAAACAACAACAATGTATACGCTCGGCCGTTTTCGGTGGACAACCAGTTTTTATGTTTTTAAATCAACGGTTTGAACGGTTGAAAAGTCTGCGGAGAAGCCTGTGGGACGCCTGTGCGGCAAACGGGGATCAAATTCGCGATCCCGCGTAAACGCCGGCTTGTCCACAACTCATCCACGCCTTGTCCGGGGGCTTGTCTACAGGGCGGGCGGATCAAGCGGTGTGGCGTCGCAGAACATCTCGATGCTGCGCGCCAGGTAGTCGAGGGTCAATCCATCCACGATGAACACCAGGCGGCTGTGGGGTGG
>JBNLCM010000066.1:0-5631 GCA_050303815.1 Rhodocyclaceae bacterium
CAGCGTGTCGGCCTCCCGCAGCACCAGTTCGGCGACATCCAGCGTCAGTTCCGAGACACGCCGCGCCTTGTCCGCATAGGCGGGATCGCCGGACAGCAGATGGCCATACTCGCGAACCTGAACGCCACAGCCCGAGGCGGTCATCAGGATGCCCTCGACCTCGCCGCCGGCGATGGCCGGCCACCAGGCGTCGATGTTGCGGCGGGCGTCATCAAGTCCGCCGGCCTGGTCATTGAGGTGGTAGCGAACGGCGCCACAGCACCCCGCCCCGGGCATCTCCTGCAGCGAGATGCCGAGCGCATCGAGCACCCGCGCCGCGGCGGGATTGACCGAGGGCGCCATGGCCGGCTGGGCACACCCCGCCAGCGCGATCCATTTGCGCGAACGCGCGGGCGCCGGCCAGTGGCCTGCAGGGCGCACGACCGGCACCTTGGCCTGCAGGGCGCGGGGCAGCAGCGGCCGCACCATGCGTCCCGCCTTCATGGACAGGCCGAACAGGCCGGCCCGCGGCACGAACTCACGCAGGGCCCAGCGGGTGAGGCGCTCAGCGCCCGCCCGCGGCACCCTGGCCTCGACGACGTGGCGACCGATGTCGACCAGCCGCCCATACTGCACGCCGGACGGGCAGGTCGACTCACAGGACCGGCAGGTCAGGCAGCGGTCGAGGTGCGTGCGGGTGCTCTCGCTCGGCTCGCGCCCCTCGAGCACCTGCTTGATCAAATAGATGCGTCCGCGCGGGCCGTCCAGTTCATCCCCCAGCAGCTGGTAGGTCGGGCAGGTCGCGGTACAGAAGCCACAATGGACACAGGCGCGCAGGATGCGCTCGGCCTCGATGCCCTCGGGCGTGTCCTTGATGAAGTCGGCGAGATTGGTCTGCATGGTGTGCGGGTCCGGATGTCAGTCGGTCAGTCTTGCCGATACAGGCGCTCGGGGCCGAACACGCCGTTCGGATCGAATGCCGCCTTGACGCGGCGATTGAGGCGCGCAACGACGGGCGGCAGCGGATGAAAGACCCCCACCGACTTGTCGCCCCCCCGGAACAGCGTGGCGTGCCCGCCGGCAGAGGCAACGACGTCCCGAAGCGCGGCCGCGTCCTGATCGCCGCGCAACCAGCGCTGGGCGCCTCCCCATTCGAGGGCGGTCGGCCCGCGCACGGGAAGCGCCGCCGCATCGGTCGGCAGAGCCAGACGCCACAGGGGTGCGTCACCCGCGAAGAACGGATGCGTGTGTTCGCGCACGCCATGCCACAGGGACTCGGCATCGTCGGCACCAACCCGCTCCCCGCCGAGGGAACGCGCTGCGGCTTCGACGGCCGCGCCGGCACCCGAGAGCCGAAGATAGAGCACCCCTTCGTACCAGAAGGACGCAGCCACCGGGAGCGGCTGCCCGCCCCACTGGTTGAGGCGGGCGATGGCTTCGTCCTGCTCGAGCGGGAACGCGATGGTGGCGTCGGCAACCGGCCTGGGCAGCACCTTGAGCGATACCTCGAGCACCAGGGCCAGCGTACCCAGGCTGCCGGCCATCAGGCGCGACACGTCATAGCCGGCGACGTTTTTCATCACCTGCCCACCGAAGCGCTGGACCTCACCGCTGCCGTCAATGATCCGGCAGCCCAGGACGAAATCGCGCAGTGACCCCACCGACATGCGGCGTGGCCCGGACAGACCGGCCGCGATGACGCCGCCGACCGTGGCGCCCGCGCCGAAGGCCGGCGGCTCGAAGGGCAACACCTGGCCGCGCTCGGCCAGCACGTCGGCGACCTCGGTGAGCGGCGTGCCAGCCCGGACCGTGATCACCAGCTCGGTCGGCTCGTAACTCTCCACACCGCACCACGGACGGGTATCGAGCACCTCCCCCTTCACGGCCTGGCCATAGAAGGACTTGGTGCCGCCGCCACGCAGTTCCAGCGCGCCACCGGACGCACCCGCTTCGCGGATCCGCTCGCTCCATTCGCGAACCTGAGGATTCATCGTCTTGCTCCGTTGCAATCTGTGCCGGCCGCGCTCAGAAGCGCTCCAGTTCCGGGTGGGGCAGCTGGCCATTGCTGACACGCAAGCGGCCATACTCCGCACAGCGGTTGAGGGTCGGGATCGCCTTGCCCGGGTTGAGCAGGCCGTCCGGATCGAAGGCAGCCTTGACGCGGAAGAAGGTCTCGATCTCAGGCGTCGTGAACTGGCTGCACATCTGGTTGATCTTCTCCACCCCGACCCCATGCTCACCGGTGATCGTTCCACCGAGGGCCACGGACAGTTCGAGAATGTCCGCACCGAAGGCCTCCGCCCGGTCAAGCTCGCCCGGCCGGTTGGCATCGAACAGGATCAGCGGATGCATGTTGCCGTCGCCCGCGTGGAAAACGTTGATGCAACGCAGGCCGTACTTTTTCTCCATGCCCTGGATCGCCAGCAGCATCTCGCCGACCCGCTTGCGCGGAATGGTTCCGTCCATGCAGTAGTAATCGGCCGAAATCCGGCCTGCCGCCGGGAAGGCGGCCTTTCGGCCGGCCCAGAACTTGAGGCGCTCCGCCTCGTCGCCGGAGATGCGGATCTCGGTTGCACCGCTGGCCTCGAGCACCACGCGCATTCGCTCGATCTCTTCCGCCACCTCCTCCGGCGTGCCATCGGATTCGCACAGCAGGATCGCCGCAGCATCGAGGTTGTAGCCGGCATGGACGAACTGCTCGACGGCCGCCGTGGCAGGCTGGTCCATCATCTCGAGCCCCGCCGGGATGATGCCCGCCGCGATGACGGCCGCCACGGCGTCGCCCGCCTTGGCCACGTCGTCGAAGCTTGCCAGGACGCATCGGGCCAGCAGGGGCTTGGGAGTCAGGCGGACCGTGATCTCGGTGGTCACCGCCAGCATGCCTTCCGAGCCGTGCAGGAGCGCCAGCAGGTCGTAGCCAGGCTGGTCCGGCGCCCGGCTGCCGATTTCGACGATCTCGCCATCGATCGTCACGCCGCGGACACGCAGGACGTTGTGGACCGTCAGTCCATACTTCAGGCAATGCACGCCACCGGCGTTCTCGGCCACATTGCCGCCGATCGTGCAGGCGATCTGCGACGATGGATCGGGCGCGTAATAGAGGCCATGGGATGCCACCGCCTCGGAGATGGCCAGGTTGCGCACGCCGGGCTGAACGACGGCCACGCGCGCATTGGCATCGACGGCGAGGATCCGGTTGAAGCGGGCAAGGCTGAGGACCACCCCATGGGCGTGGGGCAGCGCACCGCCCGACAGCCCGGTGCCCGCGCCGCGGGCGACCACCGGGGCCTTCAGCCGATGGCAGGCCTTCAGCACGGCCACGACCTGCGCCTCGGTCCGCGGCAAAACCACCGCCATCGGCACCTGCCGATAGATCGACAGGCCGTCGCACTCGTAGGGCCGCAAGTCTTCCTGCTGGACCAGCAGGCATTCCGGCGGCACCGCGGCAGCCAGCGCCTCGACCAGCCTGGCACGATCGACATAGGAGAAGTCACCCTCCTTGACGCCCAGCGCAGCTACGTTCCCTTGTCCCATCTCATTCCCCTGCGTTCGTCAGTTGATCGGCCGGATCCTGCCCGCCGATCGTCATCTCGAGGCGGCTTGCCGCCGCGGTCAGGTGCTGCTCCGCGGCCCGCCGCGCGGCGGCCGCGTCGCCCGCGGCGATGGCCTCGAACATCGCGACATGCTCGGCCTGTGCTGCCGCGGCACGGCCCCGCGCATGTCCATTCCGGTCCCAGGTGGGCACGCGGGACTCCCGCACCTGGGCATTCATGAACTCCATGAAACGCTCCACCAGCGGATTGTGGGTCGCCGACGCGACGGCACGGTGGAAGGCATCATCGGCCTCACTTGCCTGCTCGCCAGTTCGCAACGCGTCGTCCATCTGCGCCAGCGGTCGGCGCATCGCGGAGAGATCCTCGGACGTGCGCCGCAGGGCCGCCATCTGGGCGATGCCCGCCTCCATCACCAGGCGCAGTTCGAACACCTGCTCCAGATCGACCGAACCCGCCGCCGAACCCGGCGCCACGAGACGGAAGTTCAGGCGCCCCGCATCCTTGGAGACGAAAGCCCCCAAGCCCTGGTGGGTTTCGACGTAGCCGTCGGCCTTGAGCCGGGCAATGGCCTCCCGAACCACCGCGCGACTCACCCCGAAGCGGTCGCACATCTGCTTCTCCGTCGGCAGGCGATCGCCAGGGCCCAGTTCGCCCGCGCGAATCCGCGCCTGCAGGGAGGCGGAGACGGAATCGGCCAGGCGGGGTGGTCGTGCGATCAGGGTGTCGGCAGCCATCAGGTCATCTGCTTGTCTGACAAATTTTTCGCAGTCTAACCGAGAGTGACGCGCGCGCAAATGTCGGGTTTACCCGCCCCCGCGCTGGGGTGTGCGCCGGCCGCGGCGCTACAATGCCTGCCCCTGCCCACACCGACGGCGCCCTCTGCCATGACACGCCCCCTCGACCACCCCCTCGACGAGGCCGAACAGGCCGAACTGGCCGAGTTTCTGGCCTCGCGCCCCGGCGCCATGGATCCGGAAACACTCGACGGCTACTTCTGCGCGCTGATTGCCAACGACGCGCGCCTGCGCCCTGCCGAGTGGATGCCTCGCGCCCTCGGGGACAGCGAACTGACCTGGCAGAGCGACGGCCAGATGGAGACGATTCTCGCGCTACTGCTCCGCAAATGGAATGCCGTGGCCCGTGGCTTCCACCTCGACTGGGAGGCGGTCGGCGAAGCGCGGATGCGGGAGGAGATGTACCTGCCCGAGGTCGCCCTCGAGGCCGAGGACGCCGACCACCCGCTCGCGGCGCGCTGGGCTCGCGGCTTCGGCACGGCACTGGGCCTCCTGTCCGCCTCCGCGCTGGGCCGCCTCGAGCGCGACCCGGAGGCCATGACGACCCTGGCGATGATCGCGACACTCGACAACGGCCAGGACGAACGGGGCGAGCCGCTCGACCATGCACGCCGCAAGCAACTCGTCGCCCACACGCTGATCGGACTCCAGTATCTCTACCGCCTGTCCCGTGCGGCGCCCGTCAGGCCTTCGCCGCGCCGGGTCGAGACCCGGCCGGGCCGCAACGACCCCTGCCCGTGCGGCAGCGGACTCAAGTTCAAGAAGTGCTGCGGCGCCCCCGCGCGGCTGCACTGAGCACCTCGCCGATCGGAAAAACCCTTTGACGCCAGCAACTTCCCAAGATAGACTCGCGGGTTTCGCTGAACCCATTCATTGGAGCAACCATGTACGCGGTCATAAAAACCGGAGGCAAGCAGTATCGAGTGTCGGCCGGCCAAAAGATCAAGGTAGAACAGATACCGGCAGACGTGGGCTCGGAAATCACCCTCGACCAGGTTCTCATGGTCGGTGAGGGCGAGTCGGTCAAGATCGGCACGCCCGTGGTCGACGGCGCTGCCGTCAAGGCCACCGTGGTTTCCCACGGCCGTCACGACAAGGTCAAGATTTTCAAGATGCGCCGTCGCAAGCATTACATCAAGCATCAGGGCCATCGCCAGAACTACACCGAAATCCGCATCGAAACGATCGCGGGCTGAACAGGAGATTTGACTCATGGCACACAAAAAGGCCGGCGGCAGTTCTCGTAACGGTCGCGACTCAGAAGCCAAACGGCTCGGCGTCAAGCGCTATGGTGGTCAGTCGGT
>JBNLCM010000067.1:0-18085 GCA_050303815.1 Rhodocyclaceae bacterium
CTCGCCGCCGAACTTCGCCGTCAGCACCGTCGTGATCGCAGCCGTCAGCGTCGTCTTGCCATGGTCAACGTGACCAATCGTCCCAACGTTCACGTGCGGCTTCGTCCGCTCGAACTTACCCTTAGCCATGTCAAAACCTCAATCAGAGAAGGAAGTAGGATTTACGCCCTTTAGCTGCCTGCGCGACCAGGCAAAAATATGGTGCCCATGACGTGGATTGAACACGTGGCCTCTCCCTTACCAAGGGAGTGCTCTACCACTGAGCTACATGGGCCCGCAAAGCATGCAACTGGAGCGGGTGAAGGGAATCGAACCCTCGTCGTAAGCTTGGAAGGCTTCTGCTCTACCATTGAGCTACACCCGCGTACAACGCAGCCGAAACTTCATCCGCAACCCCTGCCGGCATACTGCCGACCGACAGGTATCAGTCAATCTGCTGGTGGAGGGGGAAGGATTCGAACCTTCGAAGGCTGAGCCGGCAGATTTACAGTCTGCTCCCTTTGACCGCTCGGGAACCCCTCCAGCGGAAAGCGCCGAATTCTAGTCGCCGGTTTGGCACCTGTCAAACCCTTCTTCGCCTTTTTCTCGAAATTGTTCGCGGCCCGGACCCCGGATGACCTTTTGCGGTTTCGAAGTGTCACAGGGAGGGCGGCCGGCCTCGGGTAGGCTGGCTACAATGGACCGGCTGTCGGGCGCTCGGTGGCGGACTCCCAGCGCTGCCGGGCCGGGACCACAATTGGGCTGGAGGTGAGCATGTCGGAACAGGCAACCCCACCGGCGGCCAAGCCGGGCGCGTCGCTGGAGGACAAGTACACGCGCCATGCCGGGCGCGTGTACCTCACGGGATATCAGGCGCTGGTCCGCCTGCTCATGATTCAGCAGGAGCGGGACCGCGCCGCCGGCCTGAAAACGGCCGGTTTCGTCTCCGGCTATCGGGGCTCGCCCCTCGGCGGGCTGGACCAGACACTCTGGAAGGCGCGCGAGCACCTGGAATCACGCGACATCGTCTTCCAGCCGGGGATCAACGAGGATCTGGCCGCTACGGCGGTGTGGGGCTCTCAGCAGGTGAGCCTGTCGCCCAGGGCGAAGGGCGATGGCGTCTTCGCCATGTGGTACGGCAAGGGCCCCGGCGTGGATCGCTGCGGCGATGTCTTCCGCCACGCCAATGCTGCCGGCAGTGCCCGCTTCGGGGGCGTGCTGGCAATCGCCGGCGATGACCACGCCGCCAAGTCGTCGACCTTCCCCCACCAGACCGACCACTTCTTCAAGTCGATGATGATGCCCGTCCTGGCACCGGCCGGCGTGCAGGAGTACATCGATTTCGGCGTCCATGGCTGGGCACTTTCGCGCTATTCCGGTTGCTGGGTGGCGTTCAAGGCGCTGGCCGACACGGTCGAGACCTCGGCATCGGTCGATGTGAATCCCGAGCGGGTCCAGGTAACGATTCCGAGCGATTTCGCGCTGCCGCCCGACGGGCTCAACATCCGCTGGCCGGATCCGCCGCTGGTCCAGGAGCGCCGGCTGCTCAACTACAAGCTCTACGCCGCCCTGGCGTACTGCCGGGCCAACGGCCTGAACCGCGTGATGATGGACTCACCTGCCGCCCGCCTGGGGATCATCACCTCCGGCAAGAGCTATCTCGACGTGCGGCAGGCGCTGGACGACCTCGGCATCGACGCCGCCCGTGCGGCCGAGATCGGCCTGCGTCTCTACAAGGTCGGCATGGTCTGGCCCCTCGAGGCCGAGGGTGTGCGCCACTTCGCAGAGGGACTCGACGAGATCCTTGTCGTCGAGGAGAAACGCCAGCTGCTCGAGTACCAGCTGAAGGAGGAACTCTACAACTGGCGCGAGGATGTCCGCCCGAGGGTGGTCGGAAAGTTCGACGAGAAGGGCGAGTGGGCGCTGATCCCGGGCGAGAACGGCACCGTCGACCACGGCGACTGGCTGCTCCCGGCGGCCGGCGAGTTGACGCCGGCGATGATTGCCCGGGCCATCGCGAGCCGCATTGCGCGCTTCTACACGTCGGACCGGATCAAGGCGCGGCTGAGCTTCCTCGAGGCCAAGGAGGCCGCCCTGTCGCGTCGCGTCATCGCAATCGACCGCGTGCCCACCTTCTGCTCCGGCTGCCCCCACAATACGTCGACCCACGTCCCGGAAGGGAGTCGGGCGCTGGCGGGCATCGGCTGCCACTACATGGTCAACTGGATGCCCGAGCGGCGCACCGGCACGTTCACCCAGATGGGCGGCGAAGGCGTGCCGTGGGTTGGCCAGTCGCCCTTCACGGACGAAGCCCACATCTTCGCCAACCTGGGCGACGGGACGTACTTCCACTCCGGACTGCTGGCGATCCGCCAGTCCGTCGCGGCGGGGGTCAACATCACCTACAAGATCCTCTACAACGACGCGGTGGCGATGACGGGCGGTCAGCCCGTGGACGGCCAGCTGACGGTACCGAAGATCGTCCGGCAACTGGAGGCGGAGGGCGTCCACAACATCGTGATTGTCACGGATGGCACGGCACGCGCCTACGGGGCGCCCGATCTACCCCATGGCGTGCCGATCCGCCACCGGGACGAACTCGACGCCATTCAGCGCGACCTGCGCGAGTCTCCCGGCGTCTCCGCGCTCATCTACGACCAGACCTGCGCCGCCGAGAAGCGCCGCCGCCGCAAGCGGGGGCAGTTCCCGGATCCAGCGCGCCGGGTATTCATCCATGAGGGCGTGTGCGAAGGCTGCGGGGATTGCAGCACCCAGTCGAACTGCATGTCGGTGGTCCCCCTCGAAACCCCGTTCGGGCGTAAGCGGGCGATTGACCAGAGCAGTTGCAACAAGGACTACTCCTGCCTGAAAGGCTTCTGCCCGAGCTTCGTCACGATCGAGGGCGGACGGCTGGCGAGGGGGCGCGCCCAGCAGGTGGACGAGTCGGGGTTCCCGCCGCCCCCCGAACCCACCCTGCCCGACACCGACCGTCCGTACGGCATCCTGGTAACCGGCGTCGGCGGCACGGGCGTGGTGACCATCGGAGCCCTGATCGGCATGGCCGCCCACCTGGACGACCGCGGCGTCACCGTCCTCGACATGACCGGACTGGCCCAGAAGGGCGGCTCGGTCTTCAGCCACATCCGGATCGCCAGCCGGCCCGAGGACCTGCACGCCGTGCGAATTGCCGCCGGCGAGGCCGATGCCGTGATTGGCGGCGACGTGATCGTGACCGCCAGCGACGAGGCGCTGGCCAAGATGGCCGGCGGACGCAGCCGCGCAATCGTCAATTGCGCCGAAACCCCGACCTCGGATTTCGCCAAGAACCCGGACTGGCAGTTCCCCCTCGAACGGATGCAGACCAGCATCGTCGAGGCCATCGGCCGCGAGCAAGCGGACTTCCTCGACGCGCAGACCCTGGCGACGCGGCTTCTCGGGGATGCGATCGCCACCAACCTGTTTCTGCTCGGCTATGCTTGGCAAAAGGGCATGGTGCCGGTTTCGCTGGAAGCGCTCCACCAGGCCATCGAACTCAACGGCGTCGCCATCGAGTTGAACCGCAAGGCTTTCCTGTGGGGCCGACGCGCCGCGTGCGACCTGTCCGCCGTGCAGCGCGCCGCATCGCCGGAAGCCCCGACGCCCGGCACCGAGCCATCCCTCGACGCCCTGGTCGCCCACCGGATCGATGCCCTGACGGCCTACCAGGACGCCGCCTATGCCGAACGCTACCGCCGGCTCGTCTCGCGGGTCCGGCAAGCGGAAGCCCCCCTCGGGTCGACGCGTCTCAGCGAGGCGGTCGCGCGGCAGGCCTACCGCCTGATGGCCTACAAGGACGAATACGAAGTGGCGCGCCTCTACGGTGACGCTGCGTTCTGGCAGCGGATCAACGATACCTTCGATGGGGATTTCGAGGTCCGATTCCATCTCGCGCCACCGCTATTGAGCCGCCCGGATCCGAATACCGGAGTGATCGCCAAACGGACCTATGGCAAGGGGCTGCTGCGCGTGTTTCGCTTGCTGGCCCGCCTCAAGGGGCTGCGCGGATCGCGCTGGGACCCGTTCGGCCGGACCGAGGAGCGCCGCGCCGAGCGGGCCCTGATCCCGCAGTACGAGCAGGACGTGCTGGAACTGATCGACCACCTCTCTTTCGACCGGCTGCCGCTGGCCATCGAGATCGCCAGCCTGCCCGCGACGATTCGCGGCTTCGGACACGTCAAGCACCGCAACATGGCCGAGGTCGCCGCCCGGCGGCAGGTCCTGCTGGCCCGCTGGCGGGAAGTCAGGCAAGCGCCTCCCGGCGTCGAGGCGCGCGCCGCCTGAGGGGCCCACCGGGCGGTTATCATGGGTCCCCGCACGACCTCGCCGCACCGCCATGCCCCTTGTCAAGGCGCTCGCCGCCCAGTTGCTCGCCCTCGCCCTCGCCGCGACGCTGGCGCGCGCCGGCCTGCTGCCGGGCGGCGGCCTGTGGCCGGCCGCGATCGCTCAGGGCCTCGCCGCCGCAGGCATGGCCACCGTGTTGCGGTCCGAACGGTGGTGGTTGCCCATTCACCTGCTCTTCGTGCCGTCGTTGCTGGCGGCGACCACCCTCGGACTGGATCCGCGCTGGTATCTCGCCGCCTTCGTCCTGATGGCGCTCGTCTACGGGTCCGCATTCCGCACCCGCGTGCCGCTCTTCCTGTCGAATCAGCAGACCGTCGCCGTCGTGGGAGGCGAACTCGACAAACGCCCGCATGGTGCCTTGCTCGATATCGGCAGCGGCACCGGATCCCTGCTCCGTCCCCTGGCCAGGGCCCATCCGGGCTGGCACTTCCTCGGCATCGAATCGGCCCCGCTGCCGCACTGGCTTGCCTGCGTGCTGGCCCGCGGGCAGGGCAACCTGAGGCTTGACCGGGGCGACTTCTTCGCTCGCGACTGGGGTGAATTCGACATTGTCTACGCGTTCCTGTCACCGATCCCGATGGGGCAAGTGTGGGAGAAGGCTTGCCGCGAGATGAAACCTGGCGCCCTCCTGCTGTCCAACTCGTTCCCTGTGCCCGATGTCGAGCCGGTGCGCATCGACACGGTGGCGGACCGACGCAGCACCCAGCTCTACGTCTATCGGCCCAATTCAGGAAAACAACGAAAAGGTCGATAAAACCGACTCTGTTTCACCCGCGCCACGCGACACGAAGCATCGACAATTTCACCGTCGGCGCCAAGGTCGGCCCCTGAACGCAGGGGCCGTCGGGCGCGTTGGAGATTGCGAACATGGCTGAGATCGTCTGCATCATCGGAAACAAGGGCGGCACCGGTAAGACCACCCTGTCCCACATGCTGTGCCAGGGCCTGGGCCTGCTGGGCCAACGCTCTGCCTGCATCCTCACCGACACCTCGCGGGAGCCGCTCCAGCCGGGCGGTCGACGCTACATCACGGCGGACGCAAGAACGCCGGAAGCCCTTTCGAAAGTGGTGGACAAGCTGAGGGGCATGGAAGGCTGGCTTGGCGTCATCGATGGCGGTGGCAACCGGACCGAGATGGACCGCCGGCTCTACGGCATCGCGGACATCGTGCTGCTGCCCTTCCGCGAGTCCCACGAAGACATCCGCACGATCATCAAGGATCTCGAGCGCTTTCCACGCGCCTACGCCGTGCCCAGCCAGTGGCCGGTCAACAACTGGCAACGCACCGCCGCAGACCGCTCGGTCGGGCAACTGATGAGCGACTATCGGCACCGCATCCTGCGCCCGGTATTCTCGATCTCGTCATCGAAGCTGCTGCTGCAGAAGGAAGTCCCCGAGTCGATCCCGACCGGGCTGGCGAACGCGTGTCGTGCCGTCGCGGGCCAGGTGCTGGACCTGATGGAGCTCGAGTACCGCCTGCAGGCTGCTGACGAGCCCGAAGTCACACGGGGCGGCAACGCCAACCTGGCGGTCGAACGCCAGGCCGCACACTCGCACTAGGGTCTGCGGACATTTGTACGGCGGAGCGCGTCGCGGCCGTGAGCCGCCCGGATCTCATGGCCGCGGCGCCTCCTTGCCTGGCCCCCCGGGCCGCGTCCGCGCGCCTTGTCCTCAGTCCCAGCAGACCCCAGCCGCCCGTTACCCGCCTCAGAAGCGCACGCCGTGGCGCGCGATGACGACCAGCGCCTGGGCTCGGCTGGATACTTTCATGGCCTTGAAGATAGCCGACACATGGACCTTCACGGTCCCTTCGGACAAGCCGAGGAGATCCGCGATTTCCTTGTTGGTCTTGCCCTGGGTAAGCAAGTCGAGCACGCGCATCTGGGCGGCCGTCAGGCCGAACTTGTCGTTCAGCCCCATCGACGGCCGCTTATCGTCCTGCTCCTTCATCCCTGCCGGCACGAAAACGCCGCCGTCGAGGACGATCCGGATGGCCTTGAGCAGATCGGCACCGGAACTGGCCTTGGGGACGAAGCCCGACGCGCCGGCCTTCATGGCCCGCTGCACCGAGGCCGGGTCGTCGAGTGCAGAAACGACGATGGCCGGTATGTCGGGGAAGCGCTTCGCCATGACGCCAAGCAGTGAAAAACCGTTCATGTCGGGCAACATCAGGTCGATCACGGCCAGGTCCCAATCTTCGCCCTCGGCCAGGCGCGCCAGGGCCGTATCGGCATTGGACGCCTCGACACATTCGACGTCAGGCTCCAGGTGCTGCAGCGTCTGGGCCATGGCCTCGCGAACCAGCGCGTGGTCTTCAACGATTAGAATCCGGGTCATGTCAGGTCGGTCTCGCAGGTTGCACCGCGGCAAACGGGTGGTCATGAATAACGCATAGCCGGCAAAATCACAACAACCCACGTCAAGCATGCGTGAACGAATCTGCGGCCAGGGAGCAATTCACAGCATTTTGAGGTCGATGCCTGCCGCGTGCCGCATCATCGGCCTTCCATCCGGTTGATCCTTCCTCGACCGGGCCGGCACCGCAGGCGTTCGCTCGCTGAGCGGAGTACCACGATGGACGGGAAACAACCGACTTGATTCGCCGCTGGGGCATTCGTGCCCGACTCACCCTTGTCACCCTGCTGCCTCTGTCGATCCTGGCGGTGGCATTGATCGCCTTTTTCACCGGCGCCCGGATCAGCGAGATCGAGCAAGCCCACCTCGCGCGAGGCCAGGCCCTGGCACGCCAGATGGCCGTGGCGAGCGAATTCGGCGTCTTTGCCGGCAATGGTGAGCAGCTGCAGCGCCTCGCCAATGCGGTGGCGCGCGAGGATGACGTGCTCGGCGTCATCGTGATGGACCGCGAGAGCATGCTGCTCGCCGCCAGCGGCGAGTACCCTGCGCCAGACGCTTCCCAACTCACCGTCGCGGGCAGCTCGCGCCGCGACGACCGCTACCGCATCATCGAGCCGGTTCTCGCCAGCCAGCTCAGCGTCACCGATGAATTGTCGGAGATCCTGGCGCCGTCGCCCGATGACAGCCCCCGCGCGCTCGGCGTCGTCGTGCTCGACCTCTCGCGCGAGAACCTGATCCGCCGCAGCCAGGAGCTGGTCGGCCACGGGTTCCTGCTGTTTGCGCTGGTACTGGGCGGCGGCATGGTGCTGGCCCGCCGAATCAGCGCGAGCGTCAGCGGCCCCATCCGGGAAGTGTCGGCCGCCGTCACGCGGATCGGCCACGGAGACTTCGCCGAGCGCGTACCCGAAACCGGCGGTGGCAGCCTCGCGCGACTCGCCACCGGCGTGAATGACATGGCCTCGCGCCTGCAGGAAGCCTACCGGACCATGGAGAACCGGGTCGACGAGGCCACCGAGGAACTGCGCAGCCGGACCGACGAGGCCGAGCGGGCCAACCTCGCCAAGTCGCGCTTCCTGGCAGCTGCCAGTCATGACCTGCGCCAGCCGATGCATGCCCTCGTGCTGTTCATCTCGGAGCTGTCGGCGCTCGAACATCCGCCCCGGACGTCCCGGCTCGTGCGCCAGATCGCCGCCAGCGCCGAGGCCATGGAAACCCTGCTCGACAGCCTGCTCGACATCTCCAAGCTCGATGCCGGCGTGCTGCAGCCCGAGTTTCGCCCCTTCCCGATTCAGCAGGTCCTCCGCCGCATCGAGGACGACTTCGCGCAGCTGGCCACCGACAAGGGCCTGCGCCTCCGGGTTCGCCCGTCCTCGGCGTGGACCCGCAGCGATCCGGTGCTGCTGGAACGGGTGCTGGCCAACCTGGTGGCCAATGCCCTGCGCTACACGCCCATGGGCGCCGTGGCGGTGTTCTGCCGTCGATCCGGCGACGGCTGGCGCGTCGAGGTCCGCGACAGCGGCATCGGCATTCCGAAGGAGGCGCAAGAGCAGATCTTCCAGGAGTTCGTCCAGCTCGATAATCCCGAGCGGGCGCGCCACAAGGGCCTGGGGCTGGGCCTGGCCATCGTTCGTCGCCTCACCGACCTGCTCGACCACCCGCTCTCCCTGCGATCGTCCCACGGCTGGGGTTCGGTCTTCTCCTTGCAGCTGCCGCACGCCGAACCCGTCGAGAAGCCACCGGGCGAAGAGCGCGTGCGTGCGCCGGGCAGCCTGGAGGGCCTGATCCTTGCGGTCGTGGACGACGACGAACTGGCACTGGCCGGCATCGTCAGCCTGCTGACATCCTGGGGCTGCGAGGTGGTCTCGGGCGAGAACCTGGAGCGGCTTCAGATGGCGCTCGCACTCGGTGGTCGGGCGCCACAGGCCATCATCTCCGACTATAGGCTGCGCGGCCCCCACGACGGCATCGACGTCGTTCACCTGGTGCGCCGCCGCTATGGCGCCGAGCTGCCGGCCATGATCGTGACTGGAGACACCGGTCCGGAGACGCTCCAGCTGGCACAGCACGAAGGCATCGCCCTGCTCCACAAGCCGGTCCGCCCCGCCAAGCTGCGGGCGCTGCTGCAGCGGCAGCTCAATGCCACGCCGGAAACCCACTGACACGGGGCTTGGTTTATGATCCCCTCACATCATCGACAACAGAGGGGGAGCGGGATGTCGGACGACAAGATGGCGCAGGACCCGATGGAATTCATGCGAAACATGTGGGGCAACATGGGCTTCTCGCTGCCCGGCATGGTGACGCCGACCCTCGATGTCAACGAGCTGGACAAGCGCATCGCCGACCTGAAGGCGGTGGAAGGCTGGCTCAAGATGAACCTCAACATGTTGCAGATGACCACCCAGGGTCTCGAGATGCAGCGCACGACGATCGCCGCCGTGCAGGCCATGAGCCAGGTCGGCCAGGGCGGCGACGCCAGCGAGCCGATCGCCAATCCCTTCGCTGGCGCGATGTGGCCATGGAATCTGATGCAGGGCCAGGACGACGCAGGGGATACCGCGGACACCCAGGCGGCGGCCAAGAAAACCGCCGCCCGCAGCAAGGCCACGGGCAAATAGCCGGCCCTAGAAGCGCTGAAGGGCCATGATCCAGCCCCACAGGCTGACCATGGCCCCGACCGTGGTCGCCGAGATCAGCCAGGCGACCCCCTTGCCGTCGCCCCCCATCCGCATCGCCAGGATGTAGGCGGATGACGCCGACGGCAGGGCTGCGAACAGAATGGCGATATCCCGGTGAAGGCCGGTCAGGCCAAACCACGTCACCAGTCCCCAGGCCGCCAGCGGCATCATCACCAGCTTGACGGCCACCAGCCAGAGGGATCCGGCGAGGTTGCCACCGGTGCTCCCCCAGCGCAGGGCCGCACCCACGGCGAGCAGCCCGAGCGCGACCGACGCGTCGGCCAGACGGGTCAGGAACTGTCCCACCGGCGCCGGCAGGCTGCCGCCGGCGACGTTGAACGCCAGCCCCGCGAGCGTGGCCAGCACCAGCGGATTGCGCGACAGCTCCCGCAGGATGCCGGCCTGCCCGTGGCGGGCCAGCATGCCGACCGCGGCGAGATTGGCGAAAGGCACCATCACGCCGCACAGCGCCCCCATCGCGGCGATGCCCTCCGCACCATGCAGCTTGCCCGCAATGGCGATGCCGATGTAGGTGTTGAAGCGATAGGCACACTGCAGGCGCGAGGCGAAGCCGAGGGGCGACAGCCCGGTCAGGCGCTTGCCGGCGAGCCCGAGCAGAAACGCAGCGATCATGCTGCCAAGCCCTGCCGCGAACAGCGGCAGCGTGCGATCCAGCGCGAGATCGACCCGGGCCAGCGCATTGAACAGCAAGGCCGGGAACAGCACGAAATACACCATCCACTCGAGGCCTGGCCAAAAGCCTTCCGGCAGCCGCGCACGACGATGAAGGACGGCCCCGAGCAGGATCAGGGCGAAGTCCGGCAGCAGGAGGAAGAGGGATTGCATGATGCGATTATCCCCGCCCGCCCGTCCCGCGGCCCATTCGCATAAACCGCAGGCCTTCCCCACCAGGCCCTGAAAAAAAGACGGCCCGCTGCTGCGGGCCGCCGCGCAAGCTACAACGGAGGCAAGGGGTGATGGCGCCGCGAGCGGCGCTGGCCGGATCCCACAGGCGGGGTGCCGGCGAAGCCTGTCAGGGCCTATTCGTAGCGGCGCAGGTCCTCGATCACCTTGCCGTCATTGGGCAGGCTGGATGGCGCGCACAAGGCCACATCGGCGCGGAGCTTGGTCACGTCGCGAACCGTGCCGGCCACGGCATCGCGCAGGCCGTCAGCGGCGCCATCGCACTCGCAGCGCAACTCCATCCGGTCAACGCCATCCGGATTCTCGACCACCAGCCGCGCCCGCCCGACCTCGGGATGGCGCCGGAGCACCTCGGCAACCTGGGACGGATGGACAAACATGCCGCGAATCTTGGTTGTCTGGTCAGCGCGCCCCAGCCAGCCCCGGATACGCGCGTTGGTGCGTCCGCAGGGAGAGGTTCCGGGCATCACGGCCGACAGGTCGCCGGTCCCGAAGCGGATCAGGGGGTAATCGGGATTGAAGGTCGTCACGACCACCTCGCCCACCTCCCCTTCCGCGACCGGATCTCCTGTGCCTGGACGAACGATCTCAACGATCACGTCCTCATCGATGACGAGGCCCTCGCGGGCGGACGTCTCGTAGGCGATCAGGCCCAGGTCGGCCGTCGCATAAGCCTGGAAGGCCTGGATGCCGCGGTCGGCCAGCGCATCCCGCTGGCTCGGAGGAAAGGCTTCGCCGGACACGAAGGCCTTCGTGAAGGCCACCGGGATACCGAGTTCGGCGGCCTTGTCGAGCAGGATCCGCAGGAAAGACGGCGTGCCGACGTAGGCATTCGGCTGCAGGTCGGCAATCGCACCGAGTTGCTGTTCCGTCTGGCCGACACCGCCCGGGAAGACGGTGCATCCGATCGCATGGGCCGCCGTCTCCATCATCGAGCCAGCCGGCGTCATGTGATACGAGAACGTGTTGTGCACCAGGTCCCCGGCGCGAAAGCCGGCCGCGTACATGGCCCGGGCGAGACGCCAGTAGTCAGCCCTGCGTCCTTCCGGCTCGTAGATCGGCCCGGGCGACGCAAAGACCCGCGCACAGTGCTCGCCCCAAGCAACGGCTGCGAAGCCGCCGAAGGGTCGCGCCGCCTTCTGCAGCTCGAGCAACTCGGACTTGCGGGTGACCGGCAGGGCGGCAAGTGCCGCGCGGCTCGTCACCTGGGCGAGGTCGTAGCCCGCCAGACGCTCGCCAAAGGCCGGGGCGTGGTCGCGCGCATGCGCGAGCTGGCCCGGCAGGCGCGCCATCAGGTCGCGCTCGCGCTCGGCCGGGTCGCGGCCTTCCCTTGCATCAAAGAATTCCATCTGGCGGGTCCTCGCAGGTTGGGACGCGTTGTTCGGTGATCAGGACAGCCAGCGCTTGCGGCGACGATAGTGCTTGACCTCGCGGAAGCTCTTGCGCCCCTCACCCGACAGGCCCAGGTAGAACTCCTTGACGTCTTCGTTATTGGCCAGCTCCTTGGCCTCGCCTTCCATCACGATGCGGCCGTTCTCTAGGATGTAGCCGAAGTCGGCATAGCGAAGCGCCACCATCGTGTTCTGTTCGGCGAGCAGGAAGCTGACCTGCTCCTTGGTATTGAGGTCTTTCACGATCTCGAAGATTTCCTCGACGATCTGGGGCGCGAGGCCCATCGACGGTTCGTCGAGCAGGACCATTTCCGGGTTGGCCATGATGGCCCGGCCGATGGCGCACATCTGCTGCTCGCCGCCGGACGTATAGCCCGCCTGGGACTTGCGCCGTTCCTTCAGTCGCGGAAAGTAGTTGTAGACCAGCTCCAGCGAATTCCTGACTTCGGCGCCGGAGGCCTTGCGGGTGTAGGCGCCGGTCAGCAGGTTCTCCTCGATGGTGAGGTGGCCGAAGCAGTGACGGCCCTCCATGACCTGGATGACGCCGCGCTTGACAAGGTCGTTGGGGGTCATCTGGTCGACCCGGGCGCCCTTGAACTCGATGCTGCCCTTGGTCACGTCACCACGCTCGGCGCGCAGCAGGTTCGAGATCGACTTCAGCGTCGTGCTCTTGCCCGCGCCGTTGGCGCCGAGAAGGGCCACGATGCCGCCCTTGGGCACTTCCATCGAGACCCCCTTGAGGACCAGGATGACGTGGTCGTAGATGACCTCGATGTTGTTGATCGACAGGTAGGGTGCGGTTTCGGTACTCATCTGCAGGTTCCTGCTCCGTGTGTCCGGATGCGTCTCTCCCCGGCGTTGCCGGAGAAGGTCCCCCCAGGCCACCGCGGCGATGGGCTCGGGGGACCTTCCCTTGCGGGGAAGGTGGTCCGTGACCCCTGCCGGGGCCACGGCTGTCAGCGATTTACATCTCTTTCGAGCAATCGCGCGGGGTGATGCCCTTTTCCTTGGCGTACTTGGTGGCGGACTCCTCGATCATGCCGCGCACCATCTGCTTGTCGGCGTCGATCCAGTCGGTCACGACCTTCCACTTGGCGCCATCCCAGGTCTGGTACTTGACCTTGCCGGACCCCTCATGGTCGTTGCAGGACGTCTTCAGCGCAGGCATGAAGCCGGCGGCACCCAGCTCGGCGAGCTTCTTGTCGTCGATGTTCAGGTTCTCGTAGCCCCAGCGGATCTGCTCGCCGGTCAGCGCCTTGCCCTTGCCGTACTTCTCCTGCGCCTTGCGGATGGCCTCGACGGCGATGATGCCGTGCACCACACCGCGGTTGTAATAGACGCTACCGACGCGGGACTCGTCTTCCATGTTGCCCTTGCCGGCGCCATAGACGAGCTTCTTGATGTCCTTGATGACCGGGTAGTTGTCGCCCGCGACGTTGAAGCCGGCGGCGGTGAAGCCCTTGGCGGCAGCGCCGGCCGGGATCGTGTCCTCCTCGGCGCCGGACCACCACACACCCAGCATCTTGTTGCGCGGGAAGCCCGTCTTCGCGGCGGCCTTCAAGGCGGTCGGGTTCATCACCCCCCAGCCCCAGAGGATCACCCAGTCGGGGCGGATCTGGCGGATCTGCAGCCACTGGGACTGCTGCTCGTTGCCCGGGTGGGCGACGGCGATCTTCTCGACCGTGAAGCCCTTGTCGGCGGCCATGCGGTCGAGGACGGCGTGCGGTTCCTTGCCGTAGGCCGAATCGTGGTAGAGCAGGACGATCTTCTTGCCCTTCAGGTCGCCTTCCTTCGACTCGATGTACTTGATCATCGTCGTCGCCTGCGACCAGTAGGTCGTGATCAGCGGGAAGACCCACGGGAACACGCTGCCGTCGGCGGCATCGGTCCGGCCGTAGCCGATCGTCACCAGCGGGATCTTGTCGTCCGGCACCTTGTCCAGCACCGAATAGGTGATGCCGGTGGACAGCGGCGAGAACATCGAGTTGCCGGTCTCGCCCTTGTTCTTGAGACGCTCGTAGCACTCGACGCCACGCGCGTTGTTGTATTCGGTCTCGCACTCCTCGTAGACCAGCTTCACGCCGCCGACGCCGCCGTCGCGCTCGTTGATCAGGTTCATGTAGTCGATCCAGCCACCGTAGATGCCGGAACCGCCGGCGGCATAGGCGCCGACCCGGTAGCTCGGCAGGCCGATGAACTGCTCCGCGGCTGCAGCAACGCCGGCTGCCAGGGTGCCTGCGACAAGCGCACCCAGCATGACGGTCTTCTTGAATTTCATGGATTGCCTCCTTCTTGTGGTGTGTGGTGCTTCTCTTGAAACAAGCTGGTCGGGCCGCTGTGCGCCCCGCCGGCCTAGGGTTCGCGGCTCAGTGGGGGAAGGGCCACAGCCGCAGCTTCTCCTTGGCGATCTGCCACAGCCGCGCGAGGCCATGGGGTTCGACGATGAGGAAGAAGATGATCAGTCCGCCGAACACGATCAACTGCAGGTTCGACGCAAAACTGGCGGAGAAGAGATCCCCGAACAGATGGGGAATCACGTTGTCCAGGAAGATCGGCAGCAGCACGATGAAGGCCGCACCAAGGAACGATCCCATGATCGATCCGACCCCACCGATGATGATCATGAACAGGATGCGGAAGGACAGGTCGAGGTTGAAGCCTTCCGGCTCGACGGTGCCGAGATAGGTGAAGGCATACAGGCCGCCGGCCACGCCACAGTAGAACGACGACACCGCGAAGGCGATCAGCTTGGTGCGCATCGGCCGGATGCCGATCACCTCGGCCGCCACATCCATGTCGCGCACGGCCATCCAGGCGCGCCCGGTCGAGGTCCGGACCAGGTTCTTGGCCATCAGGGCCAGCACGATGACGATGCCCAGCGTCAGCAGATACTTCTCCACCGGGCCGTCGAAGGTGTAGCCGAGGATCACGATGTCCTGCGCGGTGATCACGCCGGAGGAGGAGTGGTTGGAGAACCAGGGGAACTTCACCAGCGCCCAGACGATGAAGAACTGGGCCGCGAGGGTCGCCACCGCCAGATAGAAGCCCTTGATGCGCAGGCTGGGCAGCCCGAACAGCACGCCGACGGCGGCGGCCGCCAGGCCGCCGAGCACCAGCGCCACCAGGAAGGGCATGCCGTCGATGCGCAGCATGAAGTTGTAGGCACCGAAGGCGCCCACCGCCATGAAGGCCGCCGAGCCGAGGGACAGCTGGCCGGCATAGCCGGTCAGGATGTTGAGGCCGATGGCCGCGAGCGAAAAGATCAGCACCGGCACCAGGATGGCCTTGAGCCAGTACTCATTGGCGATCATGGGAATGACCAGCGCCGCGAAGGCGATGACGATGGCGATCCCGACCCGGTCCTGGATGATCGGGAAGATCTGCTGGTCGGCCTCGTAGCTTGCCTTGAACTGGCCGGCTTCACGATAGAACATGCGTTTGTCTCCGGAATTCGTGTCGTCGTGGAATCAGACGCGGTCGATGTGACGTTCGCCGAACAGGCCCTCGGGCCGCACCAGCAGGAACAGCAGGGCGAGCACGTACGGGAACCAGGATTCGATGCCGCCGCCCACGAAGGGACCGACATAGACCTCGGCCAGCTTCTCCGAGGCGCCAATGATCAGGCCACCGACGATCGCGCCGGGCACCGAGGTGAAGCCACCGAGGATCAGCACCGGCAGGGCCTTCAGCGCGGTGAAGGTGAGGGCGAACTGGACGCCGTTGCGCGCCCCCCAGATCAGGCCCGCGACCAGCGCCACGAAACCGGCCACGCCCCACACGATGGCCCAGATGTGCTGCAGCGGGATACCGATCGACAGGGCCGCCTGGTGGTCATCGGCCACCGCGCGCAGGGCGCGGCCAACCTTGGTGTACTGGAAGAACAGCGCCAGCGATCCGACCAGCAGCCCCGCCAGCCCCGCGGCGAACAGGTCGAAGCTGGAGATCAGGATGTTGTGCTGCTCCATCATGTATTCAATGGGCACGTCCTCGATCCCCAGTTCGAGACCCCGCACGTTGGCCCCCCAGATGCCCTGGGCGATGCCTTCCACCAGGTAGGTGAGGCCGATGGTCGCCATGAACAGCGTGATCGGCGGCTGGTTCACCAGCGGCCGGAGCACGATCTTCTCGGTCACGATGCCGAGCACGATCATCGATGCCAGCGCCAGCACGAAGGCCAGCCAGAAAACGACGGAGCCGTCTTCTTCCAGACCGGTCCAGCCGGGCAGCACCTCGGTGAAGCCGACGAAGGTCAGCGCCGCGAAAAACACCATCGCCCCCTGGGCGAAGTTGAACACCCCGGACGCCTTGAAGATCAGCACGAAGCCGAGCGCCACCAGCGAGTACAGCACGCCGGAGAGCAGGCCACCGATCAAAACCTCGAGAAAGAACTGCATTGCGTGAGCTCCCTTGTCCGCGCTCAGTGAGACGTGCCCAGATAGGCGGCGATCACTTCCGGGTTGTTCTTGACCTCGTCGGGCGAGCCGTCGCCGATCTTCTTGCCGTAGTCCAGCACCACGACCCGGTCGGAGATGTCCATCACCACGCCCATGTCGTGCTCGATCAGCACGATCGTCGTCCCGAACTGATCGTTGATGTCGAGGATGAAGCGACACATGTCCTGCTTCTCCTCGACGTTCATGCCGGCCATCGGCTCGTCGAGCAGCAGCATCGACGGCTCCGCCGCCAGCGCGCGCCCCAGCTCGACCCGCTTCTGGAGGCCATAGGGCAGGCGCCCCACCGGCGTCTTGCGGATGCTCTGGATCTCGAGGAAGTCGATGACCTCCTCCACCTTGATGCGGTGCGCGATCTCTTCCTTCTGCGCCTTGCCCCAGTACAGGGCGTGGGCCAGCAGGCCGCACTTCATCTGCAGGTTGCGCCCGGTCATGATGTTGTCGAGCACGCTCATGCCCTTGAACAGCGCGATGTTCTGGAAGGTGCGGGCAATGCCCTGGCTGGCCGCCTTGTGCGGGTCCATGTCGCGGCGGGTCTCGCCATGAAAGACGATGTTGCCCTGCTGCGGGTGATAGACGCCGTTGATCACGTTCAGCATCGAACTCTTGCCCGCCCCGTTGGGACCGATGATCGAGCGGATTTCGTGCTCGCGCACGTTGAAGCTGATGTCGGTCAGCGCCTTGACGCCGCCGAAGGACAGCGAGATGTTCTTCAGGTCGAGGATCACCTCGCCGATCTGGCGCCCGCCCTGGGACGCCTCGGCCGATCCGGCCTGCGCGATGTCATTCATCATCTGTGGGTGCCTCCTCAAGCGGCCTTGGCCCCGGCCTGCGGCGGGAAGGTCTTGCAGTCCTCGATGCGCAGGTCGGCGGCGATCTTGCCCTGCCGGCCGTCTTCGTACTTCACTTCGGTTTCGATGTACTGGTTCTTGTTGCCGCTGTAGAGCGCATCGACCAGCACCTGGTAGCGCTCGGCGACGAACTTGCGTCGCACCTTTCGGGTCCGGGTCAGCTCACCGTCGTCCGCGTCCAGCTCCTTGTGCAGGATCAGGAAGCGCCGCACCTGCGAGCCGCTCATCATCGGGTCGGACACCAGTTCGGCGTTGACCTTCTCGATGCACTCCCGGATCAGCTCATAGACCGGCGCCTGCTGGGCCAGGTCGGTGTAGCCGGCATAGGACATGCCCTGGCGCTCGGCCCAGTTGCCGACCGCCTCGAGCTCGATGTTGATGAAGGCGGTGACGTAGTCGTGTCCGCTGCCGAAGCAGACCGCCTCCTTCACGTGCTGGAAGAACTTCAGCTTGTTTTCGATGTAGTTCGGGGCAAACATCGAGCCGTCGTTGAGTTTGCCCACGTCCTTGGCCCGGTCGATGATCTTGAGGTGACCCTCGTCGTCGAAGTAGCCCGCGTCGCCGGTCAGGAAGTAGCCTTCGTCATTGAGGGATTCGGCGGTCGCATCAGGCCGCTTGTAGTAGGCCTTCAGCAGCATCGGTCCCTTGACGAGGATCTCCCCGTTGTCGGCCAGCTTGACCTCCACCTGGGGGGCCGGCACGCCGACGCTGTCGAGCTTGATCTGGCCGTCCGGCTGCAGGCACACGTAGGCGCAGGTCTCGGTCTGGCCGTAGAGCTGCTTCAGATTGACGCCAATCGAGCGGTAGAAGCGGAACAGGTCCGGGCCGATCGCCGCGCCCGCAGTGTAGGCCACGCGGATGCGGCTCATGCCCAGCACGTTCTTGAGCGGACCGTAGACCAGCAGGTTGCCGAGCCAGTACTGGAGGCGATCGCCGGCAGAGACCGGCTTGCCATCCAGGATATCGGCGCCGACCTTACGGGCCACTTCAAGGTACTTGTGGAAGACCTTGCGCTTGAACCAGCCGGCGTCCTCCATCCGGATCATCACCTGGGTCAGCAGGTTCTCGAACACCCG
>JBNLCM010000068.1:0-4132 GCA_050303815.1 Rhodocyclaceae bacterium
CCGGCGCGCCTGGTCGACGAGGGCTTTGCCGTGGCGGGTACGCGCTTCACCTACGCGGTCGGCCAGCTTGCTCTGTGGAGTCCGCAGGCCGGCCGCGTCGACGGTGAGGGGCAGGCGCTCCGCGCCGGCGATTTCCGCCGCCTGGCAGTCGCCGACCCGAAGCTCGCGCCCTATGGGCGTGCCGCGCGGGAGACGATCGATGCCCTCGGCCTGGGCCCGAGCCTGGAAGGTCGCGTCGTAACCGCCGAGAGCATCGGCCAGACCTTCCAGTTCGTGGCCTCCGGCAACGCCGACCTCGGCTTCGTCGCCTTGTCCCAGGTCTGGCGCGACGGGCACCTCACGAGCGGATCGGCGTGGCGCGTTCCCAACGGCATGCACGAGAGCCTGCGCCAGGACCTCGTCCTCCTGGCGCGAGGCGAGCACGCCGTGGCCGCGAGGGCGCTGGCGGCCTACCTTCGCTCCGACGAGGCCCGTGCGGTGATTCGCAGCTTTGGCTACGAGGTGGCCAATTGACCCGGATCGCGATTGCCACCCAGGATTTCAAGGCGGTCAGCGGGCACGCTGGCCGGGCCCGCGACTGGTTCGTCGTGACCCTCGACGCGGGCGCGGACGAGCCGCACTGCGAGCGGGTGACGCTCGAGAAGTCGCAGATCCTGCACCTCGCGACAGAAGATCGGCCGCACCCCCTCGACGGGGTGGATCTGGTCGTCGCGGGGTCGGCGGGCGAGGGCTTCGTCCGCCACATGGCCCGCCGTGGCGCCGAGGTGGTCCTGACCGCCGAGACCGATCCGGCGCGTGTCATCGACGCGTGCCGGTCGGCCCGCGCGCTGCCCGCGCCCGGTTTCGATCCCGCCCGGGTGCTGTGCCGCCTGCGCGACCTTTTTTCCCGCTACTAGGGGTTTGGGACATGGGTATGGCGGATCGCGTCGAGGTTCTTGACCTGCGCCACAAGGCGCAGGAGGAGGCTACGGGCGGGCCCCTTGGCGAGGAGGGCTACGACGTGGTGCGGGCTCAAGACCTCAGCCCCTCGGGGAGGGGAGCGCGGCGGGTTTCGTTTCGCGCCGAGGGAATCCGTCGGGGTGGGCGGCCCGGTTTTCCGGCAAACTCACCACTGGATTGACCCGGAAGAGGCTCGCTGAACGCCATTGATGCCTGCAATGCAGATCGGCCCCGAGGACTGGCTGGCCATCGGCCTGACCGCGCGACTGGCGGCGGTGACGCTGCTCGTGCTGTTCGTGATCGGCACGCCACTGGCCTGGTGGCTCGCGCGCAGCCGGTCGGCGGCCGCCAGCGTCGTCTCGGCGTTGGTGGCCGTGCCGCTGGTGCTCCCACCGACGGTGCTGGGTTTCTACCTGCTGGTGATGCTGGGCCCCGAGGGGCCGGTGGGGCGGCTGACGGAAGCGCTGGGCCTTGGGACGCTGCCCTTCACCTTTGCCGGGTTGGTCGTGGCCTCCACCCTGTTCTCGCTGCCCTTCGTGGTGCAGCCGCTCCAGTCGGCCTTCGCCGGGCTGGACGAGCGGATGCTCGAGGCCGCGGCGACGCTGCGGGCCGATCCGCTGGACACCTTCCTGCACGTCGTCGTGCCCCTCTGCCGGCCAGGCTTCCTCAGCGCGGCGGTCCTCGGATTTGCCCATACGGTGGGCGAGTTCGGCGTGGTGCTGATGATGGGCGGCAACATCCCGGGAGAGACGCAGGTGCTCTCCATCGCCATCTACAACCGGGTCGAGGCCTTTGAGTACGACCACGCGCACCTGCTCGCGGGCGGCCTGCTGGTGTTCAGTTTCGCCTCGCTGCTCGCGCTCCAGTGGTTCAACCGCGGCCGCGGGCCCGGCGCCTTCGGCGGAGGCGACCGATGAACCGCATCGAGGCCGGCTTCCTGCTGCGGCGGCCCGGTGGCTTCGCCCTGGACATCGACCTGTCGCTGCCCGCGACGGGCATCAGCGCGCTCTTCGGGCCTTCGGGCTGCGGCAAGACCACGGTCTTGCGCTGCCTCGCCGGACTGAGCCGCGCCGACCGGGGACGCCTGAGCGTCGGCGACCAGTGCTGGCAGGACACCGTCGCGGGTCGCTGGGTCCCGCCTCACCGCCGCCCGGTCGGCTACGTCTTTCAGGAAGCCAGCCTGTTTCCGCATCTGAGCGTGGCGGGCAACCTGGCCTTCGCGCGCAGGCGGGGTGCAGAGCCGAAGGGGGACGACTCGGCGCTCGTCGAACTGCTTGGAATCGATGCGCTGATGGCGCGCCGGCCCGCTCAATTGTCCGGTGGCGAGCGGCAGCGGGTGGCGATCGCGCGGGCCCTGGCGACGGCGCCGCGGGTGTTGCTGATGGACGAGCCGCTGGCCGCCCTCGATGGGGCACGCAAGGCCGAGATCCTGCCATTCCTGGAACGCCTGCATCGGGAGCTGGCCATTCCGGTCGTCTATGTCACCCACGCGATGGACGAGGTGGTCCGCCTCGCGGACTGGCTGGTCGTGATGTCGGCCGGGCGGGCGCTCAACGCGGGGCCGGTAGCCGACGTGCTCTCCGATCTGGCCTCTCCGCTGGCGCGTTCGGACAACGCCAGCGTGGCCCTCGACGCGGAGGTGGCCGGGCATGACGCCGAGTACGGCCTGAGCCGGCTCGACGTGGCCGGCGTGGACCTGTGGATGGCGGGGCTGGACCGGCCGGTCGGCACACGGCTGCGCATCCGCATCCATGCCAGGGACGTGAGCGTGGCCCTGTACCGGCCGGATGGCTCGAGCATCACCAACATCCTGCCGGCCGTCGTCGATGCGGTAGCGTCCGCCGGTGAGCACCAATGTACCGTCAAGCTCAGGATGGGCAACGGGGCCCGACTGCTGGCGCGGATCACCCGGCGCTCCCGGGATCTGCTCGGACTCGAGCCGGGTACCGTGGTCTATGCCCAGGTCAAGGGCGTGATCCCGATAAGTTGAAGGTGCCCACTAGCGACTTTCCTTCCGATTCCGTTAAATTTGTCAGGGTATCCGACTAAAGACATACCGATAACGGTCGAATAATCTAGGAACGCCAACTGGCCGTCAGAGCCAGGGGGAATGACCAATGGATACGGGTCAGGAGACAGAAACGTGAGTGTCATATTTCAGAAGACGGAAAAGGGGCGGTCGGAGATCACCGAGCGCACTGGCGGTTTGCACCCGCGAACGCGGCGTGTGTTGATCATGGTCGACGGCAAGAAGTCCGTCGATGAAATCCGGGACATGGTCGCGGCGGACGACCTGACCCATACGCTGGGCGAGCTCGAGGAGCTTGGATTCATCGAGGTCCAGTCGGTCCGCCAGGATTCGGGTGAGGAAACACCCGTCAACGGCTCCCTGCCACCGATCACCGCCTTCCGCGACCTGCCGGCCAAGCCGGATCCGGATGACATGGAGAAGGCCAAGCACTTCATGATCAACACGCTGCGGACGTTCTGCGGCCAGTACACCCATGTCACGCTGATGAGCACCCTGAACTCGGCGGCGTCCCACGAGGAGCTGCGGCTTCATTTTGACGACTGGTATCGCTTCATCGTCGAGACGCGGCAAGGCCGACGCCGCGCCGAGGAACTGCGCGGGCAATTGCTCAAGGTCATCTGACCGCCGCACCCCGGCGCCGCGGCCGCAGCGGCGCCCGCGGGCGGTTCAGTCTGCGACCTCCAAGGCGACCGGCACGCCGTTCGAAATCGTCTGCAACACGACGCAGTAGCGCTCCGACAACTCGAGCAGCTTGTCGAGGCTCTCCCGTGGCGCGTCGGAGTCGAGTGCGACCTTGAGCCGGATCGCCTTGAAACCCACCGGGGCTTCCCGGTCCACGCCCAGCGTGCCGCGAAAATCCAGATCGCCCTCGGCGGTGAGGCTGCCGTCGCGGAGGTCGATGCCGAGCGCCGTCGCGACGGCCGCGATGGTCACGCCCGCGCAGGCCACCAGGGCCTGCAGCAGCATGTCGCCCGAGCAGGCCAGCGCGCCGGTGCCGCCACTGCCCGGGTGCAGGCCGGCCGTCACCAGCGCCTTGCCTGTTTCGACCGAGCAGGCGACGCCTTCCGACAGCTTGCCGTGGGCGGCCAGGGTGATGACGGCGGAGGTGGGGTCTTCCCGGTAACGGCTCTTCAGGGGCGCCTGCAGCGCGCGCAACTCGTC
>JBNLCM010000069.1:0-19174 GCA_050303815.1 Rhodocyclaceae bacterium
CAGTTCGCCGCGGTTCAACTCGCGCTGGATCTCCCAGGTGGAGCGCCACGCCAGGCCCACGCCGGCCCGCGCCCAGCGGTGGAGCATCTCGCCATCGTTGCAGTCGGGATTGCCGCTGACGCGGATCGTGACCGGCTTGCCCTCCTTCTGGAAGCTCCAGCCGCCGGTCTGCCCGCCCTGGGGGGTAAAGACGAGGCAATTGTGGTCCTGCAGGTCGCCGAGCTGGCGCGGCACGCCGTGGCGCTCAAGGTAGGCCGGCGCCGCGCAAACAGCCCGCCGGTTGGCGGCCAGCCGGATCGCGACCAGGTCGGTATCGGCCACCGCGCCGATCCGGATCCCCACGTCGTAGCCCTGACGGGCGACGTCGACCACCTGGTCGGTCAAGTCGAAGGACAGCTGGACCCTCGGGTTGGCGGCGAGGAAGCTCGCCGCGTGCACGGCGACGTGCCGGCGCCCGAAACCGGCCGGCGCGGTGACGCGCAGATGCCCCACGGCCGATTCCCGCGATGCCCCCATCAGCTCCTCCGCCAGCTCCAGCTCGGCGAACACCCGGCGACAGCGCTCGAGGAACAACTGGCCTTCCTCGGTCAGGGTCAGGTGGCGCGTGGAACGGTGGAGCAGGCGCACGCCGAGGCGGCGCTCCAGAGCGTCGACCCGCCGCCCCAGCATCGCGGGCGACACCCCGACCGCCTGCGCCGCGCGAGTCAGGCTGCCGAGTTCCACGGCGGAGACAAAGGCCTGCATCTGCTTGAGCTTATCCATGGCCAATTATAAACGTGAGGTATATCCAATAAGTACAAAACACGCCTTTCTGAACTCGCAGTAACGCATTAGACTGCGGCCCAACATCGCTGGGTGCGTCGGTCGCCACAGCTTCCATAATGGATGCCTGGGGTGTCGGGCCAGTCGCCGCAGCACACCGTTTTCGTCGTTATCAGAAGAGAGTCGAGACCATGACCGAGCGTATCCAGTGCGGCCGCCTCCAGGTGTCCAACCAGTTGCACCAGTTCATCGAGCAAGAAGCCCTGCCGGGCAGCGGCGTCGATTCCGCCGCGTTCTGGAGTGGCTTCGACGCGCTGGTCCATGACCTGGCCCCGAAGAACAAGGCGCTGCTCGCCGAGCGCGACCGGCTGCAGGCAGAGATTGACACCTGGCACCGCGCCCATCCCGGACCGATCGCCGACATGGGCGCCTATCGGGCCTTCCTCGAGTCGATCGGCTACCTGCAGCCGGTTCCGGCCGACGTGAAGATCACCACCCAGAACGTGGATGCCGAAATTGCCATCCAGGCCGGCCCGCAGCTGGTGGTGCCGGTCATGAATGCACGCTACGCACTGAACGCCGCCAACGCCCGCTGGGGTTCTCTGTACGACGCGCTGTACGGCACCGATGCCATCTCCGACGAGGGCGGCGCCGAGCGCAGCGCCGGCTACAACCCGGCGCGGGGTGCCAAGGTCATCGCATTCGGCCGCCGGCTGCTCGACGACGCGGCGCCGCTGGCGTCCGGTTCGCACGCCGACGCCCAAACCTACGCCGTGGCGAACGGCGCGCTGGCCGTGACCCTGGCGGACGGCAGCACGGTCGGCCTGAAGGACGCCAGCCAGTTCCGGGGCTATCAGGGCGACGTGGCAGCGCCGTCCGCGATCCTGCTGTGCAACAACGACCTGCACCTTGAGATCCAGGTCAATCGCGCCGGCGCGATCGGCAAGTCGGACGCGGCCGGCGTCAACGACATCGTGCTGGAGTCGGCCCTCACCACGATCATGGACTGCGAAGACTCCGTCGCCGCGGTTGACGCGGAAGACAAGACGCTCGTCTATCGCAACTGGCTCGGCCTGATCCAGGGTGACCTGACCGACAACTTCCAGAAGGGCGGCAAGACAGTCGCGCGTCGCCTCAACGCGGACCGCGAGTACACCGCCCCCGACGGCGGCCGTGTCACGCTGCACGGCCGCGCCCTGCTGTTCGTGCGCAATGTCGGCCACCTGATGACCAACCCGGCGATCCTCGACGAGGCCGGCAACGAGGTGCCCGAGGGCATCCTCGACGGCGTGGTCACGATGCTGATCTCGAAGCGCGACCTGACCCGCAAGGGCAATTCGCGCACCGGCAGCACCTACATCGTCAAGCCGAAGATGCACGGCCCCGCCGAGGTAGCGTTCGCCAGCGAACTGTTCGGCCGCGTCGAGCAGCTGGTCGGCCTGCCGGCGAATACCATCAAGATGGGCATCATGGACGAGGAACGCCGTACCAGCGTGAACCTCAAGGCCTGCATCGCCGCCGCGCCGGCCCGCGTGGTGTTCATCAACACGGGCTTCCTCGACCGGACGGGTGACGAGATGCACACCGCCATGGAAGCCGGCCCCATGATGCGCAAGGGCGACATCAAGAACAGCCAGTGGATCGCTGCCTACGAGCGCCGCAACGTCCTGATCGGCCTGGCCTGCGGGCTGCGGGGCAAGGCCCAGATCGGCAAGGGCATGTGGGCCATGCCGGACCTCATGGCGGCCATGCTGGAGCAGAAGATCGGCCATCCCCGGTCGGGAGCCAACACCGCCTGGGTTCCGTCGCCCACGGCCGCCACGCTGCACGCCTTGCACTATCACCAGGTGAAGGTCGCGGACGTCCAGCAGGAGATCGAGAAGCTCGACCTCGACGCCGAGTCGGACAAGCTGATGACGGACCTGCTGACGATCCCGGTCGTGGCGACCGCCGAGTGGAGCGCCGAGGAGCGCCAGCAGGAGCTCGACAACAACTGCCAGGGCATACTCGGCTATGTGGTCCGCTGGGTGGAACAGGGCGTCGGCTGCTCCAAGGTGCCCGACATCAACGACATCGGGCTGATGGAAGACCGTGCGACCCTGCGCATTTCGAGCCAGCACATCGCCAACTGGCTGCGTCATGGCGTCGTCACGCAGGCCCAGGTGGAAGAGACCCTGCGGCGCATGGCCGCCGTGGTGGATGGCCAGAACGCAGGAGATCCGCTGTATCGGCCGATGGCAGGCAACTTCGACACCAGCACGGCCTTCGCCGCCGCGCGCGCACTGGTCTTCGAGGGCTGCGCCCAGCCGAGCGGCTACACCGAGCCGCTGCTGCACAGCTACCGCCAGCAGTTCAAGGCGAAGGCCTGAGCCCCGTCACCGCCACCATGAAAAACGGCTCCCGAGCGGGAGCCGTTTTTTTTGTGTCGCGGCGGCCGCTTCCGTCGGCGGCGTTCAGGTGGCGTCGCCGCGGAACAGCAGCCGCACCCCCGGCCGCTTCGACTGGCGCGCGATCTCGGCTGCCGTGATGCCGCTCTTATGGGGCAGCCCGGGATTTCCGCCGTTCTTGTACAACAGGTTCGCGACGTCGATGTGGCCATTCGAGACGGCCTTGTGCAGGGCGGTCCAGCCCTCGCGGTCCTGGTGGTTCACGCGTGCTGAGTGCTCGATGAGGATGCGGGCGACCTGAGCATGTCCACGCCCGGCCGCCTGCATCAGGGGCGAGATGCCGAAGCGGGTCGGCGTGTTGACGCCAGCGCCCCGTTCGAGCAGGGCAGGCACCACGCGATTGAAGCCATTCAGACAGGCCCAGTGCAAGGGGGTGTAGCCGTCGGAATCCACCACGCCGACGGTCGCGCCTTTCTCCACCAGCAGCATCGCCGCTTCCTCGCACGAGCAGAAGGTCGCCCACTGGAGCGCGGTCCAGCCATTCGGCAGCACCGTGTCCACCGGCATGCCCGCCGCCAGCATCTCGGCGATCCGCCCAACGTCGTTGGCCTCGACGGCCTTGCCGAGGTCCGCGGCCGTGAAGGTCCTGTCCGCGCCCAGCTCAGGCTCCTGGCCCCAGACATCGTCAATCTCGCCGTTGCGCCGCATCTCCTCGTACAGGCTGTTGAGGCGGAAGATCTCCGCGCCCACGTCGGGCGGAAATCCCTGTCGATCGCCCCGCTTGTCGATCAGGAGATCGTCGAAGTAGCTTTCCATGTCGGGCGTGTGCCACAACTCGGCGATCCGGTTGAGGATGCGCTCGAAGCGCGTCTCCAGCGCGCTGGGATACTTCTCGGGGGCCGACTTGAACAGCTCGGCAAAGAATGGATGCTTCACGATTGCGCCCTCTGAAACCGTGACCCGCCTGCCGGCCTGCTCGCGGGCAACCCGGACATCAGACCATACACGCCCGCGGCGCAGGCAGGAACCGCGGCGCAGGTACGGCGAAGACTCTGTAACTTCCTGTGTCGCAGACGCATCCAAGCGGCTCCCGCAGGCCCCATCAGCGCGCCCCCTCCGCCGACCGGATCTGCATGTGAACCCAGGCGCAGGTCAGCAGCGGCATGTCGCAGCCGTGGCCCTGGCCGATCCGCACCAGCTCCCCCAGCACGTGAGCATGTTCGGTCGGGAGCCCGGCAGCCAGGTCGCGCAGCATCGACGCGGTAAACGCGGACCCGGGCTCGGTCAGCAGGCCGAGCGCCTTGTCACTTGCCAGCGGGTCGATCACGCGACCGTCCGCGCCCGCGATGGCAAGGCACTCCCCGTACAGGCGGCGGACCAGCGCGTCGCCGCCCGCTGCGGCCACGATAGCGCCCACCGGGGCCCGCATCAGGGTCGTCGCGCCCGCGAGCGTCGCGAGAAAGACCCATTTCTCCCACAGCACCCGCTCGATGTCGTCGGCGAGCAGGCTGTCGAAGCGCGCGCCGCAGCACAGTCCGATGAAGCGCTCGGCGGCGGCCCGGGTCTCCGCGTCCCGACCGCCCACCGTCAGGCTGTGGATGCGGCTGTGCTGCCGCACCACGCCGTCGGCGCACAGTTCGCCGGCGATGTGGGCAACGCCGCCGATCACGCGTGAGACGCCAAAGCGGTCATCGAGCGCGGCCAGGTGCGTCCATCCATTGAGAAACGGGAGAACGAAGGTGTCCGCATCGACCGCGGGCGCCACAGCCTCGATGGCTCCGTCCAGGTCGAAGGCCTTCGGCGCCAGGACGACCAGGTCGTAGTCCGGCGCCAGGCGGTCGGCGGTCACGCAGCGCGGCACGACCTGGAAATCGCCATAGGGGCTCGCAACCCGCAGTCCGTCACGGGCAAGCTGCGCCTGCCGCGCCGGCCGCACGAGGAAGCTCACATCGGCGCCGGCCTCGACCAGGCGCGCACCGAAATAGCCGCCCACGCCGCCCACGCCCAGGATCAGGATCTTCATCGGACCGCCCTCAGCCCACCGACGCGCTCGGGCGCTCGGCAACCCGGTCACGCCACGCCTGGAGATGCTCAAAGCCCTCCCTGGCGGGCACGAAGCGCTTCAGGCCCCGCGCGAACTCGAGGCAGCAGAAGGCGGTGATGTCCGCGATCGTAAAGCGCTCGCCCGCAACCCAGGGCTGCGTCGCCAGCTCGCCGTCCAGCCACCGGGCGACATCGCGCACCTTGGCGCCTTGGGATTCGCCGAAGTCGGGGAACTGGGGTTGCTCAAGCGGCGCCAGCCCCGGATGCGTATGCCGGATCCAGTTGGCGACCCCGAGGAACAGATACCACTCCATGCGCCGGTCGGCCATCTCGATGAAGGCGCGCTCCTCGGCCGTCACCCCCATCAGGTTCGGCTCGGGATAGCGCCCTTCCAGGTACGTGCAGATCGCGCGCGTCTCGCACAGGCTGCGGCCGTCGTCGAGTTCCAGGACCGGCAGGCGGGCCATGGGGTTGCGGGCGAGAAACTCGGGACGCTTGTGCTCGTCATCGCCGATCGCGATGCACACGGCCTCGATGTCCGCGATTCCCTTCTCTGCCACGAACATCTGCACCCGCCGCGGATTGGGTGCCCGCTCCGATACGAAAAGCTTCATCGTCCCTCCTCCGCGTCGCCTGTCGGGCCGCCCGGGACACCACGCTGCCCGGTCACCATCATGCTGCGGGCGCCGTCGATGAAACGACGCGCCGCCTCGCTGCCCTCGTCGCGGCTGTCGATGGCCGAGGCCGGCCGTTCGATGCCCCGCTGGACCGCCGGTCGCGCGCGGACCCGGTCCAGCCAGGCACGCAGCTTGGGCAGGTCGTCAATGGGCACGCCGGACCATCGGTGGGTGCGCACCCAGGCCCAGTTCGCAATATCGGCGATTGAGTAGTCGCCGGCAAGATAGTCGCGATCCGCCAGGTGACCGTCGAGTACCTCGAACAGCCGCCTGACCTCGCTCTGGTAGCGATCGATGGCGGCAGGAATCCGCTCGGGGAAATAGCGGAAGAAGACGTTCGCCTGCCCCATCATCGGACCGACCCCGCCCATCTGGAACATCAGCCACTGCATGACCAGCGACCGCCCCTGCGCGTCGGCGGGCAGCAGGCGCCCGGTCTTCTCCGCGAGGTACACGAGGATGGCCCCGGACTCGAACACGCGGAAGCCTCCCGCACCCTGATCGACAATGGCCGGGATGCGCCCGTTCGGGTTGATCGCCAGGTACCAGGGCTGCTTCTGCTCGAGACGTCCCAGGTCGAGCACGTGAAGTTCGTAAGGCAAGCCCAGTTCCTCGAGGGCAATCGAGATCTTGTGGCCATTCGGCGTGGCCGCCGTGTAGAGATCGATCAAGGGACTCCTCCGCGTTGAGGTACATGTGACCGTGCCAAGCCGACGCGCGTTCCGCCCCCGCCCGGCCTGCGTGACAGACAGCTCCACCGCGCGATGCCTCGCGCGCAGCCGCCAGGACCGGGCGCCTGACCACGCCCGGCAGGCTAGGCCTCGCCGGCCAACCCCGCCGCTCAGGCGTCGCGCCGCGGCGGCCCGCCGTTGACGCCAGCCGTCAGGGCAAAGCGCATGGCGGCCTCTCGCGGCATGTCGATCGGCTCGAGCCGGGATTCGGGGACGAACATCGTGTAGCCACCAATCTGGTAGCTCATCGGGAAATACACCATCACCTCGCCCGGCCGGGCGATTCCGTCGGGCAGCGTCGAGAAGTCACTGCGCGTCACGAAGCCGATCAGGCGCATGTCGCTTCCGGGCAGCGTGACCGCCACCACCTTCAGCAGGTCCTGTTTGCCATCCTGGGTAATCAGCCCGAAGAAGTCGCGCAGGGCGGAATACACCGACTTCACCAGCGGAATCGACATCACCGCATCTTCGATCCGGTGGAAGAGCTTGCGGAACAGCCAGGCCCGCATCAGCAAGCCGACGCAGAAGATCGAAAGGAAACCCATCAGCACGCCGATGCCCGGAAACCGCAGCCCCCTCGGCACGAGCTCGACGAGGAAAGTGCCGAACAGCGCTTCCGCCGTAGAGAACATCCATACCAGCAGATAGAGGGTGGCCGCGATGGGGACGACCGCCAGCAGGCCGCTTGCGAATATCTTGCCTATGACTCTCACCTGAACGCTCCCCCGCGTCGATACCGGCGGGCCGTCGTGACATCCGGGTCGCGCGACAGCCCGTTCCGGACTGTGCCACAGTTGGCGGCGGCCCAGAACCCGCCGGACGCCACTTAAGCAAATCGGCCCCTTCGCGGTATCCTTGCCGGCTAGCAAAACAAAAACTCGCCCAAGCGAACAGGAGACTGCAATGCCCGGACTGCTGCCCGACGTCGACCCGGACGGCCTGCTCGAATACTCGGTGGTCTACACCGACCGCGCCCTGAACCACATGTCACAGAGCTTCCAGGGCGTGATGCGCGACATCTCGCGCATCCTCAAGGCCGTCTACCACGCGCCGGCTGCGGTCGTCGTACCCGGCTCCGGCACCTTCGGCATGGAGGCGGTGGCGCGTCAGTTCGCCACCGGCAAGCGCTGCCTCGTGATCCGCAACGGCTGGTTCAGCTATCGCTGGAGCCAGATCTTCGAGATGGGCGGCATTCCGTCGGAGGAGCGCGTGCTCAAGGCTCGCCGCATCGCCGACGAGCATCAGGCCCCGTTCGCGCCGGCGCCAATCGACGAGGTCGTCGCTACCATCCGTGACTTCAAGCCCGATCTGGTCTTTGCGCCGCACGTCGAGACCAGCGCCGGCATGATGCTGCCCGACGACTACCTGCGCGCGGTCGCCGACGCCGTCCATGCGGTTGGTGGCCTGTTCGTGCTGGACTGCATTGCCTCGGGCACGGTGTGGGTCGACATGACGGCGCTGGGCATCGACGTGCTGGTGAGCGCGCCGCAGAAGGGCTGGAGCGGCTCCCCCTGCGCCGGGCTGGTAATGCTGGGCGACAGAGCCCTCGCGCGGCTCGACGAGACAACCAGCACCAGCTTCGCCTGTGACCTCAAGAAGTGGCTCCAGATCATGCAGGCCTACGAGAACGGCGGCCACGCCTATCACGCGACGATGCCCACCGACGCGCTGCGCCGCTGCCGCGACATCATGCTGGAGACCGAGGCCTACGGCTTCGAGAAGGTGCACGAGGAACAACTCGAACTCGGCCGCCGCGTCCGCGACCTGCTCGAGGGTGCGGGCTTCGTCAGCGTGGCAGCCAAGGGCTTCCAGGCGCCTGGCGTGGTGGTGAGCTACACCGACGACGCCGACCTGCACAACGGCAGGAAATTCGTCGCCCAGGGCCTGCAGACTGCCGCCGGCGTACCACTGCAGTGCGACGAGCCCGCCGATTTCCGGACCTTCCGCATCGGCCTCTTCGGCCTCGACAAGCTGCACGACGTGGACGGGGCTGTGGCGCGCCTGTCCGCGGCGCTCGGCGCCCTCTGAGCCACGCCCGAGCCGGATCGACGCGATGGCCGCCGCCAGCCTGCTCGCCCTGATCGACGACATCGCAACGGTGCTGGACGACGTGGCGGTGCTCACCAAGGTGGCCACGAAGAAGACCGCCGGGGTGCTCGGCGACGATCTCGCCCTCAATGCCCAGCAGGTCACGGGTGTCTCTGCCGAGCGCGAGATCCCCGTGGTCTGGGCCGTCGCCAAGGGCTCGTTCCGGAACAAGGCAATCCTGGTGCCGCTGGCGCTGCTGATCAGCGCGTTCGCCCCGTGGGCCGTCGTGCCCCTGCTGATGGTGGGCGGCGCCTTCCTGTGCTTCGAGGGCTTCGAGAAGCTCGCACATCGCTTCCTGCATGACCCGGCAGCCGAGGCCGCCCACCGGGCGGAACTCGCCAGGGCCGTGCGCGAACCGGAGACGGACCTCGTTGCCCTGGAGAAGAAGAAGATCCAGGGAGCCATCCGGACCGATTTCATCCTGTCGGCCGAAATCATCGCGATCACCCTCGGGACCGTCGCGGATGCCGAACTCGTCACGCAGGTGGTCGTGCTGGTGGGTATCGCGATCCTGATGACGATCGGCGTGTACGGGCTGGTGGCGGCGATCGTCAAGCTCGACGACCTCGGCCTCTACCTGAACCAGCGCCAGAGCGATACGGCCCGCGGCATCGGCAGTGCCATCCTGGCGGCCGCCCCCTGGCTGATGAAGGGCCTGTCCGTCGCCGGGACGGCGGCGATGTTTCTGGTCGGCGGCGGCATCCTGGTTCACGGCATCACCCCGCTGCACCACGGCATCCAGGAGATGATCCAGGGGTTGTCGAGCCTGTTCGCGACCCTCGCCGAGATGGGCCTCAATGCGGGCATCGGCATCGTCGCCGGCGGCATCGTCCTGGCCGGCGTGAGCCTCGTCGGCCGGCTGCGGGGGAGCCACCATGCCCACGGTTGACCTGCTCCGCCAGGGACAGGGCGACGACGGCGGCGAGACGCCCGCGATTCGCGCCCTGTCCGTCCTGCTGATCGAGGACAGCGACGACGACGCCTTCCTGCTGCTGCGCCGCTTCCGCCTGGCCGGCTACGAGGTGAGCAGCCGGCAGGTGTGCTCCGCGAACGAGATGCGCGAGGCGCTGGTGAGCCAGGCGTGGGATCTGATCCTGTGCGACCACCGCATGCCGGGCTTCGATGCGATGGCCGCCCTGAACCTGGTCAAGGCGGTCGGCCGCGACATCCCCTTCATCATCGTGTCGGGCCAGATCGAGGAAGACAAGGCGATCGCGGCGATGCGCGCGGGCGCCCACGACTACCTCAACAAGAACCACCTCGAGCGCCTCCTGCCCGCGGTCGAGCGTGAGCTGCGCGAGGCCGAGAACCGCAACAGTCGCCGGGCGGCCGAGGAGACCCTGCGTGAGAACGAGGCCAGACTGCGCTCGCTCGCCTCGAACACCCCCGGCCTGATCTTCCAGATGGTGCGCGCCGCCGACGGAGGCCTCCTGTTCCCCTTTGCCAGCGAGGCCTGCGAGATGCTGCTTGGCGTGACCGCCGACAAGCTCGCAAGCCAGCCTGACGGCTTTACGCGCCGAGTGCTCTCGGAGGACCGGGAGGCCTTCCTCGACGCCCTCGGGCGGGCCGGTGAGCCGGGCGCACGGATCAACTGGGAAGGTCGCGTATGCACCCCGCGCGGCGGCGTCAAGTGGATCAACCTGCGCGCCTCCGCGCGCCTGTTGCCGGGCGGCAACATGGCGTGGGAAGGGGTGATGTGGAACATCACCCAGAGCAAGCAGGTGGAGGCCGAGCTGCGCGAGTCGCAGCGTCAGCTCGCCGAGCTGTCCAACCACCTGCAGCACGTCAAGGAAGAGGAACGCGAGCGGATCGCCCGCGACGTGCACGATGTGCTGGGTGGACATCTCGTGGCGATGAAGTTCGAGATCGCGATGCTCGCCAACAAGCTCGACGCGCCCCCCGAAGCCCTCGCGCAGCGTGCCGCAGCGCTCGGCAAGCTCGTCGACGAAGGCATCGAGACCGTTGGCCGAGTGACCCGCGAGCTGCGTCCGGGCATCCTGCGCGACTTCGGCCTCGCCGCCGCGATCGAAGGCCAGGCCGAGGACTTCACCCAGCGCACGGGCATCCCCTGCGAGATCCTGTGCGCCGATCACGACATCGAGCTGGCCGAATCCGCCTCGATCGCGCTGTTCCGCATCTTCCAGGAAGCGCTGACCAACATCAGCAAGCACGCCGGCGCGGACCGGGTGGAGGTGCGCCTCACCGAGGAAGGCGATGACGTGATCCTCGACATCGCCGACAACGGCTGCGGCATCGCCGCCGACGACCTGAACAAGCCGCGCTCGTTCGGCCTGCGGGGCATCCGCGAGCGCCTGACGAGCCTGGGCGGCGGCTTCGAGCACCTGGACAACCGCCCCAACGGCGCCCGCCTGATTGCCCGCCTGCCGGTCCATGCCGGCATGGATATCCGGGAAGAGGAGACCTAAGCATGAGCAAGCAGATCCGCGTCCTGATCGCGGACGACCACTCCATCGTCCGCCAGGGGCTGCGCCAGATCCTCTCCGACACCGAAGACCTGGCGGTCGCGGGTGAAGCCGGCAATGGCGTCGAGGCGCTGCAGCAGTTGCGCCAGGACAGCTACGACGTGGTCCTGATGGATGTCTCGATGCCGGACCGGAACGGCATCGACGCCCTCAAGCTGATCCGCAAGGAGTTCCCGCGGCTGCCCGTGCTGATGCTGAGCATGTACCCGGAGGAACAGTACGCGATCCGCGCGCTGAAGGCCGGCGCGGCGGGCTACCTCAACAAGCAGAGCGCGCCCGACCAGCTCGTGACCGCCATCCGCCAGGTCGCGGGCGGCAAGAAGTACGTCTCGGCCTCGCTGGCCGAGGAACTGGCCAATGCGATCACCGACGACGACGACCGTCCCTTGCACGAGCGGCTGTCCGATCGCGAGTACCAGACCCTGTGCCTGATCGCCTCGGGCAAGACGCTGACGCAGATCGGCGAGGAGCTGAACCTCAGCGTCAAGACAGTCAGCGTCTACCGGGCGCGCCTGCTCGAAAAGATGCGGCTGTCCAACAATGCGGAGCTGACCCACTACGGACTCAAGCACGGCCTGGTCGAATGACCTGAAACGCGCCATGTTCGCCTCAAGTCGGCCCGCGTCGCGCCGTTGATTGGAGTCTCCCCAGACTCTGCTCCAATGTCATGGCGATCGACCGCAACAACCCGACCGAGATTGCCCGCGAGACCTTCCGCCTGCTGGCCCAGCGGCGCGTACCGCCCACCCCGGCGAACTTCGAGCGGATCTATCACGAGGTCGCCGGCACCGCGCCGCAGGAGCCCTATCCCGCGCGCAAGCTGAAATCGCTCGCGGCCAGTCTGCCCAAGGACACCACCGAGCGTGCCCGCATGGCCCGCCGCTTCGAACAGAGCGTGGCGAAGGGCAACTGGGAGGCTTTCGAGGCCCTGATCGTCGAGCTCTGCGCGGGCGACGGCGACGACAAGACCGTCGCCTGGGGACCGGCCATTCGCGACCTGTTCACCGAGTATCAGCGTGTCCATCACGGCCTGACCGCGGCGCGCAAGCGCGAGGCGCTACAGCACGTGCTCGAGTCCACCTCCGACCCGGCCACGCTCCACCAGCGCATCGGCGGTCTGGTTCGCGGCTGGCGACACAATGCGTCAGACGAGCCGGCACCGGACGAGGAGGCCCCCGAGGTCACGGGGTCCGCGATCCGCAGCCCAGCGGCGGCCGGTCAACCATCGGCCGCAGCGGCGCCGGCCACCGAGCCCGCCCCCGTGGTCACGGCAAGGCCGCCGGCCGAGGTGGCCGAAGCGGCACCCGGCGCGATGCCCGCCATGCCGGAGAACCTGTCCGCCGACTCCCTCGCCGAAGTGATCGCCCACCTGCTCGACGACGGGCTCTCGCCGCTGATCGTTGACGTGCCCGACCTGGTCGGGGAACTGCGCGAACTCGCCGGCGAACTGCGACAGACCCCCGACCATCTCCTCGAAGGCAACTACCAGCACAAGCTCGAGTACGTCATCCAGCGGCTGGAGTGGGTCGCCGAGGAACAGCTCGCGGTGCGCAGCGGCCTGATCGGTGTCCTCCAGCTGATCCTCAAGAACATCAGCCAGCTGGTCTTCGACGACCGCTGGCTCCATGGCCAGCTGTCCGTACTCACCGAGGCGTTCTCCCGCCCGCTCGACGTCCGGACCCTCGACGAGGTCGAGCGCCGGCTGCGGGACGTGATCGACAAACAGGGCCACCTCAAGGAGGAACTCACGGAGGCCCAGCGCCGCCTGAAGACGATGCTCGCCGGCTTCGTCGACCGGCTGGCCGAGTTCAGCGCGACCACCGGCCAGTACCACGACGCCATCGGCCGCTGCGCCGAGCGGGTCGCGAAGGCCGAAGCCATCACCGAGCTGTCGGACGTGGTCGAGGAGATCCTGCAGCAGACCCGGGTCGCCCAGGAGAGCGCGCAGCGCTCCCACACCGAGATCAACTCGCTGAAGGATCAGGTCGAGATGGCCAACGTGGAGATCGGCCGCCTGCAGCAGGAACTCGACCAGGCGAGCGAACTGGTCCGCCACGACCCGCTCACCGGCACCCTCAATCGCAAGGGCATGGATGACGCCCTGGAGCGCGAGATCGCCCGTGCGCGCCGCCGCGAGACGCCGCTGTGCGTCGGCCTGCTCGACGTGGACAACTTCAAGCAGCTCAACGACACCTACGGTCACCGCGCCGGCGACGACGCCCTCAAGCATCTGGCGGACGTGATCCGCGAGAACGTCCGTCCCCAGGACTCGGTCGCCCGCTATGGCGGCGAGGAATTCCTCGTCCTGCTGCCGGACACCGACACGGACGACGCCGCCGCAGCGCTGACGCGGCTGCAGCGGGCGCTCACCAAGCGCTACTTCCTGGCCGACAACAAGAAGCTGCTGATCACATTCAGCGCCGGAGTGACCCGGATCGGCGACGACGAGTCGGCGCAGGGTGCCATCGAGCGGGCGGACCGTGCCATGTACCTCGCCAAGCGGGCCGGCAAGAATCGCGTCATGACCGCCTGATCCGCCGTGCGCGGCGAGCCGGTATCATGCGCGGATGACCAGACCCCGATATCCAGACGTCCTGTTTGATCTCGATGGCACGCTGATCGATTCGGCGCCGGCCATCCTTGCCAGCTTTCGAGAGGCCTTTGCCACCACCGGTCTGCCGCCGGCGAGGCCGATCGGACCGGAGATCATCGGCCCGCCGCTGATGGAGACGCTGGCCTTGCTGACGGGCAGCGACGACGCCGTTACGCTTGGGCTACTCGCGGAGGCCTTCAAAGCCAGCTATGACACCACCGGCTACCGGGCCACCGCCGCCTACGACGGCGTACCCGGGATGCTCCAGGCCCTGCGGGCGGCCGGCTGCCGCCTGCACATCGCGACCAACAAGCGGATCCACCCCACCCGCCTCATCCTGGCCCATCTGGGCTGGGAGGCCTGGTTCGACACCGTCTATGCGCTCGACGTGGTCGAGCCGCGCCTGCCCAGCAAGGCCGCGATGATCGCGCGCCTGATGGCGGACCGTTCCATCGACCCGGGCCAGGCGGTCTACGTCGGGGATCGTCCGGAGGACGGAGAATCGGCCGACGCCAACCGGCTGCCCTTCTTTGCGGCCAACTGGGGCTACGGCAGCCTCAGTCCGGACGAGATGCAACCCGGCTGGACCGGATCGCACGACCCCGCGGCACTCGCCGCCCAGCTCGTCGAATCCTGAATTGGGCCGATATGCCACGCCATTTCGGCGCTTCGGCGTGGCACACGCCGACTAAACTGTGCCACAAAGGAAAATGGAGCTTGCGGATATGAAAGCCGTGATCCTGGCAGGCGGACTCGGTACCCGGCTGTCGGAAGAGACCCAGTCGAAGCCCAAGCCGATGGTCGAGATCGGCGGCCGGCCGATCCTCTGGCACATCATGAAACACTTCACTGCCCACGGCGTGACCGAGTTCATCATCTGCCTGGGCTACCGGGGCTACGTGGTCAAGGAGTTCTTCGCCAACTACTTTCTTCACACCTCCGACGTCACCTTCGACATGCGTCAGAACCGCATGGAGGTCCACGAGCAGCACACCGAACCATGGCGGGTCACCCTCGTCGACACCGGCGAGCAGACCCAGACCGGTGGCCGCCTGAAGCGGGTGCGGCGCTACGTAGAAGACGAGGAGAGCTTCTTCTTCACCTACGGCGACGGACTGACCGATGTCGACCTGAGCGCGGTGCGCGCCTTCCACAAGGGCCATGGGCGCGCCGCAACCGTGACCGCAGTGACGCCACCGGGTCGGTTCGGTGCGCTCGACTTGGCGGGCGACGTGGTCACCCGCTTCAAGGAGAAGCCCGCGGGCGACGGAAATCCGATCAACGGCGGCTTTTTTGTCCTGTCCCCGTCCGTGCTCGACCTGATCGACGGCGACGGCGCCCATTGGGAAGCCAAGCCGCTCGAGCGCCTGGTCGAACAGGATCAGCTCCGCGCTTACGTCCACCGCGGCTTCTGGCAACCGATGGACACCCTGCGCGACAAGTACAACCTCGAGCGGCTGTGGGAGTCGGGCCGCGCGCCTTGGAAGATCTGGCAATGAGCATCAGCGCATACAAGGGTCGGCGGGTACTGGTCACGGGCCACACGGGATTCAAGGGCAGCTGGCTGTGCCTGTGGCTCACGCGGCTGGGCGCCCGGGTCAGCGGGCTGGGGCTCGAGCCCGATACCGATCCGGCACTCTACCGCGAGGCACGTGTCGCCGACCGGGTGGACTCCCTGATCGGCGACATCCGGGAACCGGACCTGGTGCGGGAGGCTGTCGCCGGCTTTGCGCCGGAGATCATCTTCCACCTCGCGGCCCAGCCCCTCGTCCGCCGCGGCTACGCGGAGCCGCTCCGCACCTTCGGCACCAACGTGATGGGAACGGCCAACCTGCTCGAGGCCGCGCGGCACTCGAAGACCGTCAAGGCCGTCGTCGTGGTCACCAGCGACAAGTGCTATCGCGAGGATTCGGCCTCCCTCGGTTACCGGGAGAGCGATCCGCTGGGCGGTCACGATCCCTATTCGGCCAGCAAGGCCGCCGCCGAACTGGCGACTGCGGCATGGCGGACCAGCTACGGCAATATCCCCGGCGCGCCGCTGATCGCGACCGCCCGCGCAGGCAACGTCATTGGCGGCGGCGACTGGGCCAGCGACCGGCTCGTGCCCGATCTGTGGCGTGCCGCCCGCGCCGGCCGTACCGCAATGATCCGCAACCCATCGGCGATCCGCCCATGGCAGCACGTGCTCGAACCCCTCTCGGGCTACCTGATGCTGGGCGCGCGCCTGCTCGGCGGGCACGCCGATGCGGCGGATGCATGGAACTTCGGGCCGGCGCTGGTGGACATGGAATCGGTCGAAGCCCTGTGCGAGCACATGTGCCCCCTGCTCGGCGCCGATTGGTCCCGCGACAAGGCCCCCCATCCGCGCGAGGCGCCCATGCTGCGGCTCGACAGCAGCAAGGCGATGGTCCACCTGGGGTGGCGGCCGCGTTTCAACTTCGAGGAGGCGGTCACGCTGACCGGTGACTGGTACAAGCGCCACGCGGCCGGCGAGGACGCCCGTCGCCTGTGCGAGGAGCGCATCGAACGCTTCGAGCGCATCGGGTGCCACCGGTGAGCGAGACCTCCCGCGAGGCGGTCCGCGAGGCGGTCTCCGCCTGGTGCGCGGCGCAGGCGGCGGCAGCACCGTTCGAGGCCGGCGTCACGCCAGTCCCCGTCTCCGGCAAGGTCGTCGGCGAAAGCGAGCGCCTCGCCATGGTGGAGGCCGCTCTCGACGGCTGGCTTACCACCGGGCGCTTCAACGAGGCCTTCGAGACCCGCCTGGCGGCGTGGTTCGGCCTGCCCCACGCCATCACGGTCAATTCCGGCTCGTCCGCCAACCTGGTGGCTGTCTCCAGCCTCTTCTCGCCACGCCTCGGCGACGCGGCGATCCGGCCCGGCGACGAGATCATCACCGTCGCGGCGGGGTTCCCGACCACGGTCAATCCGATCTTCCAGAACGGCGCCGTGCCGGTCTTCGTGGACGTCCGGACCGGCACCTACGATGTCGATCCCGAGGCGCTGGCGGGCGCCCTCGGACCGCGTACGCGGGCGGTCGTGCTGGCGCACACGCTGGGCAACCCCTTCGACCTCGCCGCCGTGGTCGACTTCTGCGCCCGGCACGACCTGTGGCTCATCGAAGACTGCTGCGACGCGCTCGGTGCCCGCTACCATCTGCCCGCCGACGCCACCGACTGGCGGCCGCGACTGCCCACGGCCGACGATCCGTCCCTCTGGTCAACGGCCTCGACACGCGAACCCGAGCGACACGTCGGCACCTTCGGCCATCTCGCGACGCTGTCCTTCTACCCGGCCCATCACATCACGATGGGCGAAGGCGGCGCCGTGCTCACCTTCGACATGGCGCTGCGTCGCATCGCCGAGTCGTTCCGCGACTGGGGCCGTGACTGCTGGTGTGCGCCGGGCTGCGACAACACCTGCGGCAAGCGCTTCGACTGGCAGCTGGGCGACCTGCCCCGTGGCTACGATCACAAGTACACCTACGCACACCTCGGCTACAACCTGAAGATCAGCGACATGCAGGCCGCCTGTGCCCTGGCGCAGATGGATCGCCTGCCTGGCTTTGTCGCCGCGCGACAGGCCAACTTCGCTCACCTGTCGACACGGCTGGCCGACTGTCGCGACAGCCTGCTCCTGCCCCAGGCGACGACCGGCGCCACGCCGTCGTGGTTCGGCTTCCCGATCACGCTGCGGGCCGAAGCCGGCATCAACCGGGTCGACCTGCTGCAATGGCTGGACCAGCACCGCATCGCGACGCGCCTGCTGTTTGCCGGCAACCTGACGCGCCAGCCCTACGTGCAGGGGCGTACCTACCGCATCGCCGGCACGCTCGAACAGACCGACCGCATCATGAACCATACCTTCTGGATCGGCGTCTGGCCCGGCCTGACGGCCGACATGCTGGACTACGCCGCCGACCAGATCCGCCTCTTCCTGGGGCGTGATTTCGACTGAGGCACGACGCCATGAAACCGCTCTTCGTCTTCGAGATGGCCAACAACCACATGGGCGACCTGTCCCACGGACTGGCCACGATCCGCGCCATGCGTGCCGCCTGCGATGGCTTCGAAGGCGACTTCGACTTTGCCTTCAAGCTCCAGTATCGCGACCTCGACACCTTCATCCACCGCTCGATGCGCGGGCGGACGGACGTCAAGTACATCAAGCGGTTCGAGGAAACACGCCTCACCGACGAGGCCTTTCGTGAGCTGGTCGCGGAGATGCGCGCCCAGGGCTTTCTGACCGTCTGCACGCCCTTCGACGAACCGTCCGTGGATCGCATCGAGGCCCACGGCATCGACACGATCAAGATCGCGAGTTGCTCATTCGGCGACTGGCCCCTGATGGAGCGCGTCGCGGCCTCCGACAAGCCCGTCATCGCCTCCACCGCCACCGCCACGCTCGAGGAAATCGACAACGTCGTCAGTTTCTTCCTGCACCGGGGCAAGGCCCTCACGCTGATGCACTGCGTCGCCGAGTACCCGACGGCCGACGAGGCGCTGCAGGTGAACCAGATCGAGCTGCTGCGCGCCCGCTACCCGGACTGTCGCATTGGCTATTCCACCCACGAATCGCCGGACAACACCGTGGCGGTGATGATGGCGCTGGCCAAGGGCGCCACGGTCTTCGAGAAGCACGTGGTGCTCCCCACCGAGCAGTATGCGGCGAATGCCTACTCGGCCGATCCGCAGCAGGTCCGCGCCTGGCTGGCGGCAGCCCGGCAGGCCCGCGCGATCTGCGGCGCCAGTGAGCGCTACGAGCCGTCCGAGACCGAACGGACCAGCCTCCACGCCCTGCGCCGTGGCGTCTTCGCCACCGCCGACATCGCGGCCGGCGTGGAGATCGAGGCCGGGTCGATCGAGTTCGCCTTCCCGCCGGTCGAGGGACAGCTGACCGCCAACGACTGGTCCAAGTACAGCCGCTTCACTGCCACCGCGCCGATCGCTGCCGGCCAGCCGATTCGCCGCAGCGACATCACCGTGCAGCACCTGCGCGGCCGCGTCATGGAGGCCGTCACGGCAGTCAAGGCCCTCCTCAAGGCTGGCAACATCGTGGTGCCGGGGAAGTCCGATCTCGAACTCTCCCACCACTACGGCATGGAGCGCTTCGACGCGTTCGGGCTGACCATGGTCACCGTGGTGAACCGCGAGTACTGCAAGAAGCTGCTGGTGATGCTGCCCGGCCAGACCCACCCGGAGCAGTATCACGAACGAAAGGAAGAGACCTTCGTCGTCCTGCACGGCGAGCTGACCCTGTGGCTCGACGGGGAGGAACGGCCGGCCCGCGCCGGCGACGTGATCACGGTCAATCGCGGCGTGCGGCACAAGTTCCACTCGGCCACCGGCGTCGTCTTCGAGGAAATCTCCTCGACCCACCTGAAGGACGACTCCTTCTACACCGACCCGGCCAT
>JBNLCM010000070.1:0-50613 GCA_050303815.1 Rhodocyclaceae bacterium
TTCCACTGGTTCACGAAGATGTTGTGCATCAGCGTGAACAGCCAGGCGCGGAGCTTGCCCCCCTGCCACAGGTGGGCCTTGACCAGTGCCCGCTCGAGAGCGTCCTGGACAAGATCGTCGGCCCGGCCCGGATCGCCGCACAGGGCGCGCGCGTAGCGTCGCAGGCGGGGTATCTCGTCCAGCAGGTCCTGCTTCTCGAACATGCTCGTCCTTGTTCTCGCTCCGCGGTGCGGCCCTGGCCCGCGGGGGCCGTGTCCTGTCAGTTGAACAGTGGGTCGTGCCCGATTATTCCACGCCCCCGGCCAGCAGCGGTACGGCGGCGGGGGCGCCGCTGTGTCGGGCATGGGCTAGAATATCGGATTGCCCGAAACCGCGTTACGAGCTCAGCATGACCGCATCCGTGAAGATTCACATCGACGACGTCCGCATCTCCGAAATCAAGGAGCTGGCACCGCCCGCCCACGTGCTGAGGGAGTTTCCGGCGACGCCGGAAGCGGCGAGCACCGCCTTCGAGGCCCGCGCTGCGATCCACCGCATCCTCTTCGGTGCCGACGATCGCCTGCTGGTCGTGATCGGGCCATGCTCGATCCACGATCCGGAAGCGGCCCTCGACTACGCCCGCAAGCTCAAGGCCGAGGCCGACCGACTGAAGGACGATCTGCTAGTGGTGATGCGGGTCTACTTCGAGAAGCCGCGCACGACGGTCGGCTGGAAGGGCCTCATCAACGACCCGCACCTGGACAACAGCTTCCTGATCAACGAGGGCGTGCGGCTCGCCCGCAAGCTGCTGTGGGAGGTGAACGAGCTTGGCCTGCCGGCCGGTACGGAGTTCCTCGATATGATCACGCCCCAGTACATCGCGGACCTGATCAGCTGGGGCGCGATCGGTGCCCGGACCACCGAGAGCCAGGTTCACCGGGAGCTGGCCTCGGGCCTGTCGTGCCCGGTCGGGTTCAAGAATGGCACAGACGGCAACGTCAAGATCGCCGTGGATGCCATCAAGGCGGCGCAATCCCCGCACCATTTCCTGTCGGTGACCAAGGCTGGGCATTCGGCGATCGTGTCGACCCGCGGCAACGAGGACTGCCATGTCATCCTGCGGGGCGGCAAGAGCACCAACTTCGATGCCGAAAGTGTCGATGCGGCCTGCAAGGAACTGGCCAACTCGGGTGTGCCGGGCAAGGTCATGATCGATTTCTCCCACGCCAACTCCCGCAAGCAGCATCGCCTGCAGATCGAGGTGGCGGCGGACGTCGGTCGCCAGATGTCCGCGGGCGAGGATCGCATCGTCGGCGTCATGGTCGAGTCGCACCTGAAGGAGGGCCGGCAGGACCTGGTGCCTGGCCAGGCGCTCGAGTATGGCAAGAGCATCACCGATGCCTGCATTGGCTGGGAGGACAGCGTCGGTGTCCTCGACACGCTCGCCGAGGCCGTACGCAATCGCCGCGTGACACGCGCCGCGGAATCGGAATAGGGCCAGCCCGAGGGGGCTCCCACCCCCGCTGAGCGGGTCGCGCGCCGGGCATGATCCGGAAGATCATCCACTGCGATTGCGATTGCTTCTATGCGGCGATCGAGATGCGGGACGACCCCGCGCTCGTGGGTCGCCCGGTCGCGGTCGGCGGCAGCCCCGATTCGCGCGGGGTTGTCGCTACCTGCAACTACGAAGCGCGGGCCTTTGGCGTGCGCTCGGCGATGTCGATGGCCAAGGCCCTCCGCCTGTGTCCCGGCCTGGTCCAGGTCCGTCCCCGCTTCGAGGCCTACCGCGCCGCGTCCCGACAGATCCTTGAGATCTATCGGGACGTCACCGAACGGGTCGAACCCCTGTCCCTCGACGAGGCCTACCTGGACGTCACCGGCGTCGATCGGTGCCGGGGCAGCGCGACACTGATGGCCCGCGAGATCCGCGCGCGTATCCACCGAGAGGTCGGTATCACGGCCTCGGCGGGCATCGCACCGAACAAGTTCCTCGCCAAGGTCGCCAGTGACTGGAACAAGCCGGACGGCCAGTATGTGATCCGACCTGACGAGGTCGACGCCTTCGTCGCGGCACTCCCGGTGCGCCGCATCTTCGGCGTCGGCAAGGTCACCGCCGAGAAGCTTCAGAAGCTGGGTGTCGAGACTTGCGGACAGCTGCGGGCCTGGTCGGCCGGCGAACTCGCACATCACTTCGGCAGCTTCGGGACGACCCTCTACCGCCTCTGCCGGGGGCTGGACGATCGTCCGGTCGCGCCGCGTTCCGAGCGTAAGTCCCTGTCGGTCGAGACGACCTTCGCGACCGACCGCATCGACCTTCCGGCCTGCCGGGCCGAACTGCCCGCGCTGGTCGCCGAACTCGAGTCGCGCCTTGCCAGGCTCTCCCTCAAGCCACCGATCGACAAGATCTTCGTGAAGATCCGCTTCGACGACTTCGTCCACACCACGGTCGAATGCGGCGGCGACGGCCCGGATGCGGCGCGCCTGGCCGAGCTGCTCGAGCGGGGCTGGCAGCGGGGCGGCCGGCCGGTCCGCCTGCTGGGGGTGGGCGTCCGCTTCGGAGGGGTGGACGAAAAAGCCGGGCAACTGGCGCTGTTCGAATGAACCGCGCCGGATGCCCGGCAAAGGGACGATCTGAGGATCAGTTGGTGATGATTTCGGGCCCCATCATCAGGGTCGGCAGCCACGTGGACACGAAAGGCACGTAGGTGACGATGATCAGGAACACGAACATGATCGCGACCCACGGCAGTGCAGCTCTGACCACGTTCATCACCGACATCTGGGCCACGCCGGCGGTCACGAACAGGTTCAGGCCGACCGGCGGGGTGATCATGCCGATCTCCATGTTCACCACCATGATGATGCCAAGGTGGATCGGGTCGATCCCGAGCTGGACGGCGATCGGGAAGACCAGCGGGGCGACGATGATCAGCAGGCCCGACGGCTCCATGAACTGGCCGCCGATCAGCAGCAGCACGTTCACCACGATCAGGAAGGTGATCGGTCCGAAGCCGGCGGACAGCATCGCTTCGGTGATGGCCTGCGGGATGCGCTCCTCGGTCAGCACGTGCTTCAGGATGATGGCGTTGGCGATCACCAGCATCAGCATGATCGTCAGCTTGCCGGCTTCGAACAGCGTGTGCTTGGTGTCCGGGTGCCAGAACACCGCGAGACCCTTCCACAGGGGGTTGCTGCGGTTGTTCGCGTCGGCGAACGGTCCCATGTCCTTGTAGATGTAGTTGGCGATCAGGAAGGCATACACCGCGGCGACGGCCGCCGCCTCGGTCGGCGTAAAGATGCCGCCATAGATGCCGCCCAGGATGATGATGATGAGGAACAGGCCCCACGACGCCTCACGGGCAGCGCTCATCACCTCGCCCCAGCCCGGGAAGGGCACGGACGGCAGGTTCTTCTTGCGCGCCACGACGTAGATCGCAGTCATCAGCATGACGCCGGCCAGCAGGCCCGGGATCACGCCGCCAAGGAACATCCGGCCGACCGATACGTCGGTGGCGGCGGAATAGACGACCATCACGATCGACGGCGGAATCAGGATGCCCAGCGTACCCGCGTTGCAGATCAGGCCCGCGGCGAACTCCTTCTTGTAGCCGGCCTGAACCATGCCCGCGATGACGATCGAGCCGATCGCAACGACGGTCGCCGGCGACGAACCCGACAGCGCAGCGAACATCATGCAGGCGATGACCGAGGCGATACCGAGGCCACCCCGGATCGAGCCCACCATCGCGATCGCGAAGCGGATGATCCGGTTGGCGACGCCGCCGGTGGACATGAAACTGGATGCCAGGATGAAGAACGGGATGGCCAGCAGCGTGTAGTGGCTGTCAAAGGCGGAGAAAAGCGTCTGGGCCACCGACGACAGCGAGGCATCCGAATGCATCATCAGGAACAGGACGCTCGACAGACCCAGCGAGATGGCGATGGGCACGCCGATCAGCATGAAGCCGACGACCATGCCGAAAAGGATCGCGATATCCATGGATCAGTTCTCCTTGTTGTCGGCCGGGGCCTTCATCTTGGCGAGGGCTCGGTCCTGGTTGTGGTGGTGGCCGTCCGCGTGGGCGTCGACCGCCTCCTCGATCATTTCCTCGACCTCGTGGGCCGCGATGAGCGAGTCGCGCTGGTTGGTCAGTACCTGCCAGCCCGCGATCAGGAAGCGGACCGTCAGCAGGAACATGCCCAGCGGCAAGGCAAAGTAGGGGATGAAGCGAGGCATCTTCTCGTACGCCTCACCTTCGTTCATCAGGGGCTCGATGAAGCGCAGGATGTCGAGCATCGGGATATCGTTGGTTTCCAGCCAGACCTGCTTGGTGGCGAACGGATACCAGTAGTCCCAGGTGCCCTTGAGCAGCATCAGCGAGAATGCCAGGCAGGAGATGACGGTCAGGATCGCCATGAGCTTCTTGAGAGGCGCCGGCAATAGGTTGATGATGACGTCGACCCCGATGTGGAAGGTCTTCTTGACCCCATAGGAGGCTCCGACGAGCACCAGCCAGGCGAACAGCACCACGGTGACCTCGAGGGCCCACAGGATGTTCGCGTTGAAGACGTACCGCGCAACGACGTTCGCGAATGTGATCAGCGTCATCAACCCCAGGGTGATGGCGATGAAGGTTTCCTCGATTCCGTCGACGAGCTTTCCGAAGCGGCTTTGTTCGCCGGTCATGCTCACCTCCACTTCTTGCGGACAAAAAATGTGCGCGTCGAACCGGAGCCCACGCGCACGCGAGTGACAACGGACAGGGACGTGGCCGTCCCTGTCCAGATTAGATTACATGTTGGACTTCTGGGCGGCTTCCAGCAGATCGGCGCCGATATCGCCCTCGAACTTCTTCCACACGGGCTTCATCGCCTCGACCCAGGCCTGGCGCTGCTCGGCCGTCAGGGTGCGGATCGTCGAACCGGCCTCGGCGACCTTCTGCTTGTTCAGTTCGTCGACTTTCTTGACTTCACCGTTGCGGGTATCGGTTACTTCGCCGAGGATCTTCAGGAACTGGTCGCGGACGTCCGGCTTCAGGCTGTCGAGCCATTCCGTCGAGGTGACGACGAGATAGTCGAGAACGCCGTGGTTGGTCTCGGTGATGCCGTCCTGGACCTCGAAGAACTTCTGGCCGTAGATGTTCGACCAGGGGTTCTCGCAACCGTCGATGGTCTTGGTCTGGAGCGCACCATAGACCTCGCTGAAGGCCATCTTCTGCGGGTTGGCGCCGAGCTGCTCGAACTGGGCGACCAGCACGTCCGAGGCCTGCACGCGGAACTTCAGGCCCTTGGCGTCATCCGGCGTCAGCAGCGGCTTGTTGGCCGACAGCTGCTTCATGCCGTTGTGCCAGAAGGCCAGGCCCTGCAGGCCGCGGCGCTTCATCGAGGCCATCAGCTTCTGGCCGTCTTCCGACTGCTGGAAGCGATCGACGGCGTCGATGTCCTTGAACAGGAAGGGCAGGTCGAAGATGCGGAACTTCTTGGTGAATTTTTCGAACTTCGAGAGGGACGGGGCGGCGAGTTGCACATCACCCGCCAGCATGGCCTCGAGGACCTTGTCGTCGTTGTACAGGCTGGAGTTCGGGAACACCTGCATGCAGGCCTTGCCGTTCATTTCCTCGTTGACCCGCTTTTCCAGCAGGGAGGCGGCGATGCCCTTCGGGTGCTTGTCCGTGTTGGTGACGTGGCTGAACTTGATGACCACTTCGCCTGGCTCGCAGTTGGCCTGAGCGATGGTGGCGGTGCCCGCCATGACCAGGGTTGCCGCGATTGCGAATACTTGCTTGCGCATTTCCTCTCCTCCAGATGAATTTCATTCGGTGAATACCGGTGCCCCATCCCCGGGGCACGTCGCACTGCAATTTCGCCAATGCATTGCGTGGCAGCATGATTGTGGAATCGGGTCCAAAAAGGAATACGTGATGTCACGTAGCGGCTTGCCGCAGGCCGCTTCGCGGCCGATCGGGCGCCTTCAGCCGCTGGCCTCGTGGCGTGCTTCGGCGGCGATCCAGTCACGAAAGGCAAGGGCGGCGGGCCGGGATGCGCTGGTGGCCGGCAGGCACACGAAGTAGGCGAAGCGCGACGGAATGGCCAGCGAAAAGGGCTCGGCGAGCCGGCCGGCAGCGATCTCGGCGCTGACCAGCGGGCGGGCGGCCAGTGCGACGCCCTGGCCCGCCATGGCCGAGGCGACGACCAGGCCTGCGTCGTCGAAGCGCGGGCCGCGTTGCGTGGGCATGTCCGGGAGCCCGGCGAGTGCCAGCCATTGCAGCCAGGTGGGGCGATCTTCCAGGTCTGGCACGGTGTCGTCGTGGATCAGGGGGTGCCATCGCAGATCGGCCGGCTCGCGCAGCGGATGCGGGCCGGACAGTCGATCCGGTGCGCAGACCGGCGCGTAGGAGGGCGAAAACAGGTGGGAAACGATCCATCCCGGGTAGTCGCCGCGCCCGAAGCGGATCAGGACATCGGCTTCGGGCGCCGTCTGGCCGGCTGCCACGCTCTCGCGGGCGTCGCGCTGGTCGATGGTCTTCAGGCTGGTGGCAAGGCGCAGGTCCACGTCGGGGTAAGTGGCCGTGAAGCGCGGAAGGCGAGGAACCAGCCAGCGCGCAGCGAAGGAGGGGGGGGCGAACACCTTGAGCCGGCCGGAGGGTGTGCCATGCCGGACGGACTCGACTGCCGCGGCCAGCTCCGCGAGCCCGCGGCGGAGCGGCGGCAGCATCGCCCGTGCCTCATCGGTCAGCTCGATGGCCCGTGTGCGGCGAATGAACAGGCCGACCGCCAGCTGGTCCTCCAGGGCCTTGATCTGCTGGCTGATCGCTCCGGGCGTGACATGCAGCTCCTCGGCGGCGGCCTTGAAGCTCAAGGTGCGAGCGGCCGCCTCGAAGGCGCGCAAGGCCTGGAGCGGTGGAATTCGGGTGTCCATATGTTACAGAATAGTATTTCTAAACCTATGGGTCATTATTATTCGATTGATCCAGATCCATGGGCTGGCTACATTACGACTCGCCGCCAGGTACCTCGCTGTACCAATCCCGAATTCGCGGCGAGAAAAAAACACGCAGTGGCAGTCAGGAATACCGGAATGCTGAGCGGATCCAGCGAGGGGTCCGGAGAGTGTCACCTTCAGGTGACCAAGATCAAAGTCGGCAGTGGCCAGGCACGCGATGATCGCCACATCGCGTACCGGGCAGAATGCCGGGTGGGCACCGGCCCAGCGGTGTCGCCAGCCGCGCGCATGCACGACAGGACCGTCGGCAGGCCGTGCGGCGGGAGGCCGTGCCCACGCACGATACAGTTCAATCTATCGAGATGGAGAGTTCCATGAAGATCGCAAAATTCCTCCTGGCCGCCGCCATGACGTCGGTGCTGAGCGTTTCCGCCGTCGCAGACAGCCACGGAGTGAAGGACGACAAGGGCTTCACGGTGTATCGGTCGGAGCCGGGCAAGGCCGTGGAAATGCTGGATCGCGCCGTTGCCTACATGCAGGAGAACAGCTCCGAGCGCGCCTTCGCCGCGTTCAACAACCAGGCTGGCAAGTTCCACGAGAACGATCTGTACGTTTTTGTCGTCGGCATTGGCGACGGCGTCATGCACGCTCATGGCGGCGCGCCGGAGGCCATCGTCGGTGACAACGTGATGGAACTGGCCGACGCGGCCGGCACGAAGATCATCCAGGCGATGATCGACAAGGTGAAGCGTGACGGCGAGGGGTCGGTCGACTACGTCTGGCTGAACCGCGTGACCAACAAGGTCGAGAAGAAGACCTCGAACGTCAAGCGCGTAGGCGACTACCTCGTGGGTGTGGGTTTCTACACCAAGTAAGCCGGTTGATCGTAATGCATGAGCGGGGCGTCCGTCATCGGACGCCCCGTTTACATGGGGTTGCCCGCGGTCCGGTCAGGCGTTCTTGCCTTTCTGCCAAAGCACATCGCCGCGTCCCGCCGCGCGGTTGAGTACGCGACCGAGCACGAAGAGCAGGTCAGAGAGGCGATTGAGGTATTGCCTCGGCGCGTCATTGACGGCCTCCTCCTGGGACAGGGCCACCATCGTACGTTCGGCACGGCGGCAGACCGTCCGGGCATGATGGGCAAGAGCCGCCGCACGCGTGCCACCCGGCAGGATGAAGTCCTTCAGCATCTCGAGGGGTTCGTTGAATCCGTCGAGGGACGCCTCCAGACGTGTGACCTGGGCACCGGTGATCATCTCCATGCCCGGAATGCACACTTCGCCGCCCAGATCGAACAGGTCATGCTGGACGTTGGTCAGCAGTTCGCGCACCGCCTCCGGCAACTCTTCGGCAAGGAGAATGCCGATGATCGCGTTCAACTCATCCACCTCGCCCAGCGTATGGATGCGCAGGCTGTTCTTGGACACCCGGTTGCCGTTGCCGAGGCCGGTGGTACCGGCATCGCCGGTGCGGGTGTAGATCTTGGATAGGCGGTGTCCCATGGTTCGTCCGTTGCGAGTGCAAAGGCGAATTATAGGGGCTCGCGACCCTGGCCAGTTCGCGATGCCGGCGCTGTGTCCTGCGGTCACCCGCGAGGGGCTTCACCGTCGGGACGCGCGGACGCGCCTGAAGGCCCACAAGGAAACCGGCGCCAGGGCGCCGGTTCCGGTTGATGCGGTGCCACGGATCGTTCAGCGATAGCCGGCACGATCGAAGATCTTCTGGGCTTCCGCCGTGGTCTTCGAGAGCGTGCCGACGTTCAGGCCGTCCATGCGGAAGGTTCCGAGCGAATCCAGTGCTGCGTTCGACACCTTGACGCTCGGCACCACCGGCCACTCGTTGTTGCCGTTTGCGAAATAGGCCTGCGCCTCGTCCGAGGCGAGGTACTCGAGGAACTTGCGGGCTGCCTCCTTGTGGGGGGCATGCTTGAGCATGCCGCCGCCAGAGACATTGACGTGCGTACCCCAGGTGGCCTGGTTCGGCCAGATCACGCCAACGGCTTTCATCACGTCCTGGTCGGCGGGCTTCGTCGAGTTGATCAGGCGTGCGACGTAGTAGCTATTGGCGATGGCGACGCCGCATTCCCCGGCGGCCACGGCGCGGACCTGGTCCGTATCGCCGCCCTTGGGCGCACGAGCAAAATTGTCGACGACGCCTTTCGCCCAGGTTTCGGTCGCGGCGGCGCCGTTGTGCTGGATCAGCGCAGCGCCGAGCGAGAGGTTGTAGGGGTGGCTACCCGAGCGGGTGCACACCTTCCCTTTCAGTTCCGGCCTGGCGAGGTCCTCGTAATTCTGGACGAGCTTGGGGTCGACATCGACCTTGTTGTAGACGATGACGCGCGCACGCGTCGAAAACGCGTACCACGTGTCGGACTTGAGATGGGTGGGGATGCGCTCGTCGAGCACGGCCGATTTCACGGGCACGAAGACGCCCAGCTCGTCGGCCTTGGCCAGGCGGGAGGCGTCGACGGTGATGAAGACGTCGGCCGGGCTGTTCGCGCCTTCGTTCTTGATCCGCTCGAGCAGTGCGTCTTCCTTGCCCTCGATCCGGTTGATCTTGATGCCCGTGGCCTTCGTGAAGTTGGCATACAGCGCTTCGTCGGTCTGATAGTGACGGGCTGTGTAAAGGTTCAGCTCGGTGTCGGCGGCCTGGGCGCCGGTGGAGGCCAGCAGGCCGGCTACGACGGTCGAGAGCAGCGTGCGAATCATGGTGTGGATTCCTCTGGTGATTCCTGGTGTGTGCGGTGCGACGAATGATATGAGGGATGAAATGCAAATGCAAATGCAAATGATTCGTGTTTGTGATTCAATGAATGAGAATTGTTCTCAATATGGTGGATCACATGAATGCGCTCGTCGTCGGCGCCGACCGTCTCGGCAACATCCCTGGCGTACTCGCGGAGTACGGCATCTCGATCCAGTCCCATGTCTCCGGACGTGATCGCGCCCACCAGCGTGCGGCCGGGACGCTTCCCGCCGGCATCGGCCTGGTCATCCTGTTCACAGATTTTCTGGGCCACAACGTGATGCGCAGCTACCGGGACGCCGCCCAGCGAGAAGGCGTGCCGCTGGTGTGTTGCCGCCGGTCGGTGTGCGCGCTCAAGCAGGCGCTCGGGCCCGGAAGCGCGTGCCACGGCTGCACGCGGGTCGGGCCGCCGCGGGCGAACTGAGCCGCCCCCAGCCGGGCGGCGCTAGGGTCTGCGGACAGATGTCTGGCGGTCGCCCTGGAGTCTGCCGGGTTTGAGGATAAGGCGCGCGGACGCGACCGGGGCGGCCGCCCGGCAAGGAGGCCCCATGCAGTCATCGGGCCGGGCAGATCCCAGCCCGCGGGCGTGAGGTTGTGCGCCGGCGCGACGTCCTTGCGCGCGTCGCCAAGGGCGCCGCCGTGCCTGGCTTCCTCCCGAGCTTCCTGGCGCAGGCCCGCAGCCTCAACACGATCCGCCATGCACATGTCCTCAAGCCCCGGGGGCGTCAGACGCTGCGCCGCGCCCAGCGGCGGGTGCGTTCCATCTCCACGAGGTTGCGGCCGGACACCGCGCCGGTCGTGTGAGCGCGACCGAGGGCGGCCATCAGCAGCTGCGCGATGGCGAGGCCATCGCCGAGCGCGTGGTGGCGCTGGAAGGTTTCGATCTCGAAGGCTTCCATCCAGTCGCCAAGCCGTACCAGGTCCGCGTGGTGCTCGGGAAAGAGGGCGGGGAGCAACCACTGAAGGTCCATCCAGACCGGATCCGGCTCGAATCCGAAGCGACCATCGAAGGCGCGCTCGAGGAGCTTTCGGTTGAACGACGCGTTGAACACCACCCAGGGCGATCGGCCGGCGAACGCCAGCAGCTGCGACAGGGCTTCGGCGGGATCGTCATCGAGCGGCAGGTAGATCGCGTTGCGCGACGACAGGACGCCGCCCTCGATGGCGATGGCCGACAGGGCGAGCAGCTTGTCCTTCTCGAGACTGAGCCCGGTCGCCTCCGTATTGACGACCACGTAGCGGGTCTCGAAGTGCGGATGGGCGAGGTCGGGTGTGCTGGCCTGGTGCCAGGCGGTGACGCGCGCCTCGACTGCGTCAGGAAGGGGCGGGCGACTACCGGATACGAAGCGGGACAACCAGTTCATAGCTGGTAGTCCAGCTTGAGCCGCGATTGCACCTTGCGGGCCTGGCGGAAGGCTTCCTTGAGGATACGTCGGTCCAGCTCGTTGAGGCGGTCGGGGTTGACCCGGTTGTCGCCGGGGGCGTCGTGTTCGGTGTCGAGATGCTGGGAGCGCAGGCGCAGCAGCTGGATGAAGTTGAAGCCCTCGATGACCGCCGACGTCTCGTCCGCGGCGATGCCCAGCTTGCGGCTGGCCTGGCGCATGCGCTGCACCGTGCTGCTCGACGCGACCCCCGTCCGCAGCGAGTGGATTCGCGCGGCATCGACAAAGATGCGGGCGCCGAACTTCTTGAGGTCGATCGTGCCAGGGTGCTTGGGATCGTCGTCGGTGACGAAGTCGCGGATGCGGCCCAGCGGCGGCTGCGCCGTCAGGGCGTTGCCTGCCAGCATGCGGAGAAAGGCCGAGTTGTCCCGCGCGCGCGCGAACAGGTGTGAGCGCAATTGCTCGGCCCAGCCCTCATCGCCGTAGAGGGAGCGGAAGTCGAAGAAGATCGTGGCGTTGAGGAGTGCCTGGGGGTCTGGTTCGCTGATCCACGAACTGAAGCGCCGCTTCCACTGGTCGAGCGTCAGGCACAGGTCCGGGTTGCTGGCCATGATGTTGCCCTTGCACAGCGGGAAGCCGCAGGCGGCGAGGTCCTCGTTGACCGCGCGGGCGAAGGTGAGGATGGACTGCTTGTAGGCAGCGCCATCGGCACCGTCCGGCAAGGCATAGATGATGCCATTGTCCTGATCCGTCGAAAGCGTCTGCTCGTGGCGGCCTTCGGAGCCGAAGGCGAGCCAGCAGAACTGCAGGTCGCGCAACCCGTGGCGCTCGATCTGCAACTCGATGATCCGGCGCGTGAGGGCGTCGTTGAGCGCCGAGATGAACTGGGTAAGCTGCTCCGAGCCGATCCCCTGGGCAATCAGGTTCAGCGCCAGCTGCCGGATGTCGCGGCTGGCCTGCTGCAAGGCGTCGATGTCGGTCGCGTTCTCGATGCCCGCGCGGATCTGGCGCAGGCCGATCCGCTGCAGCGAGAAGAGGTCGCGCTCGGATACGACGCCCTTCAGGCGCCGATCGCCGTCGATCACCAGCAAGTGGCGCACGCCATGGGTAGCCATTTCCAGGGCTGCATCGTAGGCCGAGGCCGAGGTGCTGAGCATGTGGGGCGGGCCGCTCATCAGCTCGGTGACGGGGCGATTCAGGTCGAAGGCTGGCAGGACCACGCGCGAGAGCAGGTCGCTCTGGGTGATGATGCCCAGCGGCCGCTGATCGGCATCGGCCACGACCATGCAGCCCACGCGCTCCTGGGCCATGTGCTCGAGGGCCTGCCGGCTGCTCACCTCCGGACCGACCGAAATGGGCTCGCGCTTGACCAGGTGGCCGAGGGGCGTGGTCATGGTCTGCTGTTCTGCCGCCCGCTGGGCGAACTGGCTCTGCAGCTGCTCGCGCGACTGGTTCAGCAGGCTCGCGATGTACTTGGTGCAGAACAGATGGAAGACGGGGCTCATCTCCATCAGCTGCATGAAATCGTCGGCGCCCAGCTGGAAGCAGAAGCTGTCCTCGACCGCCACGTAGGTGTTCGTCGAGGGCCGCTGGGCCGAGATGGCACCGATGGGGAAACACTCGCCGGGCCCCATCGTCAGTGCGGAGTACTCGGTGACGGACACGTTGCCCGCTTGGCGCGCCAGAACCTTGCCCCGCTGAACGATGTGCAACTGGCTGACCTGTCCCATCTCGGGCGAGAGGATGACGCTGTCGCGCGGGTGGAAGGCGAGGACCACGCGATCGGCGAGGAAGGCGAGTGCTTCCGATTCCATCCGGTTGAAGGGAGAGTGACGGCGCAGGAAGTCGAGACTGGCGCCCTGCAGCATCTCAGTTGCCTGAGTGTTCATCGATGCGGTCCAGGGGGTTGATTTTCAAAGAAGAGAATTATAGGCGCCCCGACCGGGATTCTTCTGATCTTGCGCAAGGAATGCCGCGTGTCGCGATGACCTTGTCGTGCGGCTGGCGCAGGCCGCCCGTGCCATGGCTGAACGCGGCGGCGATCGGTACGCATGTCTCGTCCTGGCGATGCGCAGGGGTGCCGCGGGGCGGGCCCTGGCGTCGCTACAGGCAGTGTCCTGCGGCCACGCGAAGGCGCTACCCGATGCTTGCCCGACGCCCGCCCGGCCTCGGGCAAGCATCGGGCACAGGGCCCCGGCTGTGCTAGAGGACCTCTGCTGCGTAATCGGCCAGGCGGGACCGTTCGCCGCGCTGCAGGGTGACATGGCCCGAATGGGTCCAGCCCTTGAAGCGGTCAACGACATAGCTCAGGCCGGAACTGCCCTCGGTGAGGTAGGGCGTATCGATCTGGGCGATGTTGCCCAGACAGACGACCTTGGTTCCCGGCCCGGCCCGGGTGATCAGGGTCTTCATCTGCTTGGGCGTGAGGTTCTGCGCTTCGTCGATGATCAGGAACTTGTTGATGAAGGTGCGGCCGCGCATGAAGTTGAGGCTCTTCACCTTGATCCGGCTGCGGATCAGGTCCTGGGTGGCGGCGCGGCCCCATTCGCCGCCCTCGCCGGTGCTGCCGTTGAGGACGTCGAGGTTGTCTTCCAGGGCCCCCATCCAGGGCGCCATCTTCTCTTCTTCGGTGCCCGGCAGGAAGCCGATGTCTTCACCGACCGGCACCGTCACCCGGGTTATGATGATCTCGGAGTAGCGCTTGTTCTCAAGTGCCTGGGTCAGGCCCGCGGCGAGGGTCAGCAGGGTCTTGCCGGTGCCGGCCTGGCAGAGCAGGGTGACGCAGTCGATCTCCGGGTTCATCAGCAGGTTGAGGGCGAAATTCTGCTCTCGGTTGCGTGCCGTGATGCCCCAGACGCTGTTCTTCTGGTGCGAATAGTCGACCAGGGTCTCGAACGTGAAGGTGGCGCCACCCGCGTCGGTCACCCGCGCCTGGAGCGGTTGTTCGCCTTCCTGGTAGACGAACTCGTTGACCAGCATGTCCGCGGCGGCGGGGCCGGTCAGGCGGTAGTAGGTGCGCCCTTCCTCCTTCCACGACTGCATGCCCTTGGCATGGGCATCCCAGAAGTCCGCGTCGAGTTCGCGGACGCCGGTGTAGAGCAGGTCGGCGTCCTCGAGGACCTTGTCGTTGAAGTAGTCCTGGGCCTCAAGGCCGAGGGCGCGCGCCTTGATGCGCATGTTGATGTCTTTCGACACCAGGATCACGGCGCGTTTGGGAGCCTTTTCCGAGAGGTGCAGCACCACCCCGAGGATCTGGTTGTCGCCCCGCCCGGTCGGCAGTCCGGCCGGGAGCTTGATGCCGATCGCCTCGGCTTGCAGCAGCAGGCGGCCGGTGGCGAGGCCGCGCGACGGCTCGGTCAGGTCGATGCCTTTTTCGATTCCGTCTTCGCTGGTGCTGACGATCTCGTCCAGCGTGCGGCTCGCCTGGCGGGCGTTCCGGGCGACCTCGGACATCCCCTTCTTGTTGTTGTCGAGCTCTTCGAGCGTCATGATCGGCACGTAGATATCGTGCTCCTCAAAGCGGAAGAGGCACGTCGGGTCGTGCATCAGCACGTTGGTGTCGAGGACGAACAGCTTGCCCTTGCGGGTGGTGCGACGTGTGGCCATGGACGGATTCCGTGGTGAGGGTCGGATCAGAGGGTCTTGACGAATTCGAGTACCTGGGCCGCGTGGCCGGGCACCTTTACGCCGCGCCATTCGCGGGAGAGGCCACCGTCGCGGTCGATCACGAAGGTGCTGCGCTCGATGCCGCGCACCTGCTTGCCGTACATGTTCTTGAGCTTCATGACGCCATAGAGCGCGCAGGCGGTCTCGTCCTTGTCGGAGATGAGCTCGAAGGGCAGCGCCTGCTTGGTGCGGAAATTCTCGTGCGACTTCAGCCCATCGCGCGAGATGCCGAATATCGCGGCGCCTGCAGCCAGGAACTGGTCATGCAGGTCGCGGAAATCCTTGCTCTCGGTCGTGCAGCCCGGCGTGCTGTCCTTTGGGTAGAAGTACAGCACGACGATCTTTCCGCGCTGGGCGGACAGGCTGAACTCGAGCCCGGACGTCGCGGGCAGGGTGAAATCGGGTGCGGTGTCGGCGCTCATCCGGGGCTCCTCGTCGTGCTGGGTTCACGGCGAGCGTACGCAAGGCGGCGGGCGCTGGCAATTCACTGCGGTCGGGTCGCGTGTCCGATCCGCACGGCCGGGTGTCAGGCCGGGGCGACGAGCAGGGCGGCCGCGACACTCCGCCCCTCGTGGGCGAGAATGTTGTAGGTGCGGCAGGCGGAGCCCAGGTCCATCACTTCGAACCCGACCCGCGCCGCCATCAGCGGGCGGAGCAGGGCCGGTGCAGGGAAGCGCTGGCGGGCGCCGGTACCGATCAGGACGATCTCGACACCGAGACCGGCCAGATGCGCGAAATCGGCCTCGGTCAGGCCGTCAAAGCCAGCACTGGCCCAGTCGGTTTCGAGCGTGTGGGTGGTGACGACCAGGTTCTCGCGATACTCGGTCTGGTTGATCTTGACGTGGTCGGCACCGTAGGCGGAGATGATGTTCTGGACGCCGCTCTTGTCGAGGAAAAGTTTCATTGTGGACGCGGGCTCGATTGCGGGGGGATAAGGGTTTGAATACCATTATATCCTTTGCCCTTTCGGACCCTTTCCGTTGAAAAGGTTCGCCCACGGCGCCCCGTCGCCACCACCACCACCGGTGAATGCCATGACCCGTCGACCCGAACTCTCCATCGCTTCCCCGCAGGCCGGTGCTGCCCTGCTGTCCGATGCGCAGGGTGCGGCGGCGGCGGCGCGCGGCCAGGTGCTGAAGTCGGCCAAGCTTGCGAACGTCTGTTACGACATCCGTGGGCCGGTTCTGGTCCGGGCCAAGCAAATGGAGGACGAGGGGCACAAGATCGTCAAGCTGAACATCGGCAATCTCGCCGCCTTCGGTTTCGACTCCCCTGAAGAGATCCAGATGGACATGATCCGCAACCTGCCCAATGCGGCGGGCTATTCGGACTCCAAGGGCATCTTCTCGGCGCGCAAGGCGGTGATGCACTACACCCAGCAAAAGCACGTCAAGGGCGTCGACATCGAGGACATCTACATCGGCAACGGGGTCTCGGAGCTGATCGTGATGGCGATGAACGCGCTGTTGAACTCCGGCGATGAAGTGCTGGTGCCGGCGCCAGACTATCCGCTGTGGACGGCGGCCGTCAGCCTGTCCGGCGGTGCGCCGCGCCACTACATCTGCGACGAGGCGGCGGGCTGGCTGCCCGACCTGGACGACATTCGCGCCAAGATCACGCCGCGAACCCGCGCGATCGTCGTCATCAACCCGAACAATCCGACCGGGGCGCTGTACCCGGACGAGACCCTGCTCGGCATCATCGAGATCGCCCGCGAACACGGGCTGATCATCTATTCCGACGAGGTCTACGACAAGGTCCTCTACGACGGCTGCCAGCACACCAGCATGGCCGCCCTGTCGGAAGACGTCCTGACCATCGTCTTCAACGGTCTGTCGAAGAACTATCGCTCCTGCGGCTACCGGGCGGGCTGGATGGTCGTCAGCGGGGAGAAGCGACACGCGCAGGACTACATCGAGGGCCTCGACATGCTGGCCTCGATGCGCCTGTGCGCGAACGTACCGGGCCAGTACGCGATCCAGACCGCGCTGGGGGGCTACCAGAGCATCGACGACCTTGTCGCCCCGGGCGGCCGGATGTGCCGCCAGCGGGATCTCGCGCACGAACTGCTGAGCGCGATTCCGGGTGTCTCCTGTGTCAAGCCGAAGTCAACGCTCTACATGTTCCCGCGCCTCGATCCCAAGCTTTATCCGATCGAGGACGACCAGGCCTTCATCGCCGAGTTGCTGGAGGAAGAGCGGGTGCTGCTGGTGCAGGGCTCCGGGTTCAATTGGCCGCATCCCGACCATTTCCGTCTGGTTTTCCTACCCCACGAGGACGACCTGCGCGACGCGATCGGCCGCATCGAACGCTTCCTTGGCAACTACCGGAAGCGACATGCCGGCTGAGGTACGGATCGTCGCGCTGTCCGACGCGGCCGGGCGGATCGTCGAGCCCGGCCTCGTTGCGATGGCGGAGACCGTTCATCGCCAGCTCCGACCCGACCTCCCGTCCGACTATGCCGCCCGGATCGCGGAAGTGTGCGCCAACGGGGCGCGGCTGGAGGCCGCCATGGTGGGCGGGGCCGTGGCCGGACTCGCCTTGTGGCGGATCATTGAGAACACCTTCGAGGGGCGTCGCCTGTATGTGGACGACCTGGTGACCGACGAGGCCCTGCGCGGCAGGGGCGTCGGCAAGGCCCTGCTCGGCTGGCTGGCCGAGACGGGCCGGCGTGCCGGCTGCCAGGTTCTGGCGCTGGAATCGGGCGTGCAGCGGCCTCGGGCGCACGCCTTCTATTTTCGTGAGGGGCTGTCGATCCCCTCGTTTTCATTCAGGAAGAAGCTCGTATGAAACCGATCAATGTGGGTCTGCTGGGAATCGGTACCGTCGGTGGCGGTACCTTCACTGTGCTGAAGCGCAACGAGGAAGAAATTACCCGTCGCGCTGGCCGGCCGATCCGCATTACCCGCGTCGCCGACCGCAACCTGGAGCTGGCACGCCGCGTCGCGGGCGATAGCGCCGCGATCACCGATGACGCCTTTGACGTCGTCTCCGATCCCGATATCGATATCGTCGTCGAGCTGATCGGTGGCTACACGGTTGCCAAGGAACTGGTGCTGAAGGCCATCGAGCATGGCAAGCACGTGGTGACCGCCAACAAGGCGTTGCTGGCGGTGCATGGCACCGAGATCTTCGAAGCCGCCCAGAAGAAGGGTGTCATGGTGGCTTTCGAGGCGGCCGTGGCCGGCGGCATCCCCATCATCAAGGCGCTGCGCGAGGGCCTTACCGCGAACCGCATCGACTGGGTGGCCGGCATCATCAACGGGACGACCAACTACATCCTGTCCGAAATGCGCGACAAGGGGCTGCCTTTCGCCGAGGTGCTGGCGACGGCCCAGGCACTCGGATACGCCGAGGCCGACCCGACCACCGATGTCGGCGGCTTCGACGCGGCTCACAAGGCCACCCTGATGGCGTCGATCGCCTTCGGCATCCCGGTACAGTTCGACAAGTGCCACGTCGAAGGACTGGTCGGTCTCGACGCGGTGGACATCCGTTACGCAGAGCGCCTGGGCTATCGCATCAAGCTGCTGGGCATTGCCCGTCGCCGCGATCATGGCGTCGAGCTGCGCGTGCATCCCACACTGGTGCCCGCCAAGAGCCTGATCGCCAATGTCGAGGGGGCCATGAACGCCGTGCTGGTGCAGGGTGACGCAGTGGGGCCGACGCTCTACTACGGGGCCGGCGCTGGCGCCGAGCCCACGGGCAGTGCGGTGATCGCCGATCTGGTGGATGTCACGCGCCTGCACACCGCCGATCCGGAGCACCGCGTCCCGCACCTGGCCTTCCAGCCGGACCAGATGGTGGATCTGCCGGTGCTGCCGATCGCCGAGGCCGAGACTGCCTGCTACCTGCGCATCTGCGTGGCCGACCAGCCGGGCGTGCTCGCCGACATCACGCGCATCCTGGCCGACAACGCGATCTCGATCGACGCGATGTTGCAGCGCGAGCCGGAGCACGGTGAGGAGCAGACCGACATCATCATCCTGACCCACCGCTCCATCGAGGGCCGCATCGATGCTGCCGTGGCCAAGATCGAGCAGCTCCCGGTGGTCGCCGGCAAGGTCACGCGCCTTCGCCTCGAAGACCTCGACAAGTAATCTGCCCGCCGCGGATCCGGTCTGTCCGGATCCGCGGGGCCTGTACGGATTCTTCCCATGCGCTACATCTCCACGCGCGGCCGCTCGCCGGCGCAATCCTTCTGCGACATCCTGCTCGGTGGCCTTGCGCCGGACGGCGGACTCTACCTGCCGGAGCGATACCCCCAGGTCAGCCGCGCCGATCTCGACGAGTGGCGAAGGCTTTCCTACGCCGAACTGGCCTTCCGCATCCTGTCGCGCTTCATCGACGACATCCCGGCCGACGATCTCGAGGCGATCTGCAGCAAGACCTACACCGCCGACGTCTACTGCCACGCCCGCGCGGGCGACGACCCGGCCGAGATCACCCCGGTGCGGTGGCTCGAGGCCGATAGCCTCGGCCTGCTCGAGCTCTCCAACGGCCCGACGCTGGCGTTCAAGGACATGGCCATGCAGTTGCTGGGCAACCTGTTCGAGTACGTACTGGCGGCCCGCGGCGAGGAGATCAACATTCTCGGGGCAACCTCCGGCGACACGGGCTCGGCTGCCGAGTACGCGATGCGCGGCAAACAGGGCGTGCGGGTGTTCATGCTCTCGCCCCATGGCCGCATGAGCGCCTTCCAGCGGGCGCAGATGTATTCGCTGCAGGACGAGAACATCTACAACATCGCCGTGCGCGGCATGTTCGATGACGCCCAGGACATTGTGAAGGCGGTCTCGAATGACCACGCCTTCAAGGCCCGGCACAAGATCGGCGCGGTCAACTCGATCAACTGGGGACGGGTGGCGGCGCAGATCGTCTACTACTTCAAGGGCTACTTTGCCGCGACCACCTCGAACGACCAGGCCGTGGCCTTCGCGGTACCCTCGGGCAACTTCGGCAATATCTGCGCCGGACACATCGCCCGCATGATGGGCCTGCCGGTCGAGCGGCTGGTCCTGGCCACCAATGAGAACGACGTGCTGGACGAGTTCTTCCGCACGGGCACCTACCGGCCTCGGGGTACGGCGGAGACGCATGCGACGTCGAGCCCGTCGATGGACATCTCGAAGGCCTCCAACTTCGAGCGCTTCGTCTTCGATCTGGTGGGGCGTGACGGCCAAGTGGTCAGCGAACTCTGGAACGGCGTCGAGCGCGGCGGGGCCTTCGACCTGATGGGCTCGCAGTACTGGGCCTGCATCGATGACTACGGCTTCGTCTCGGGAAGCAGCTCGCACCAGGACCGGCTTGCCACCATTCGCCAGTGCTTCGATCGCTACGGCGTGGTGATCGACACCCATACCGCCGACGGCCTCAAGGTCGCCCTGGAGCAGCGGACCGAGGGCGTGCCGATGCTGGTACTCGAGACGGCACTGCCGGCCAAGTTCGAGGAAACGATCCAGGAAGCGCTTGGCCGCCGGCCCGATCGACCGGCCGATTTGCGCGACATCGAGTCGCTACCGCAGCGCGTCGAGGTGATGGATGCCGACGTCGCAGCGGTCCGCGCATTCATCGAGGCCCACTGCGGATAGGGCACCGTGTCGATCGAGCAGTGGAACCAGCGCTTTGCCGATGCCGGTGAACGCTTCGTCTTCGGCGAGGCGCCGAGCCACTTCGTCGTGGCGCAGGCAACGGCCTTGCCGGCGGCGGCATCCATCCTGTCGGTCGCAGACGGCGAAGGTCGCAACAGTGTCTACCTGGCGGGTCTCGGACACCGCGTGCACGCCATCGAGTTTTCGCCCGTGGCGCTCGACAAGGCGCGCCGATTCGCCGCGCGCCGTGGTGTCGAGGTCGCCTTCGAACGGGCCGACGTGCTGGACTGGACGTGGCCCGAGGCCCGCTATGACGTGGTGCTGGCGGTTTTCATCCAGTTCGTGCCGCCCGTCGAGCGGGCCGCCTTGTTCCGCCGACTCGCTGCGGCGCTGAAACCCGGCGGGCGCTTGCTGCTGCATGGCTACACGCCGGCGCAGGTCGCCTATGGCACGGGCGGGCCGCCCTGCGCCGACAACATGTACACCGAGGGCTTGCTGCGGGAAGCCTTCGGCTCGCTCGAGATCCTCGAACTGCAGACCTACGAGCGGGAGTTGGCCGAAGGCGATGGTCACCGGGGTCGCTCCGCCTTGATCGACCTGGTCGCCCGTCGACCGGCCTGAACGCGTTTCGCTCGTCCGGGATTTTCGGCCGGCCGGAGCCTGGCCGGTGGCGGCTTGAGCCCGCCAGGCAGGGGATGCACCATAATGCCGCGTTCAGGTGAAGCGGACGAATCACGCATGGCGGCTCCCTCCGATGGCGGTTCCGGTCTTCTCGCGTGGTCGCGCCTGCTCGCGGCGCTGTTCGCCGTCGCGCACTGGGGCCTGTTTCCGGTGTCCGGCCGGGCGGCGGCCGATCTGCCCAGGGAGACCGTCCGCATTCAGTTGCGCTGGCTGCACCAGTTCCAGTTCGCCGGCTACTACGCCGCTCTGGAGAAGGGCTACTACCGGGACGAAGGCCTGGCGGTGGAGCTCATCGAGGGGTCTCCGGATCGCCAACCGGTCAAGGAGGTGCTGGCTGGCCGGGTACAGTACGCGGAGGGGAACAGCGAGGTGCTTCTGGCGCGCCTGCAGGGCAAGCCGCTCGTCGCCCTGGCGTCCATCTTCCAGCATTCGCCGTCGGTGTTGCTGGCCCTGCGAAGCTCCGGTATCGAGTCGCCCCATGACCTGATCGGGAAGTCCGTCATGCTCATGGACAACCGCAATGACCCCGACTTTCTGACGATGCTGCTCAACGAGGGCATCGCCCCCGATCTGGTGCACGTCCAGCCCAGCAGCTTCGACTTCTCGGATCTGATCGAGGGGCGAGTCGACGCCTTCAACTCCTATCTCACCAATGAGCCCTTCCTGCTGCAGCAGAAAGGGATCGAGTTCACGGTGATCAATCCGCGCAACTACCGGGTGGATTTCTACAGCGACATCCTGTTCACCCACGAGGATGAGGTGCGCAACAATCCGGGGCGGGTTGCCGCGGTACGCCGGGCGACCTTGCGTGGCTGGCGCTACGCGATGGACAACCCCGACGAAATCATCGGGCTGCTGCTGGAAAAGTATGGCGTGCGGAAGACCCACGAGCACCTCCGCTTCGAGGCCGACGCGATCCGGACGCTGATGATGCCGGACCTCGTCGAGATCGGGCACATGAACGTGCAGCGCTGGAACCACATGGCCGAGACCTTCGTTCGCGCCGGGGTCGTTGACAGCGCCGATGGGCTGGAGGGTTTCGTCTATGGTGAGGAGCGCGACCGCCCGCTGCCGGCCTGGGTTGCCGCGACGCTGATCGGCAGCGCGGTCCTGATTGTTTCGGTCACGCTGCTGGCCGCCCATTTTTTCCGCATCAACCGTCGGCTGCAGCAGGCCGAGAACGAAGTGCGCGAAGCGAACCTCGCCCTGACCGAAAAGCTGGCCGAGATCGAGGATCTCCACGAGCGGCTGCAGGAGCGCGCGATGCGGGACGCCCTGACCGGGCTCTACAACCGGCGCTACCTGGACGAGACCCTGGGTCGCGAACTGGCCAGGGCGAAGCGGGAGGGCTACCCGCTGTGTCTCGCCCTCATCGATCTAGACCATTTCAAGCAAGTGAACGATACCTACGGCCACCTGGCGGGAGACGAGGTTCTCCAGCATCTTGGCCGGCTCCTGCGCAGCCGGGCCCGCGAGGGCGACATTCCGTGTCGATACGGCGGCGAGGAGTTCGCGCTGGTAATGGCGGGCATGCCGCTCACGGCCGGCTGGGAGCGGGCCGAAGAGTGGCGGCTGATCTTTGCCGGCAGTCCGATCCGGCATGGGCAACTGACCATCAGTGTCTCGATGTCGGTTGGTCTCGCGGCTTACCCGGACAACGCCAAGACCGCGGAGGAACTCATGCGCCGGGCGGACGAGGCGCTCTATCGGGCCAAGGATCTGGGCCGCAACCGGGTGGTGCAGGCGGTCTGAGGGTTCTGCTGTCCGACGGGGGCGACCGCCTGCCTACAGGTAGAGCATGGCCGGGAAGACGGTGATAGCCACCACATAGAGCAGCCACTCGAGTCGCCTGCGGGCCAGGAAGCCCGTGAAGTGCATGACGAGGATCGCGACGGCCAGGATGTAGTACAGCATGAACAGCATCTGCGGCTCCGTTGGTGGGCGCGGCGGCCAGCCGTGCGCCTTACTCCTCGATGTGCCTCAGCGACAGGTCGATGGCCTGGACGTCCTTGGTCAGGCCGCCGATCGATATACGGTCGACGCCGGTTTCCGCAATTTCGCGAACCCGTTCGAGGCTGACGCCACCCGATGCCTCGAGTTCGGCTCGGCCATCGGTCAGGCGGACAGCCTCGGCCATCTCGTCCAGCCTCATGTTGTCGAGCAGGATCATCTTCGCACCCGCGTCGAGGGCTTCGCGAAGCTGGCCAAGGGTTTCGACCTCGATCTCGATGAAGGCCTGCGACGGCGTGATGCGACGGGCTTCCGCCATCACCTCGGCGATTCCGCCTGCTGCGATGATATGGTTTTCCTTGATCAGCACGCCGTCATAGAGGCCGGTTCGATGATTGACCCCGCCGCCGACCAGTACGGCGTACTTCTGGGCCATGCGCAGCCCGGGCAAGGTCTTGCGTGTATCCACGATGCTGGCGCGCGTGCCCTGGACCGCATCCACGAAGCGGCGGGTCCTGGTGGCCGTTCCCGACAGGAGCTGGAGGAAGTTGAGGCCGGTCCGCTCCGCCGTGAGCAGGGTCCGGGCGCTCGCTGCGACGTCGCACAGGGCTTGCCCCGGCTCGACTCGTTCGCCATCGCGCACGTGCCACGTCACCAGTGCTGACGGCTGCAGGGCGGCAAAGGCCGCATCGAACCATGCCCGGCCGCAGATGACCGCCGCCTCCCGGGTGATCACCCGCCCGCGGGCCTCGACGCCGTCGCCCACCAGACAGGCCGTCAGGTCGCCCGTGCCTATGTCTTCGGCCAGCGCGGCACTGATGTTCCGCTGAATCTCAACCCGCAGTTGCTCGCCAACGACCATCGGACCTCCCGTTCGCTATGGCGTGCATTCTAGCGTGATTCCACGCCCGCCGGCCCCGGCGTACCTGCCCGCGGGGTGTGGAAATCCATGTCCGGTTCCGGCCAGCAGCCGGGCTTGGCCGGCCCCATAATGGGTCCATGTCGTTACCGGAATCCGAGGCCTGCTATCAGGCCCTCCTCAGTCGAGACGCGCGCTTCGACGGCCGCTTCTACGTAGCCGTGAGCAGCACCGGCATCTATTGCCGGCCCGTGTGCCGGGTGAGGACACCACGACCCGAGAACTGCCGCTACTTTCCGAGCGCGGCGGCGGCGGAAGTGGCCGGCTATCGGCCCTGCCTTCGCTGCCGGCCGGAGCAGGCGCCGGGCCTGTCGCCGGTGGACGCAAGCAGCCGACTGGCCCACGCCGCCGTGGCCCTGATCGAGGCGCGACTGGGCGAGGGCTGGCAGGTTGAGCGCCTGGCGGCGCGCATCGGGGTCACGCCGCGCCACCTGCGCCGCCTGTTCCAGGGGACCTTCGGCGTGTCGCCGTCGGCCTATCTTGCCAGCCGGCGCCTGCAGGTGGCGAGGCAATTGCTGATCCATTCGACACTGCCGATCACCGACGTGGCGCAGGCGGCCGGTTTTGGCAGCGTCCGGAGCTTCAATGCCCGCTTTCTCGCCTGCTATCGGCAGGCCCCGGGGTCTTTGCGGCGCGCACGCACGCCACCCGACGGCAGCGCGGTGTTCCGGCTGCCGGTCCGGCAGCCATACGACTGGTCCGCCATGGCGGGTTTCCTGGCGAGGCGCGCCATCCCGGGCGTCGAGGCCGTGGTCGGCGAGGCGGGCGGCGCCGTCTACCGGCGGGTGATGCGACTCGGGGGCGGCGATACACCCGAGGTGATCGGCTGGGTCGAGGTGGCCATGGTTGCGGACGCGCTGTCGGTCCGGATGGCGCCCACTTTGCTTTCCGCCTTGCCAAGTGCGTTGGGACGGGTGAGACAGCTCTTCGACGTGGATTGCGATCCGACCGAGGTGGCGGCCCGGCTCGGTGCGCTGGCCTGCGCCCGACCCGGGTTGCGCCTGCCGGGCGCAGTGGATGGCTTCGAGATGAGCGTGCGGGCGATCCTCGGCCAGCAGGTCAGCGTGGCCGCGGCCCGGACCCTGGCGACCCGCGTGGCCGGACAGCTCGGCGGATCGGTTCAGACGCCGTGGCCCGCATTGACGCGCGCCTTTCCGACGGCCGCCCATCTCGCGGCGCAGACGATCGAGACCCTGCGGGGGCTTGGCATCATGCCGTCGCGGGCGCGGGCAATCCTGGCGTTGGCGCAGGCCGTTTGCGACCGGCGCCTGGTCCTGGAGGCGCACGCCGCTATCGACGACACGCGGGCCACGCTCCTCGAGCTGCCCGGTGTCGGACCATGGACGGCCGAATACATCCTGATGCGGGCCCTGTCTTGGCCGGATGCATTCCCGCCGGGCGACGTCGGCGTACATCGGGCACTGGGTCTGGCGCGGCGGTCGGACGTCGTCCACGAGATGGCCGCATGGCGGCCCTGGCGCGCCTACGCCGTGATGCATCTGTGGCAGCAACTGGAGGAGAACGATGGCAAGGGAAGAGAGGGCGGCCTGGGCTGACACGCCGCTGGGCCTGGTGGTCATCGGCGTGGCGGACCCGGGTCGGATACGCCGGCTCGCGTTCGCGCAGCCGGCACCCGATCTGCCGCATGACGCGGAGCTGGAAGCCGCGCTGGCCGAGTGGTTCCGTTCCGGTGCCTGGCCTGATCGCTACGTGGTCGATCCCCAGGGGGGCGCCTTCCAGCGGCAGGTCTGGCAGGCGGTCGCCACGCTGGGCCGGGGCACGACCACGAGCTATGCCGGGCTGGCTCGCGCGGTGGGCAGGCCGAATGGCGCGCGGGCCGTGGCCCGCGTCGTGGCCAGCAACCCCGTCCTGTTGCTGGTGCCCTGCCATCGGGTGATCGGTAGTGATGGTCGCCTGCGTGGCTATGCGGGCGGCGTCGAGCGCAAACAGGCGCTGCTCGGCCTGGAAGGGGCCTGGCGCGGATGAGCCGGCGCGACGCCGTCGATCTTGTTGCACTGGCCGCAATCTGGGGCGCCTCCTTCCTCTTCATGCGGGTCGCCGCGCCGGCTTTCGGGCCAGTGATGCTGATCGAGCTGAGGGTCGGCATCGCCGCACTGGTGTTGCTGCCCGTGCTGGTCTGGCGGGGTGGCTGGTCCTATGTGCACAGCCATGTCGCCGCCCTGTCGGTGGTCGGCCTCACGAATTCGGCGCTGCCCTTCGTGCTCTACGCCTGGGCCCTGCTGTCGGTACCCGCGGGATTTGCCGCAGTGGCCAACGCCAGTTCGCCGCTCTGGGCCGCGCTGGTCGCCTGGCTGTGGCTCGGTGACCGCCTCGACCGCGGTGCGGTGCTTGGGCTGCTGCTCGGATTCGCCGGGGTGCTGGTGTTGAGCTGGAATCGCCTCGGCTTCTCCGGCGACGGCAGTGGCTGGGCCGTGCTCGCCTGTCTCGCCGCGACCCTGTCCTATGGCGTGGCCGCCAACTTCACCAAGCGCCATCTCGCCGGCGTGCCGGCCCTTGCGGTGGCCGCCGCGAGCCAACTCTATGCTGCGCTGATGCTGCTGCCCTTCGCCGCGGCTCATTGGCCGGCCGGGGCTCCGGGCGAAGGCGCCTGGCTCGCCGTGCTCGCGTTGGGCGTGCTATGCACCGGCGTGGCGTACTTTCTGTATTTCCGACTGATCGAGCGGGTCGGCCCGGCGCGGGCGATCTCGGTCACCTTCCTGGTGCCGCTCTTCGGGATGCTCTGGGGCGTTACCTTCGCCGAGGAGGCCGTGACCGGCAACATGCTCGCCGGCTGCGTCATCATCCTGGCGGGTACGGCCCTGACCCACGGCCGGGTCGGACGATTCCGACAGCGGGCCGGGGAAACCCATGCCGGCCGCTGACGTCTCACCAGAGTCCATTGCACAACAGCGGAGGCCATCATGGAACAGCCGATTCACAGCATGAGCAACCTGTTCGCCCAGCTCGGACTGCCGAGCGACCGGGCATCGATCGACCGCTTTATCGCGAGCCACCGGCCGCTCCCGGAGAGCATGCGCTTGTCCGAGGCGCCGTTCTGGAATACCGCCCAGGCCAGCTTCCTGCGGGAAGAGATCCAGGAAGACGCCGACTGGGCGCCGGTGATCGACGAACTGAATGCCGACCTCCATGGAAGCCCCTGAAGGGACGCGCGTCGAGCGGGACGCGCTTGGACCCGTCGCGGTGCCCGCGCAGCGGCTGTGGGGGGCCCAGACCCAGCGCTCCCTTGAGCACTTCGCGATATCTACCGAGCGCATGCCGCTGCGCCTGATCCACGCGCTGGTCGAGGTCAAGCGGGCCTGCGCCCGGGTCAATGCGGAACAGGGGCGGCTGGACGGGCGCTTGGCCGAAGCGATCGTGGCGGCCGCCGACGAGGTGCTATCAGGCCAGCTGGACGACGAGTTCCCGCTGTCGGTCTGGCAGACGGGCTCCGGTACCCAGAGCCACATGAATGTGAACGAGGTGTTGGCGAACCGGGCGTCCGAACGATTGGGTGGGTCGAGGGGCGAGGGTCGCCTGGTGCATCCCAATGACCATGTCAATCTGGGACAATCGTCGAACGATGTGTTTCCGACGGCGATGCACCTGGCGGCGGTGCGCGCCCTGGCCGAGGATCTGCTGCCACGCCTGACCAGCCTGCGCGATAGCCTCGACTCGAAGGCGTCGGCCTTCGCGGAGATCGTCAAGATCGGGCGCACGCACTTGCAGGACGCCACGCCACTGACCCTCGGCCAGGAGTTCTCCGGTTACGTCGCGCAACTCGATCTGGCGGAACGCGCCATTGGCGATGCAATGCGTGGCCTGATGGCGCTCGCCATCGGCGGCACAGCGGTCGGCACGGGACTCAATGCGCCCGCGCGGTTCGGACCGATCGTGGCCGGGGTGCTGGCAGCGGAGACGGGCCACCCGTTCGAATCCGCACCGAACAAATTCGCGGCGCTGGCGGGGCATGAGCCGATGCTGACGGCCCATTCCGGACTTCGCACGCTGTCTGCCGCGCTGAGCAAGATCGCCAACGATATCCGTTGGCTTGCCTCGGGACCGCGCAGCGGGTTGGGCGAGATCCGCCTGCCGGCCAATGAGCCTGGCAGTTCGATCATGCCGGGCAAGGTGAATCCGACCCAGTGCGAAGCGATGACCATGGTCTGTGCGCAGGTCTTCGGCAACGACGTGGCGGTGGGCATGGCGGGTGCGTCGGGTCAGTTCGAACTGAATGTGTACAAGCCGCTGATCATTCATGCCTTCCTGCAGAGCACACGCCTCCTGGCCGATGCCATGCACAGCTTCGAGCGCCATTGCGTGCGGGGCATCGAGGCCGACCGGGCGAGGATCGGCGCATTGCTGGACGCGTCGCTGATGCTGGTGACCGCCCTGACGCCCCACATCGGCTACGACAAGGCAGCCGCCATTGCCAAGCGGGCGCACGCCGAGGGCCTGTCGCTGCAGTCGGCGGCGCTCGCGTCGGGTTGGGTGTCGGAGGCCGAATTCGCCCGCTGGGTCGACCCGCGGGCGATGGTCTGACGACGCTCAGGGTGGTGGCGCCACGGAGCGCATCCATGCCTCGAACGCGCCGGGTTCGATCCGGCCGCTGTGGCCGCGACGGGAGTGGTCTGCCTCGTATCGGTAGAGGCGGGGCAGTTCGCCCGCCCACGCCGGGTCGATCGACCAGCGCAGGCGTTCGAGATAGTCGTGGGCGAAGGCCCAGCCGGCGTGCCCGTCCATGCCCTGGGCGTCCCACAGGGCCTGCGCGGCCGCGTGCTCGGCGGGGGGGTCGGTGGATACGAAGACGGCCGCGACGCCAGGGCGGCTTGCGACGCGATCGCGGATGAGGGCCATCTCGTCCCGGCACGGGGGACAGTGCACGGACCACAGGACGAGCACAAAGGGGCGCCCAGCGTGGGTCTCGCGAATGGTGGCCAAAGAGCCCTCGTCGAAGGGCCTCAGGTCGGCCGCGGACCCGCTGGCGCCCATCGACAGAAGGCACAGGAAGGCGACGACAGGTTTCATGGAATCTCCCAGGTCCCGAGCGGGACCGCCCGGCTGTGCCAGAAAGCATGGAAGCGGCCATCGCGCACCAGCACGAAGGGCTGGCCGGAGGCGTCACTGACGCGCGCGAGGGTGCGCGGTGGCTGCCACGAGTGTCCGCGATCGTCGGACCGCATGGCGCGCAGACGCGTGGCCTCGCCGTCGAACACCTTCCAGACGACCACCACCGCGTTGCCGGACGTCGCCACGTCGGCGTGGGCGGCCCCCGCGTCCGGTAGCGCGACCATCCGCGTCATCCCGTCGTCGGTGAGTTGGCCGTACCAGGGGCCGGCGCGTCCCTCGGCGCCGGTGAACCACACCGCGTGAAGCGTGCCGTCGGCGCCTTCCGCCATCGACGGACCGTGGTGCGGGCATGCGTCCAGCGCCCAATCGTCGCGCGTTGCGCGCAGCAGGGGCCCCGGGCTGCCATCCGCGGCGATCCGCGCGGTCGCATGGTCGCGGATGTTCGGCGAGAAGACATGGCGCCAGAGTGCCTGGACACTGCCGTCGCGACGTGCTGCGAGAGCAATCCGGCAGCACTCGCAGCTATGGGCGGCGAGGTGCTGCTCGGGCTCGAAATGCTGGCCGCCGTCGCGCGACACGGCGTAGTACACGGCCGCGCCCCGATAGCCGCCGCCGCTTGCTCTGGCCCGCTCGCGGTCCCTCTTGTCGATCCAGCTGATGATGATCTTGCCATCGCGCGCCACGGTGAGCGCATCGAAGCGATGCGTGATCACCTGTCGGTCGCGATGGACGGTCAGGGGGGGCGAGAAGGCCACGCTGCCTGCAGGGGCAGTCGCCAGCCGGATCATGCCGGTGTAAGGCCTGTCGAGGGGCTGGGTCCAGCTCACCAGCAGACGTCCGTCCTGGCCGACCGCAATCTTGGGCCGGTTGTCGCCGGTGGCGGCGATCGCTTCGGGCCTGCGGTTGACCGGGCCGAGCCGTGACCAGTGGCCGCCCGCGTCAGGGGAGACCGACAGCACGACGTGACCGGACTCGGCATGGACCGCCCAGAGACGGCCGGACGGCCCGAAGGCTGCCGAAGCGCCGAGCGCCGGCCGCTCGTCCTGGCCGCCGCTTGCGCCGTGATGGGGGTGCTGGGCGACCGCCGGACCGGACAGCAGCAGGGCGGCGAGGGTCAGGGCCGCGCGCCTCACCAGCGCGCCTCCACGCCGGCCACCCACGTGCGTGGCAAGCCCGGCGAATAGACCGGCGTCGATGACGAGATCTGTGCGCTGTCGGCGTAGCGGTGGTCGGCCAGGTTGGTCACGTTGCCGAAGAGGCGGACGGACTCCGAGATGCGCCAGTCGGCGCGCAGGTGGAACAGGTCGTGGCCGCCGTAGCGGGTGGTGTTGGCCTGATCCATCCAGTAGCTGCCGACATGGACCCATTCCAGCTGGATATGCGCGCCGACAGCCGTAGACCACCCCAGGCGCATGTTGCCGAGAAACCGGGGGGCAGCTTCCATCTCCTTGTCGGAGAAATCGGCAGTACCCGGCACGACCCAGTCGCTGTACGTGTGGCGAGCCCAGGAGAGCGCACTGTCGACCCGCCAGCCGAGCGCCAGCGGGATGCCCGCCGCCAGCTCGATGCCCCGGTGGGTGGTGCGCCCGGCGTTGACGACGGCGGTGGCGTTGGTGACGGTGTCGCGGTAGCTGAGAATGTCATCGCGCTTGACCAGCTGGTAGGCGACCAGGTCATAGCGGACCTGACCCAGCCGCCCGCGCAGGCCGATCTCCAGCTGGTCAGCCTTGACGGGCTCGAGCGTCAGCGCCGAGCTGGCCGACGCCTGGGCGGCCTCGGCACTGGCGCCGGCGGAGGGGCGGAACAGCTGGTTTTCCGATGGCGCCCGAAAACCGTGGGTCCAGGCCAGGTGAACACTGTTGGCGGACGACAGGGCCCAGGTGACACCCAGCTTGGGGCTGAGGTGATCGAAACGGGTCTCACCGTCGGGCGCCTGGCCGTAGTAGCGGGTGAGTGCGTTGCCGTTGGTCGTCGTGGTGACGGCCCGGGCCTCTGGCGCGAAGGCGTTGTCGAAATCGTAGCTGAGGTGATCGTAGCGCAGGCCCGCGGTGACGCGCAGAGCCTCGAACGGCGAGAACTCGGCATGGAAGTAGGGGGAGATCCCGGTGAATGTCACGTCGTAGTCGTAGGCGACGGGACCCGTGCTGTAGTCGAGAAACTCGCGGGCGGCCCCCGATCCCTGCGTGACGAGGTTCAGGCGGCGCTCGAGACGGCTCCCCGGGCTGTGATCCAGGTCAAGACCGACGATGAGCCGCGTGCGCATGGGCGCAAGGTCGTGCCGCCATTTGGCGAGCAGGCCGAAGGAGCGGTTCTCCGTGGTGGCCAGGGTTGGGTCGAAGGCGAGCCGAAAGCTCGCGAGCAGATCCATGCGGTTGTCTCGGACGTAGGGCGTGACCGACAGCAGGTGGTTACCCGCCTCGTGCTCGATGGCACTCGACAGCCTCAGCGCCGACACCTGGCGGAAGGCGATCTGCTTGTAGTTGCGGGTTGGGTCCCGGTCGAAGTCGGCGCGGACGAGGGGCGAGTTGGCGCCAGTCTGCTGGTCGATCTCGGAAAAGGCGAAGACGGTCCTGGCGACGGTCTGGTCCGTCATGGCGTGGTCCCACCGTGCGGTCCCGCTTTGTCGATCGTACTGGGTGCCCTCCCGCCAGCCGTCGGTGTGGGTGAGGTTCAGGTCGCCGCGCCAGCCGCCCATGGCGTAGCCGCTACCGCCACCGCCCAGCATTCGCCGCCAGCCGTGGCCACCCGCCTCCCCCGACACGTAGGCTTCGCGGTCGATGGGCGGGGTGCGGGTGAGCACGTTGATGATGCCGCCGATCGCGTCTGATCCATACAGCGCGGTGCCAGGCCCGCGGTTGATCTCGATGCCGCCCGACTGGGGCAGGTTCACCTCGTACAGGGCGTTGTGGTTGAAGAAGCCGGTGGAGCGCGTGGGGACGCCGTCCTCGAGGAACAGGTAGACCGGCGCGGTGGTAAACGGCTGCCGGATGGCCGTGGTGTGGCCTTCCCCGTTCGTGACGGCGACGGCAGCGCCTGGGACCTGGCTGATGATCTCGGACGGGTGGGTGGGGCGAACGATCTCGATGGCACCCTTGGCCACGACGCCGATGGCTGCCGGGGTCTCTGCGAGGGGACGTCGTTCACGGGTGCCGGTGACGGCGACCGCGTCCAGGGTCAGCACCGCATCACCGGCGGTGGCCTGCTGGGGCGCGAGGATGGTCGAAAGGGGCAGGGCGGCGAGGAAGGCGAGCGGCAAGCGCCGCGGCAGGGCGCTCGCGCACCCGGAGGCATGGGCAGTCATGAACATCTCCTGAACGAGTGTCTCGGGCGAACGGCAGCATGCCGTCGCCCGACGGGGCAGGCCGGGCGACCGGGAGGGTCGCGGTGCCTGAGTGGGCTCAGGAGGGGAAGGGCGGCGCGCGGGGGGACTGGGGCCGATAGGCGGCGGGGGGCGCCCGCGCCGCGGCCGGACCGGCGAGGTGCGAGGCGGGTGCGCCGGCGGCAGGGGCAAAATCGAAGCGCAGTCCCCCGCCAATCGCCGGCGAGTGGCAGACGCCGCAGAGATCGCAGCAGGCGTGGGGCGACAGGGATGGGCCGTCCGGGCTGACCGCATCGATCGACACGAGACCCTGGGCCGTGCAGATAACCTGACCCGAGCCCGACGCGTCCAGCCCCATGCCCACCATGCCCGCGCTGGCATGAACATGCAGCAGAACGGCCAGCACACCCAGCAGGCACAGAAGGCGTGCGCGCAGGCGCTGGCGTGGGGACAGGGCGGATGCGGGTCTCATGCTGGAGCCGACTCTAGCAGCTTGCCCTCGCGGTCGCCGTCGATCTTTGTCAAGATTCGGTTCGCGCGGTCAGGTGGCTGCCGCACCGGCCGCCGGACGGCGCCACAGGCGACCGACGCCAGCCTTGAGGCTCTCAAGCAAGGACAGCAGGGCGGGGACGAAGAACAGCACCAGCACGGCAGAGAACCCCAGTCCAAAGGCGATCGATGCCGCCATGGGAATCAGGAACTGCGCCTGCAGAGAGGTCTCGAAGAGCAGTGGGGTCAGACCGCCGATGGTGGTGAGCGAGGTCAGCAGGACCGCTCGCAGGCGCGCGCAGGAGGCCCCGATCAGCGCCTCCTGCAGGTCCAGCCCCTTCTTCTGAAGGGTCTGGAACATGGTCACCAGGATGATCGAATTGTTGACCACGATGCCGGACAGGCCGAACAGGCCGAACATCGAGAGGATCGTCAGCTTCAGTCCCAGCAGCCAGTGGCCGAAGATGGCGCCGGCCAGACCCAGGGGGATGGCCGACATCACCACCAGCGGCCAGCTCCAGGAGCCGAAGGACCACACCAGCACGAAGTAGATCAGAGTCAGCCCGACGACGAGGCCGCGGCCCATGTCCGACATGGTCTCCCGCTGGTCGCTGGCGCGTCCTTCGAAGCTGAACGAGACGCCGTGGCGGTTGGCGAGGGCGGGCAGGATCTCGCGCTGCAGTTCGCCCCGGATGGCGTCGGCTGAGGCGCGTGCGGTATCGACTTCGCCGGACACCTCGACCGCGAGGCGGCCATCGGCGTGGCGCAGGGCCTCGAAGCCTCGTCGGGCCTCGAACCGGGCGACGGAGGTGAGGGGCGCAAAACTGCCATCCGCGAGGCGAACTCCGATGCGTTCGAAGACGTCCATCCGCTCCCGCTCGTCCCGCGGCAGGAGCACCCGCACCTCGAGCTCGTCGCGCCCCACCTGGACGAGTTGCGCGAGGCTGCCATCGAAGGCTGCGCGCAACTGGCGCCCCAGGCTCTCGGTCGTCAGGCCCAGGGCTTCTCCCGCGGGGCTCAGCCGGTAGATGAGCTGCTCGCGACCGAAGGGCATGTCATCTTCCATGTCGCTGACCCCAGGGATGCTCTTGAGCGTCTCCGCCAGCTCGAGCGCGGCGGCCTTGAGGGTGTCTGCATCGTCGCCGATCAGGCGCACATTGAGGTCGCGACCCGGCGGTCCGGCGCGGCGGGCGGTGAAGGTCAGCAACTCGAGTCCGGCGGTCGGCGCGACCTTGTCGCGCCATACATTCAGGAAGCGTTCGTTGCGTACACTGCGGCTATCGGGCGGAGAGAGTTCGATCATCAGCGAGGCGAGCTGGTCGCCGCGCGCGTTGCCCCCGCCGCCACTGCCCACCGTGCCGCCCAGCCACGAGACGGCGGTCTGCACCAGCGCACCACCGAGCTCCGCTTCGGTCTCGCGGAGCGCGCGCTCCAGTTCCCGCAGATAGGCTTCGGTGTGCGCCCGAGGGGTGCCCGCCACGAAGGTCGCATTGGCATACACGATCTGGCCTTCCGGCGAAGGGAAGAAGACAAAGCCGATGCGTCCGCCGGCGAGCAGTCCGACCGCCAGGATCATCAGGCCGAGGGTGATCGCCACCGTGGTGCCTCGCCAGGCCAGCGCCAGCGTCGCGACACGGCGGAAATGGTGGTCGCGGAAATGGTCGAAGCCGCGCTCCAGGCGCTCGCGCAGCCGGGAGGTTCGCGCAGCCGCGCTGTTCTTCAGGGCACCCTTCAGGTGGGCCGGCAGGATCAGGAAACTCTCGAGCAGTGAGGCGAGGATGACCATGATCATCACGAAGGGGATGTCGCCCAGAATGTTGCCGATGACGCCGCCGACCATCATCAGCGGCACGAAGGCGGCGACCGTGGTCAGCGAAGCGGCGATGACCGGCGCCAGCATGCGCCGCGCGCCACCGAGCGCGGCGGCATCGGGTGGCTCGCCCATGCGGCGGTGGGTGTCCGCGTCTTCCGCGACGACGATGGCGTCATCCACGATGATGCCGAGCGCCATGATCAGCGCGAAGAGGCTGATCATGTTGATGGAGCCGCCGAAGATCAGCATCAGCCCGAGGGTCGCGAGGAAGGCCGTCGGAATGCCGACCATGACCCAGAAGGCGACCCGCGCGGGGAGGAACAGGTAGAGCACCAGGACGACCAGCAGCAGGCCGCCGAGGCCGTTGTTGATCAGCAACTCGATGCGGTCCCGGATCAACTGCCACTGGGCATCGAAAACCTCCAGTCGCAGCTGGGGCGGCAGCGTGGGCCGGGTCTTCTCGAGCCACGCGTCGAGCGCCCTGGCTGCGCGGAGGGAGTGACCATTCTCGGCCCGCTGAAGCTTCATCTCGACGACCGCGTCGCCGCCTTCGGACAGGCTCAGCGAGGCGGGGCGTGGCTCGCGGCGCACCGTGGCGATGTCCTCCAGCAGGATCTGGCCATCGGCGCCGCTGACGACGGGCAGACGGGCGAAGGCGTGGGCGTCGCGGCGCTGCTCCAGCCCGCGGATCTCGCGCGCGCCGTCTCGCTCGCCGGCGACGCCGGCGGGCACGTCACGGGCCACCTGGCTGACCCGGTCGCTGATGTCCACCAGGGACAGGCCAAGGGCCGACAAGGCGTCGGACGGGACCTCGATCGCGATCCTCTGCTGCGGCAGCCCGGTGATGTCGATGCGATCGATGCCACTGGCCAGCAACTCGCTCTCGAAGCGTCGCACCCACGGCCGCAGCTGCTCCACGTCGCCCCCCCGCACCAGCAGGCGGGCGATCGGCTCGTAGCGCGTGACGCGGCTGACCTGGGGTGTCTCGGCCTCCCGTGGCAGGTTGCGGAACTCGTCTACCCGCTGTCGCACCTGATCGAGGGCCAGCAGCGGGTCGGTGCCCTCGTTGAGCTCGAGCGTGATGCTCGAGATCCCCTGGGCCGAGGTGGAGCTCATTCGCTTGAGGCCATCGACGGTCTTGAGGCGCTCCTCGAGCGGCGCGGTGATCCCGATCTCGACGTCTTCGGCGGCGGCCCCGCTCCAGACCACGCGCACGCTGATGATGTCGAGCTCGAAGGTCGGGAAGAACTGGACGTTCATCCGCGAGAGGCCGATGGCGCCTGCAAAGATCGCCAGCAGCATCAGGACGTTGGCGGCGACCGGGTGGCGCAGCAGCGCTGCCAGCGGGCCGTGCTTCGTCATTGGGTCAGGGCTTCGACGGCGAGGCCGTCGAGGGCGTTCGGGAGGTGCGTGGCGAGAATCGCATCACCCGCCGCGATTTCTTCGGAGCGCACCAGCAGGCGGACCTGACCCTCATCGCGACGTTCGCCGACCCGCTCGACGACCGTACCGAGGAGGCGCCCGTCGCGGATGCGATAGATCCGGTCGCTGCCGTGCAGCGCCGAGAAGGGCAGGGCGAGCACTCCCTCGACCGCCGGCCGCTCCAGCACGGCGTCCACGAATGCGCCGATTGGCAGCCCGTCGGCTTCGTCGAGGCGCAGCAGGACATCGACGCCGCGGGCATCCGCCTCGCCGGAGATGCGCTCGAGCCGGGCGGTCACCTGGCGGTTGCCAAAGCGAGCGACTGCCGGCAGAGGCTCTCCGCGGGCCAATGCCGTGCGCAATTCGGCCGCGTAGTTCACCGGGACCCGGGCCCGCAGGTAGAGGGCATCCGCCGCATACAGCGACATCAGGACCTGGCCGGCCTGGACCTGATCGCCCGTGGCGACGTCGACACGGGCGACGCGCCCGGCAAAGGGGGCCCGGACCTCGCCCCGCTCGGCATCGCGTTCGGCTTCGGCCAGCGTGGCCTGGAGCTGGGCCAGGCGGGCCGGGTGTTCGGCAAGGCTCTGTTCTCTCAGCGTGACCGCGAGGCGCGCGCGGGCCGCCTGCTCGCGGGCCTGGTCGAGGGCGCTCTCCGCGCCGAGCCGGGCGTTCTTCAGGCGGGCGAGGCGTGCGACGCTCGCCTCGGCCAGTTTGAGCAGGGCCCGCTCATCGGCGACAGCCTTGCGGTCCGTCTGGTGCCGGATGGTTTCCCGCTCGACCTCGGCCTGGGCCCGGGTGACGCGCGGTGCCAGGTCGCGGGGATCGAGCCGGGCGAGCAGTGCGCCCGCGTCGACGCGCTGGCCGTCGCGCACGGCGACCGACAGGATACGGCCGCTGACCGGGCTGGCGGCGCGGATCCGATCCGGCGCCTCGATGCGACCGTAGAGCACCAGGGTGGGCCGGGCCGCTTGAGGAGCCGCTGTTGTCGTCGCGACACGCCAGACCCGTTCCCGGCTCTCGACGGGCGGTGCAGCGGGCCGGCTGGCCTTGAGTGCCATGAAGCCGCCGACGGCCAGGAGAATGACCAGAATCGGGAGGAGGCGTCGGAGCATGTCTGGGGGGGCTGCCGGACTGCCCGGCGCGCCTCGGGATCTATATCAGGAAGGGCTGATTTTATATCGTCGCGCCCGAACCCGCCGGAAAGGGCGCGACCCGGGCCTAGTCTTCGAGTCGGAAGCCGACCTTGAGGGTGACCTGGAAATGACCGATCTTGCCGTCGACGATGTGCCCGCGGGACTCGATCACCTCGAACCAATCGAGGTTTCTCAGAGACTTTCCCGCCGTCTCGATGGCGTTGCGAATGGCCTCGTCCTGGCTGTTCGGGGACGAACCCACGATCTCGACGAGCTTGTAGGTATGTGCGCTCATGTCATGCAGGCCTCCTGGTGGGGGAAGTCCTCATTAGACGCAAGTGGCCGGCTTCGTGCAATCTGCCGGGCATGAATTTCGCGCAGGAGCCGTTCCCATGAGCGTGACGGAAGGCAATCTCTTCAGCCCGATGCCGCAGGTCGCGGCCGACGAATCGATCGATGAGGTGCTTGCCCGACCGGGCGTCCGCATCGAGCGTATCGTGAGCTACGGCCATGTCTCACCGCCGGATTTCTGGTTCGACCAGGACGAGGACGAATGGGTGTGCCTGGTCGACGGCGAGGCACTGCTCGCCTTCGCGGATGGGCCCGACCGTCGGCTGTTTCGGGGCGATTGGCTGCTGGTCGCGGCCGGGTGCCGGCACCGGATCCTCGCCACCTCCTCCCCGGCGGTGTGGCTGGCGGTATTCGTGGCCGCGCAGGGGCCCGCCGCGCATGGCTGATACGTCGCCCGTCCTGCGTCACTCCTGGTTCGAGGATGTTGTCGCCCTCGGCATTGGCACCGTGATGGTGTCGCTCGGTCTGGCCCTCATGAAGTCGGCAGGCATCCTGACGGGGGGCACGGCGGGCATCGCCTTCGTGCTGCATTACGCGACCGGCATGCCCCTGGGGGCATGGTTCTTCGTGATCAACCTGCCGTTCTACGTGCTGGCGTGGCGCGGCATGGGGCGGGATTTCACGGTCAAGACGTTCGGCGCTGTCGCCGCGGTCTCGCTGATGTCCGAGGCCATGCCCGGCTGGCTCTCCGTCAGCTCGGCGTCGCCGTGGTTTTCGGCGATCGTGGGCGGTCTCCTGCTGGGCAACGGCCTGTTGATCCTGATCCGCCATCGCGCCAGCCTCGGGGGCCTCGGGGTCATGGCCGTCTACATCCAGGAGCGGGGCGGTTGGCGCGCAGGACATGTCCAGATGGCGGCCGACGTCGTCATCTTTCTCGTCGCCCTGCTGGTGCTCCCCGCCGCGGCTGTCGCCATGTCGATGCTGGGATCGGTGGCGCTCAACATGGTGATTGCGATGAACCACCGCCAGGGTCGCTACGTCGGCTTCTGAACCGGGACTTGAATTCGGGCCGGGTGTCCATACTTCAGGAAGGCAGGTGCTCGATGGGAGGCCTGCCCAACTTTCGTATCGCTTGAACCTGGAGGATATGACCATGCGTACCTATGACCTGAGCCCCCTGTACCGTTCCGCCATTGGCTTCGACCGCTTCGCCCAGCTGGTCGACAGCGCGCTGCGCAGCGAGGCCCAGCCCAGCTACCCGCCCTACAATATCGAGCTCGTCGAGGAAGACAAATACCGCATCTCGATGGCCGTCGCCGGCTTTGATCGCAAGGAACTGGAGATCGAGACGGAGCGGGACACCCTGAAGGTCGTCGGACGACGGCAGAAGGACGCGGAGGAGCGCAAATACCTGCACCGCGGCATCGCGGCGCGCGACTTCGAACACCGCTTCCAGCTCGCCGACCACGTCAAGGTGGTCGGGGCGTCGCTCGAGAACGGCATGCTCAACATCGAGCTGGTGCGCGAGGTGCCCGAGGCGATGAAGCCCCGCCGGATCGAGATCGGCGGCATCGAGGGCGTCGATCTGCTCGAGCGCGCCGCCGCCTGACCGTGCTTGTGTCCGCCATCCGGCGGACTGGACGAAGCGACCTCGGCGCGATGATCGCGCCGAGGTCGCTTTTTATGCGCGGGGAATGCGATCGAGGGCGAGGGCGACGGCCGTCCAGGGCAGGGGGCAACCGCCCTTTCCCTGTGCCATGCGGTGCCTTCTGTCTTCGACGGCAGACCGTTCGCCGCTCAGGCAAGCCGCGCATCCGGGGAATTGTTTCGTCTGTCTCGGCCGGGCTGCGCAAGATATGGCGGCGGCGTTACCTTATGCATGAACCAACCTGGATCGACCATGCAAACAGGTACCCCCCATTCGCACGGCGGCTTCACCCTGATCGAAATGCTCGTGACGCTCGCCATTGCGGTCATTCTGGCGACGATCGCGATTCCGGGCATGCAGGGTTTCATCGTCTCCAGCCGCCTGACGGGCCAGGCCAACGATGTGCTGGCCGGCCTGAACCTGGCCCGCGCGGAGGCCATCCGTCGCAATCAGCGTGTCGTCTTCTGCCCCGTGGCCGCCACGGATGGTGTCCCGACGACGACCGGGTGCAGCGCTGTCGGTACTGGAGCGTGGCCCGGCTGGATGGTCTTCGCGGATGCCAACGGCAGTGGGGCCTTAGATGCCGGCGATGAAGTGATCCGGGCGGGCGTCCTGGGCGGTGGGTCTACCGCCATGAAGTCAAGCAACGCGTTGTCGTCGGTGGCGAATCTGGTCGTCTTCCGGCCCGACGGCATCGCCAAGGCTCAGGGTACGCTGGCGATCCAGTCGGTCGCCATGGAACTCTGTGACACGTCGTCGTCCCTGTCGGTCAACGCCCGGCAGATCGTGATGACCACCGGCAGCCGAATGAGTGTCGTCCGCGCCACCTCCTCCTGCAGCAGCCCCTCCGATCCGAGTAGCTAGCGATGATGACTCGAACGTTTCCCATGCGATTCACCCAGGTCGGCACCAGTCTCATCGAGGTCCTGGTCTCGGTCGTGATCCTCTCGGTTGGCCTGCTGGGGGTGGCCGGGATGCAGATGTCTTCCTTGCGATCGAACCAGGCAGCCTACGAACGAAGCATATCGACGATCCTGATGAGCTCGATTCGCGAGCGGATGGCGGCCAACCGGGATGCGGCCCTTGGCGGGGCCTACGATTTCGCCGGTGGCGGCGCATGTGCGGCCCCAGGGGTCAATTCTCTGGCCACGCGGGACCTTTCCGAGTGGATCACTGAACTGCAGAGCGATGGCATGTTGGGTCCGACCGGCTGCGGGAGCATCGCCTGCGATGCGGCAGGCTTGTGCGTGGTGACCCTCAAGTGGACCGACTCGCGGTCCGGGCTCACCGAGGAAACACCCGAAGTCACGACCGAGGTGCGGCTATGAGACACGTGCAATCGCGCCGTTCGATGCGGGGCATGACGCTGGTCGAGCTGATGGTCGGCGCCGCGCTGGCGCTGTTCCTGATGGCGGGGATCGGCAGCGTGTTCGTTACCACAGGGCAGACCAGCCGGACCAACGAAAACCTGTCGCGACTTCAGGAGGCCGCCCGCACCGCCTTCACCCTGATGTCGCGGGATATTCGTGAGGCGGGCCTGAACGATTGCGGCCGGATCGATCGGGTCGTCAACGTCCTCACTAACGCGGCAGCGACCCCGTGGGCCAACTGGAACCAGGGCATCGAAGGGGTCGATGAGAACGTGGCGCTGACGGGCGTGACGATCGGTACCGGCGTTGGCGAGCGGGTGGCGAGCACGGACGCGTTCCGGATCATGGGCGGTGCCTCGGATGGCGTATCGGTCGCGAACCACAACCCGGCCAGTGCGACCATCTTCGTCACCGACAGCAGCACGTTCGCGGATGGCGACGTGGTTGTCGTCTGTGACTTCACGCAGGCATCGATCTTCCAGATCACCAACACGGGCGGCGCGGCGATGAACGTCGAGCACAACACCGGTGCCGCTGTATCGCCCGGGAACTGCTCGAAGGGGCTCGGCTACAAGAACCCGCCCCTGTGCACCGCGCTGGGACAGCCCTACACCTACCTGTCGAATTCGAAGGTCATGCGCTTCAAGTCCGACGCCTGGTATGTCGGCAACAACGGCCGGGCAGCATCTGGCGGTACATCGCTGTTCCGCCAGAGTGCCCGACGGACCGGTACGGCAGTCGCACCGATGAACGACGAGATCCTTGAAGGCGTGACCGGTATGCAACTCGGCTACCTCGAGGATGGAGACGATCAGTATCGCGACGCCGCAGCCATTGGCAACTGGGCGGATGTGATTGCGGTGCGTATCCAGCTGACCCTGAACGGCGTCGAGGCGGAGCTGGGTGCGACGGGAGGCATGGAGCGGGTGAACCGCGTGTTCACTCATGTTGTATCGCTACGGAACAGGGTGCCGTGATGTCGCTGATTCAAAATCTTCGGAGGCAGCAGCAGGGCACGGCGCTCGTGATCGCGCTGGTCATGCTGATCGCGATCATGCTGATCGGCATCAACAGCATGCGAGGCACCAGCCTGCAGGTCCGGATGGGGAGTGGTCTCTATGATCGCCAGATCGTCTTTCAGTCGGCCGAGAGCGCGATGCGGGAGGCGGAAGCCGCCGTCGGGCCGGGTACCAATCCGGTGTTCAACGGTGCGAGCGGTCTCTATCCCACGCCCATCCCAACCACCGATGGCACCTTTGTCGAACGGTGGGACAACCCGGCAACCGCCTGGCAGTCCGCCACCGCCGTGGCCAGTGGGCCCAAACACGTAACGCCGCAGTACATCGTGGAAGACCTGGGCGAATGGCCGGATCCGCCGGACTGCCTCAATCGCTTCCCGAAGGATCCGCTCTGCCTGGCGTCCCGCTTCCGGATCACCGCGCGGGGCGGGGCCGGAGGCACTGGCGGGCAAGTCCTGCTGCAGGAAACTTTCAGACCCTGAGGTCGGGGGAGGCAACATGAACATGAACGCAAACACCCATTGCTCACGCAAGCGTCGAATCGCGCGTGCCGTTTCGGCCACCTTCGCTGCGTGTCTGGTGCTGCAACCCGCCAGCGCGGCGGTGTCCATCGCCAACGTGCCCTTGCTCACCGGAACGGCCGTGGCCCCGAACATCATGTTCGTGCTCGACGACTCGGGTTCGATGCAGTGGGAGGCGATGCCGGACAGCATCCGCAGCAACACCAAGGGTCAGCCCCCGGCCTATGTCTTCCCGCTGCCGGACAACGGAAATGGCACGAACCTCTATGGGGCGAGCATCTATTTCGAGGACGTGCCCAACTTCTCGGAGGGCAACCCGGAGAACCTGCGCTGGCGGTCGTCGTCGAATAACACGATCTTCTACGACCCGGCGATCACCTACCAGCCGTGGTTGCGGTTCAACGGGACGACCCATGTCCCGGTGACGGGCGACGCGATCGGCAATGTCGATCCGACCAACGCGCCCTACAACCCGGCCTATCCGGCCAGGGGCACGCTGAACCTGAACCCGGCGTCGGCGCTGTCCAAGTCGGCCTACTGGATCACGACAGGGACTGGCACGGACTGCTACTGGAGCGAGTGTGCTTCGAGTTTCTGGCCCGTCACCTACTACGTGTACAAGGGCTCCGGCAGCGTGACCGCCGCGGACAGCTACGTGCGGTACCAGATCCGCAACTCGGTCGGATACAAGAAGGATCCGGCCGGGTCGGGCAGCGAATCGTCGGTCACCCAGTTCAGCTGGCCCTTGGCCGACGGCACCTTCGAGACGCGGACCGTCGCCGAAGAATTGCAGAACTTCGCCAACTGGTTCTCGTACTACCGTTCGCGGACACTGGCTGCACGGGGAGGCGCGAGTCGCGCCTTCGCCGAGGTCGATACCGAGAAGCGCCTGGGCTACACGACGATCAATCATCCGGGTGAAGCCGACTACACTTTTCTGATCGATACGGGCACGACCTTCACCGGCAGCAACCGGACCAGCTGGTTTGATGGCTTGCTCGGCATGAAGAACTCGACCAGCGGCACGCCGCTGCGCTCTGCACTCCAGTGGGCAGGCGAGTACTACTCGAGCACGTCCACGGGCGCGAGCAACCCATGGTATCCGGCCGCGGAGGCCGAATGCCGGCGCAGCTTCACGATCCTGACCAGCGATGGCTACTGGAACGGGAGCTATCCCAACAGCAACGTGAACAGCCTGGGGGCACTGGGCAACGCGGACGGCTCCGGTGGCCCGGTCCATACCAGCGACCTGGGTGATCCGACCATCGTCAACTTCGGCTATACCGCGTCGGCCCCCTATCAGGACAGCTACTCGGATACCCTGGCCGACATTGCCATGTACTTCTGGAAGAACGATCTCCAGACGGCCGCCAACCGTGTTTCGCCCATTCCGGGCCGGGACCCGGCCTACTGGCAGCACATGACGACCTTCACCCTGTCGATCGGCGTGCAGGGCACCCTCGATCCGGACGTCGTCGCCAAGGACGACACTTTTGCCGCGTGGCCGAGCCCGACCAGTGGGACCGAAGATCACAAGATCGACGATCTCCTCCATGCGGCGGTGAACTCGCGCGGTCGCTTCATTTCGGCGCGCAATCCCGAGGAGTTCACGGACGGACTGCGCGCCGCCCTGCAGGACATCGACGACACGGCGGGTAGCGCCGCGAGTCTTTCCGGCAACTCCACGTCTGTCTCGACCGGCTCGAAGGTCTATCAGGCGCGATTCACCGGGGGTGACTGGTCGGGCGATCTCATTGCGTGGTCGCTGGATTCGACCAGCGGCTCCGTTGCGCCGTCAGGTACCGACGCCGACGGAAATGCGCTGGGTGCCTGGTATGCCAGCGAGCAGATGCCCAGCCCCAGCGACAGGAAGATCTACACCAGCCTGACGGGGGCGGCGGGCAGTCTGGACGACTTCGATACCTCGACGTCGGGCCTCAATGCGACAGCGCTCAACCTGGGGGCGAGCGATCCGTCGGCGAGCGACCTGGTGGCGTACATTCGCGGCAGTTCCGCCAAGGAAGGCGTCAGTACCGGCAGTCTGCGCCAGCGGACGCGGGCGACCTCGGCGAACGCGCCCCTGGGTGACATCGTCAATTCGTCACCCGCCTTCATTGGCTCGTCACCGAACCGGGTCTACGACCGGACGACGCTGCCCGGTGCGACTTCCTACCAGTCCTTCCGCGACAACACGGCCGCCCGTGCGAACCTGATCTACGTGGGCGCCAACGACGGCATGTTGCACGCCTTCAATGCCACGACCGGCAAGGAGGTCTTCGCCTACGTGCCCAAGACCGTGCTGCCCAAGCTCAAGGCACTCGCCGAGCTGGACTACGGGCATGAGTTCTACGTCGATGGCGACATCGTCGTCGAGGATGTTTTCGACGGAAGCAACTGGCGTACCGTGCTCGTCGCTTCGCTCGGGCGGGGCGGTCGGGCGCTGATCGCCCTGGATGTGACCAACCCCACCTCCGGAACGGGCGCGAGCATGACCGGAAACCTGGCCAGCAGCGACCTGCTCTGGGAGCTGCAGGGCAATTCGACCAACAAGCTGGGTTATGCCCTGGGTTCGCCGGTCATCGCGCCGATGAACGACGGTACGTGGCGAGCGATCATCGGCAACGGCTACAACGCCGGTGACGGCAAGGCCTACCTGCTGCTGGCCAACCTGTTCGATGCCAGCGATGTGGTCGTGCTGTCGACCGACAACAATGCCACGGCCGAGGGCCTGGGTGGCGTCGGGGGCTGGGACAACGACGGCGATGGTGATGTCGATTTCCTGTACTCGGGCGATCTGGCCGGCCGGCTGTGGAAGTTCGATGTCTCCTCAACGAACAAGAACGGCTGGAGCGTCGCCAACAAGAGTGGCTCGGTCGGGACGCCGGTTCTGCAGGCGACCGACGCATCGGGCAATCCGCAGCCGATCGTGGCGCCGCCGACGGTGGGTTCCCACCCCGATACGGGCGAGCTCTGGATCTTCTTCGGAACGGGCCGATTCATTTCGACCGGCGATCGCAGCGACGCGAGCATCCAGACGTGGTACGGCGTCCGCGATCCGATCGTCGACGACGTGCCATCTGCCGCGAACCGGGATCGCGACGTGCTGGTCGAGCGCCTGATTACCCATGAAGGGGAGGTCTCGCGGGCCGACGGGAGCAAGGCCTATGTGCGCCTGATCTCCGACTCGACCGACACCTCGGCGTCGGCGGGCAACGAAGCGATCGTCGATGCCAGCGGCAACTATGTGAAGCATGGCTGGTACATTGACCTGAAGGTATCCGGCGGGTCGGCCGCGGGCGAGCGCATGCTGGTGCGCAACGTGCTGCTCACCGATGTGCTGCTGGGCTCCACCTTCATTCCCAACAACGATGTGTGCGGCAGCCTGGGCGATGGCTGGCTGATGGCGGTCTATCCGTGGCTGGGTGGGCGCCCGTTGGAAAGCTTCTTCGACGTCAATGGTGACGGTGACGTGGATGAGGGGGACGAGGTCGGGGATCCGTCGAAGACCGTGACCGGCTTCAAGCACGGCAACGGTGGCGTACCCTACCTGCAGCAGTGCGATGATGGCCTGTGCGTGACGGGCACGACCACGGACGGCGAGAAGCCGCCCACCACAGTAGAAGCCGCCGACGGCGCTCGGCGCGGCCGCCTGTCCTGGCGTGAGCTAGTTGGAGAATGATCATGAACCGCAAATTGCTTTGGGTCGGCGTGGGACTGGCGCTGTCGATCGGCGCGGTGCAGGCCCAGGTTGGCAACCGGGAGGGCGCCTCTGTCCTCCGCTCGGTGGATGTGGAGCGCCAGGGTGTGCTCCAGCGGGTGGAGGTCGAGCGCTACCGGGTCTGGATTTCAGGCACGGCGTATCAATTTACCCAGGCCACCCAGGCCTACATCGGTGGAACTCGCGTCTACGACCTTGCCCAGCTCGTTCCCGGAGCGCGGGTCCAGTATGCCGATGACGGCAAGGGCCGGCTCACGGCCATGCAGGTGTCACTGCCACCCGAGGGGCAGGGAGGCATGCGATGAGACGCAACCTGGGCTTCACGCTCTTCGAAGTGCTCATCGTGATGGCGATCGTCGGTATCCTGGCCGCCGTCGCGTTCCCGAGCTATTCGAGCTATGTCGCCAAGACGCGGCGCGGTGCGGCGGCAGGCTGCGCCACCGAGATAGGCCAACTGCTCGAGCGCAATTACACGCTCGCGTTGTCGTACAGCACGGACTCGGCAGGTAATGCACTGCCGGCGGCGCCACCGGCAATGGCCTGTTCCAATGACCTGGGCACGAACTTCACGTTCACCTGGGATCTTGCGGCAACGACCTATACGGTGACGGCAACGCCGTCTGCCACCCAGAAGAGCGCCGATTCCGCCTGCGGCTGCGTGATGACGCTCAATCAGGTGGGCGTCAAGGGTGTGTCGGCCTGCACCAAGACCGTGGCGAACTGCTGGCGCTGACGAGCGGATCTTCCGGCGCGGGGAATGCCCTCAGGCTGGGGCATTCGTCCCCACCAGCAAGGGCCGGATCTCCCCGGGCAGGGGGACGCCAGTCTGTCCGGCCCGCTGAAGGAGCGTCCAGTAGTAGCGGTAGGACGCGCGGTCGTGCAGTTTGCCGGCGTGCCGAATCGGACCCCAGTCGGCTGCCATGGCCGCGGTGATGATTTCTCCCGCCATGGTCACCTCGGCGAAATCCGGTCGCATGGCGTCGAGAATGGGCTCGATCTGATTGGGGTGGATGCTCCACATCCGCAGGTAGCCAAACGCCTGCCGGGCGCGAGACGCGTCCGACCAGATCGTGTCGCGGTCTTTCAGTTCCGTCGTCACGTTGTGCGACGGAATGACGCCGTTGGCCAGCGCTGCCGCAGCAATCTCGCACTTGGCCCGCCGGATGAGCGGGTGTTCGAACTGGCCCGGGCTCCGCATCGCGGATCCGGGGATGGCGCCCTGGTGAGCGCTGACGAAGTCCATCAGGCCGAAGTCGAGCGACTCCACGCCTTCCAGGGCCGCGATGTCCCAGACTTCCCGCAGCGCGCCGTGCGTTTCGATCAGGACGTGTACGGGGATGCGGTGGGACCGGCCTAGGCGCACTTCGATGGCGCGGAGAGCGTCGATCTGGGTGCGGACGTCCGCGGCTGAGCAGGGTTTGGGCAGCGTGATGAACGGCAGGCGTTCGCCCGCGCGGGGAATGAGTAACTCCAGGTCCTCACGCCAGCAGGGATGGGTCACGTCATGAATGCGAACCCCCACCCGCCCATGGAGATTGTCGTCACTCATCACCAGTTCCGCGCACATTCCGGCATGTTCGCGTTCGGCGCCTGCGGCCGCGCCGTCCTCGCAGTCACAGGTGATATCGAAGACCGGGCCGAGCTCCGCCTGCAGGGCCAGCGCCTTCCGGATCAGCTTCTCCGATCCTGCGTAATGGTCGATGGCGGGCAGGGTTGGCAACGGCTTCTCGCCGGCGAACAGGACCTCGGACGGGTGGGCGGGAGTTTGCGGCGCGTTTGTCATGGCGAACGGGCAAAGAAAAAGGGCCGCGGCATTGTACCGCGACCCTTTGTCGGCGCCGAAGGCGTGCCGGATTACTTCAGCATGTCGGCGACGGCTGCGCGCTCGTCCTCGAGCTCGGCCAGGGTCTTGCTGATCTTTTCCCGGCTGTAGTCGTCGATTTCGAGGCCTTGGATGATCTTGAACTCACCGTTCTTGCACTCGCACGGGAAACCGAAGACCACACCCTCGGGGATGCCGTAGGAGCCGTCGGACGGCACGCCCATCGTGACCCAGTCGTCCGAACCGAGGGCCCAGTCGTGCATGTGGTCGATGGCGGCATTGGCAGCCGATGCGGCCGACGACAGGCCACGGGCCTCGATGATCGCCGCGCCGCGCTTGCCGACGGTCGGCAGGAAGACGTCGTTGTTCCAGGCATGGTCATTCACCAGCGCCTTGACGGAGTCGCCATTGGACTCGCAGAAGCGATAGTCGGCGTACATGCTGGGCGAGTGGTTGCCCCACACGACCATCTTGCTGAAGCTCGACACCGGGCGGCCCGTCTTGCCGGCCAGCTGGGACAGGGCACGGTTGTGGTCGAGGCGCAGCATGCCGTGGTAGTTGTTCGGGTTGGTGCGGCCAACCTTCTTCGCCGCGGCGGCAGCGATGTAGGCATTGGTGTTGCAGGGGTTGCCGACGACCAGGACGCGGACGTTCTCGTTGGCGTTCTCGGCGATCGCCTTGCCCTGAACGGTGAAGATGGCACCGTTGGCGGTCAGCAGGTCAGCGCGCTCCATGCCGGGGCCGCGCGGCCGGGCGCCGACCAGCAGGCAGTAGTCGGCATCCTTGAAGGCCACGTTGGGATCGTCGGTGGCGAGCATGCCGGCGAGCAGCGGGAAGGCGCAGTCCTCAAGCTCCATCATGACGCCCTTGACGGCCTTCTGGGCCTGCGGCAGGTCGAGCAGTTGCAGGATGACCGGCTGGTCCTTGCCTAGCATTTCGCCGCTGGCGATACGGAAAAGCAGGCTATAGCCGATCTGACCGGCGGCGCCGGTGACTGCAACGCGGACGGGTGCTTTGCTCATGGATTCACTCCCTCTCTCGATAATTGCCTGGTGGCAACGAAATGATCTGGCGCGGGGTATTCTGCATTGCGGCAGAAAGTCGGCGCGCTAACGGCGCGAGAATCCTAGTGGCCTCGAGTCAAATTGTCAATTCATGTATGTTGTCTTATATAAGATATAAGACTACTGTAGACCTTTTTTAATTTTTGTGATGGAATGCGCGCCATGGCCCAAGAGTCCCCGACCTTCAGCCCGCTTTACCGCCAGATCAAGAGCCTGATTCTGCAGGCGCTTGAGGCTGGCGAGTGGCGTCCGGGCCACGCGATTCCCAGCGAACAGGAATTGGCGGTCCGCTTCAGCGTCAGTCAGGGCACCGTCCGCAAGGCGATCGACGAGATGGCCGCCGACAACCTGCTGGTTCGCAAGCAGGGCAAAGGGACTTTCGTCGCGTCGCACAATGACCCGCGAGCGATGTTCCGCTTCCTCCGGCTCGTTCCCGATGATGGTTCGATTCCCCAGCGCGAGAGTATCCCTCTTGAATGCTGGCGTGCCAAGGCCGGACAGGAAGCTTCCCGCATGCTGTCGATCGAGCCGGGGGCGCCGATCATGATCGTCCGCCGGCTTCTGAAGTTCGCGGGCAAGCCGGTGGTGGTGGACGAGATCTACCTGCCGGGAGAAATCTTCCAGGGACTCACGCTCGAGGTGCTGCAGAGCTGGCGCAGCTCGCTTTACAGCCTGTTCGAGTCCCGGTTTGGTCTGCGCATGATTCGCGCGGACGAAAAGATTCGCGCAGTGGCCGCCGACAAGGCCACGGCCGAAATGCTGAAGGTCGCGGATGGCACGCCTCTGCTGTCAGTGGAGCGCGTCACCTATACCTACGGCGACAGGCCCGTCGAGTGGAGACGCGGGCTCTACCTGACCGAAGATCACTACTACCAAAACGAATTGAATTGATCTGCCGGTAGGGGTTTACCAGAAGTTATACTTCCGGTTTTTGTGGGAGCTCAGCGGGTCCGACGGGTCCGCCGATTTAGAGGGGAATCAAATGTCAGATGTGAGTGTGCGTAAGCAGCGCCCGAAGTTTCTGGCGCTGAACGAGATCCGGCTGCCTTTGCCGGGTTTCGTGTCGATCCTTCACAGGGTCAGCGGCGCCGGCCTGTTCCTGATGCTGCCGTTCCTGTTGATGCTTTTCGGCAAGAGTCTCGGGTCGCCCGAGTCGTTCGCAGCCTATAAGGAGATTGTGTCCAATCCGCTGGCCAAGCTGCTTTTGTGGGGCTTGCTGTGGGCGTACCTGCACCACTTCTGTGCAGGCATCCGCTTCCTGTTGCTCGACATGCACCAGGGCTTGGACCTGCCGTCCGCCCGCCAGTCTGCAAAGGTCGTGCTCGGCGTGAGCCTGACGCTGACCGTCATCATCGGGGTGTGGCTATGGTAAGGCGAATCGTTGTCGGTGCTCATTACGGTTTCCGTGACTGGCTGGGGCAGCGTGTCACCGCTGTCGTCATGGCCCTCTATACGGTCTTCTTCGCGCTCAATGCGCTGGCCCTGCCCGAGATGAGCTATGACGCCTGGCGCGGCATGTTCGCCGGCGGCTTCATGCGCTTCTTCACCTTCCTCTTCTTCCTCGCGCTGTTCTATCACGCGTGGGTTGGGGTTCGGGACATTTACATGGATTACATCAAGCCGGTCGGGATTCGCCTCGCACTGCATGTGATCACCCTGTTCCTGCTCATCGGCTATGCCGGCTGGGCTGCCCAGATCCTGTGGAGGCTCTAAGTGAAAGTCGCCAAGCGTACCTTTGACGCCGTAATCGTCGGCGCTGGTGGTGCCGGCCTGCGCGCCGCGCTGCAACTGTCCGAGGCGGGGATGAAGACCGCCGTCCTGACCAAGGTGTTCCCGACCCGTTCCCACACCGTCGCCGCCCAGGGTGGCGTGGCCGCCTCGCTGGGCAACTCCACCGAGGACAACTGGCACTGGCATATGTACGACACCGTCAAGGGGTCGGACTGGCTGGGTGACCAGGATGCCATCGAGTTCATGTGCCGCAAGGCCAACGAGGTGGTGGTCGAGCTCGAGCACTACGGCATGCCATTCGATCGCACCGACGACGGCAAGATCTAC
>JBNLCM010000071.1:0-5167 GCA_050303815.1 Rhodocyclaceae bacterium
GATGACTCGCTGAAGAATCTCTTTTCCACCGGCCTCTTTGCCGATGTGCGCCTGGAGCGCGAGGGCAACACGCTGATCGTCGTGGTCAGCGAAAACCCCATCGTCAACCGCATCGCCTTCGAGGGCAATCAGCGCATCGACGACGACACCCTGGCCCAGGAGATCGAGCTGAGGCCGCGCGTCGTCTTCACCCGCACCAAGGTGCAGTCCGACACCAGCCGCATCCTGGAGATCTACCGCCGCTCCGGCCGCTTCGCCGCGACCGTCGAGCCCAAGGTCATCCAGCTTGAGCAGAACCGCGTCGACCTGGCCTTCGAGATCAACGAGGGCCCGCTCACCTCGATCCGGTCGATCAACTTCATCGGCAACCGCGAGTTTTCCGACTCCACGCTGCGCGACGAGGTGACGACCACCGAGGCCTCGTTCTGGAACTTCTTCACCACCTCCGACACCTACGATCCGGATCGTCTGACCTTCGACCGCGAGCTGCTGCGCCGCTTCTACCTGAACGAAGGCTATGCCGACTTCCGTGTCGTTTCGGTGATCGCCGAGCTGACGCCGGACCAGCAGGACTTCATCGTTACCTTCACGGTGGAAGAAGGGCCGCGCTACAAGTTCGGCAAGATCGGACTGGAAACCGGCCTGCGCAATCTCGATCCGGAGACCCTGCGCAACGAAGTCACGACGGAAGAGGGTGACTGGTACGACGCCAGCTCGGTCGACAAGACCATCGAGGTGCTGACCGATTCCGTCGGCGACCTTGGCTACGCTTTCGTCGACATCCGCCCGCGCGTGCAGCGCGATCGCGAGAACCTGACGATCGACATCGTCTACGACATCCAGGAAGGCCCGAAGGTCTTCGTCGAGCGCATCGACATCGAAGGCAATACCCGCACTCTGGACCGTGTGATCCGCCGCGAGTTCCGCCTCGTCGAGGGCGACGCTTTCAATACCTCGAAGCTGCGCCGCTCGCGCCAGCGGGTGCAGAACCTCGGCTTCTTCAAGACGGTCACCGTCGAGAATGAACCGGGCAGCGCGCCGGACCGCACGGTCATCAAGGTCGCGGTGGAAGAGCAGTCGACGGGTGACATCACTTTCGGCGCCGGCTTCTCCTCTTCTGACGGCCCGATCGGCAACATCGGCATCCGCGAGCGTAACCTGCTGGGCCGCGGCCAGGATCTGCGCCTGGGCTTCACCTTGGCGGGCGAGGCCACCGAGCTCGATTTCAGCTTCACCGAGCCCTACTTCCTGGACCGCAATCTTGCCGCCGGTATCGACCTGTACCGGACCACGGACGACCGGTCGGACGAGAGCGGCTACGAGGAGGAGCGCCTCGGCGGCTCGCTGCGCGCCGGCTTCGACATAACCGACGAAGTGCGCAACGTCGTGCGCTATACGCTGGAAAACCGCGACATCACCGATGTCGACGGCGGTGCTTCACTGCTGGTCCGATCGGAGAAGGGGGCAACACTGCGCTCGGGCATCAGCAACGAGTTGACCTATGACACGCGCGATTCCCGCTTCGATCCACGCGAAGGCATCATCAGCAGCCTGCGCACGGAGATCTTCGGCCTGGGCGGCGATGCCTCCTTCATCCGTACTTCGATCTCGGCGGGCTACTACTACACCGTCTATGAAGACTACACGATCAGCGTAAGGGGCTCGGGCGGAACGATCCATGGCATCGGCGAGGACACCCGCATCTCCGACCGCTTCTTCAAGGGCGGCGGTTCGCCGCGCGGCTTCGAGTACGGCGGTATCGGTCCGCGCGACGGCAACACCAACGATGCCCTGGGCGGCAAGAATTTCTATGCCGGCACCGTGGAAGCGTCCTTCCCTCTGGATCTGCCCTTTGACCTGGATATCCGCGGACGTGTCTTCACCGACTTCGGCGCCGCCTGGGATATCGACGACAACAGCATTCCCGTCAACCTCCAAGACTCCAGTTCTCCGCGCGTTACCGTCGGTACGGGCATTTCCTGGAACTCTCCCTTCGGCCCGGTTGTCGTGGACCTGGGCGTGGCTGTGATCAAAGAGGACTTTGACGAGACCGAGCTCTTCAGCTTTAGCTTCGGAACGCAGTTTTAAGACACATGTCGAGGCTACGCCGCTGGTCGCTGTGCCTTGCCGCAACGCAGTTGCTGTTTGCGGCGCCCATTGCTGTGGGACCCTTTACGGCAGCCTGGGCTCAGGTCGAGCGGGCGCCGCTGATCGGCATCATCGACATCCAGGCCGTGCTGCGCGAGTCCGCGGCGGTGCAGTCTCTCTCCCAGAAGATCGAGGCCAGGCGTGAAGCCGCGCAGGGCGGCATGCAGGAGCGCGAGCAGGCCTTGCGGGCGGCCGACCTCGATCTGGCCCAGCGGCGCGCTTCCCTGTCGCCAGAGGAATACGTCGACGAACGCAGCAAGCTGGAGGACGAAGGCATCGCCCTGCAGCGCGAAGCTCAGGAACAGCGCCGCCAGCTCGACCAGATTTTCAGCCGCGGTATGAGCCAGGTGCAGCAGGTCCTGGTGCAGATTTCCCAGGACATTGCCCGGGAATACAACCTTGACCTGGTCCTGGCCAAGACCACAGTTATTCTTGTCCGCCCAGAGTTCGACTTCACTCAGGAGGCATTGCAGCGGCTCAATGCCCGCCTGACCGACGTGACGCTTCCGGACGAACCGAACTAAAGGTGGCCCATGGCAGACCGCAGTTTCTTCGATAATGCCGGGCCCTTCACCCTGGATAACCTGGCCGCGATCGCAGAGGCCGAGCTTCAGCCCGGCACCGAGGGCAGCCGCAGCTTCTCCGACGTCGCCCCCCTGGACACGGCGGGCCCGGAGGACGTGAGCTTCCTCGACAACCGCCGCTACCTCGGCCAGTTCGCTGAGAGCAAGGCCGGGGCCTGCATCGTCGATCCCGAATTCGCCGAGCGCGCGCCCGCGGGAATGACCCTGCTGCTCACCAAGCGCCCCTATCGCGGCTACGCTAAGGTCGCCCAGGCCTTTTATCCGGTGCCGCGCCCGACCCCCGGCGTCCACCCCACCGCGGTGGTCGACCCCGGCGCCAGCATCGGCGAGGGGACGGAGATCGGGGCCGGCGTCGTGGTCGGCGCTGGTGCGGAGATCGGCCGCGGCTGCCGGATCGAGGCCAACAGCGTTGTCGGCGAGTCGGTCGCTGTCGGCGACGGCACGGCGATCGGCCCCAACGTGTCCCTGGCCTTCTGCCGCATCGGACGGGCCTGCCAGATCCACGCCGGCGCGCGAATCGGCACCCGCGGCTTCGGCTTTTCGATGGATCCGGAGGGCTTCGTGGACGTGCCGCAGCTGGGCCGCGTACTCATCGAGGACGGGGTCGAAATCGGGGCCAATACGACGATCGACCGCGGTGCCGGACCGGACACGGTGATCGGGGCCGGGGCGAAGATTGATAATCTCGTGCAGATCGGGCACAACGTGCGCATCGGGCGCGGTTGCGTGCTCGTGGCTCAGTCAGGCGTGGCCGGCAGCACGGTCCTGCAGGATTTTGTCGCCGTTGCCGCACAGGCAGGCATCTCAGGCCACCTGAAGGTCGGGGCCGGTGCCCAGATCGGAGCGAAAGCCGGGGTGATGCGCGACATTCCCAGTGGGATGACGGTCCTGGGCAGTCCTGCGCGGCCGGTCCGGGAGTTTTTCCGGCTTGTCGCCCTGTGGGAGCGCCAGTTGAAGGCAAGAGGTAAGAAGAAGGATGAATAAAGAGACCTCCGAGCAGGAAGAGATCGGCTCGCTGAACGTCCATGACATCATGGCGCTGCTGCCGCACCGCTACCCGTTCCTCATGATCGACCGGGTGGAGGATATCGTCCTCGGCGAGAGCGCGACGGGAATCAAGAACGTCACCATCAACGAGCCTTTCTTCCAGGGGCACTTCCCCGAACAGGCAGTGATGCCGGGGGTCCTGCTGGTCGAGGCCATGGCGCAGACCGCGGCGGCCCTGGTGATGCATACCCTGGGGAAGGAGGCCCACGGCAAGCTGGTCTACTTCATGACCATCGACGAAGCGCGCTTCCGCAAACCGGTGGTGCCCGGCGATACCGTTCGCATCCAGGTGACGCGCATTCAGAACCGCCGCAACGTCTGGAAGTTCAAGGGCGAGGCGCTGGTCGACGGCACCCTCGTGGCCAATGCCAGCTACTCCGCCATGATCGTGGGATACTGATGTCGGAAGTCCACCCGACAGCCATCGTCGACTCAGGCGCGAAGATCGCGGACGGCTGTTTCATCGGTCCTTACTGCGTCATCGGCCCCCACGTGACCCTGGGTGAAGGGGTGCGTCTGCACAGCCACGTGGTCATCGATGGGCGCACCTCCGTGGGTGCGCGCACGCAGATCTATCCCTTTTCCTCCATCGGCCAGCCGCCGCAGGACCTGAAGTACAAGGGCGAGCCGTCGGAACTCCACATCGGCACGGACAACGTGATCCGCGAGCATGTGACCATGAACCCCGGGACCGAAGGCGGTGGCATGGTGACCGAAATCGGCAACGGCTGCCTCTTCATGCCGGGCAGCCATGTCGCCCACGACTGTCGCCTCGGCAACGGCGTGATCATGGCCAACAACGCGACGCTGGCCGGCCACGTGGTGCTGGAGGACTACGTCATCATGGGCGGTCTCTCCGGCGCGCAGCAGTTCGTGCGCGTCGGCCGCAATGCCATCATCGGCGCCATGGCCGGCGCCAAGAGCGACGTCATTCCCTTCGGCATGGTCATGGGCCGGCCCGGCATCCTGGCCGGGCTCAACCTCGTGGGCCTCAAGCGCGCCGGCGTGGACGGCAAGGAAATCCAGGTGCTGATGAAGGCCTACGACCACCTCTTTGGCGCGCGTGGCACCTTCGCCGAGCGTATCGACGCCGTGGCCGACCAGTACGGCGGCCAGGAAACGATCGACGTCCTGGTCGGCTTTCTGCGCGCGGAAACCTCACGCCCCATCCTGCAGCCGGAAGAAGACTGATGGTCGGGCCGCTCGGTATCGTTGCCGGCGGCGGGTCCCTCCCACGCCGGCTGGTTGAGGTCTGTCAGGCCAGCGGCCGTGGCGCTTTCGTCATCGCCATCGAGAACCATACCGACCCGGCCACCGTGGAGGGCGCCAACCACCTCTGGATCCGCATGGGCCAGAGCGAGAAGGCGGTGCAGGCCCTGAAAGAAGCC
>JBNLCM010000072.1:0-18085 GCA_050303815.1 Rhodocyclaceae bacterium
GGTCTTCTCGCCGAAGTTGAAACGCCCCGACGGCACGTGACCCTTCGAAAACAGCCCGCCAGCCTTGGCGATCCAGATCGCATCGCATTTCTGCCAGACGTTGTCCCGCAGGAAGGCACCGATCAGCAGGATCGTGAAGAACAGGAACACGGGCCCCAGGTAGTTGTGAAGCAGCTTGCCCAGCGCCAGCAGGCCGCCGAGGCCCTCGGAGCCGAGCAGCGGCCCGAGCACGGTTCTCCCGAAGAGGATGGCCAGCCCGGTGAGGCCCATCAACACGAAGGTGACGGCGGTACCCCAGTGGGCAAAGAGCTCGAAGGACGTGAAGCGCTGCATCTTGCGCCCCGTTGGCGGCTCGGACAGCTTCATCTGGCCCTTGATCAGGTAAAACAACGCAATCACCCCGAGCATGGCCAGCAGGATCGTGCCACCGTACTTCTTGATCGGACCGTTCCTGAGCTCGCGCCATGCCTGCCCTTCGGCATTGATCAGCACGCCGGACTCGGCGCCCTGGACCTGGCTCAGGCCGGGCACGCCCTGGCGAACCTCGCGCCAGTAGTCGGCCACCTGGTCCCCGGGTGGCTTCGCCGCCGGTGCGTCTGCTGCGCTGGCCAGCGGGGCCGCAAGCAGTGCCAGGAGCACGGCGAGCAGCCGCAGCAGCCAGGCCGCGGGACGGTTGAGCGAGTTGGCTCCCATTGAATTCTCCCCATTCCGGTTGTGGAAGTCGGCCACCGGCGCCATCCAGCGCCGGCGGGCCGTTGCAGCAGCGGGCGGCCGATCAGCCCTTGCCGCCACCCAGCGGGTTGAATTGCAGGTTCTCGCCCCAGGCGCCGCGGTTCGAACCGCGGGCGACGACACGCTCGCGGAAGATGTCGGACACCTGGTTGGCGTCGCCGGCCAGCAGCGCCTTGGTCGAACACATCTCGGCGCACAGCGGCAGCTTGCCCTCGGCGATGCGGTTGCGGCCATACTTGGTGCGCTCCTCCGGCGAGTTGTCGGCTTCCGGTCCGCCGTTGCAGAAGGTGCACTTGTCCATCTTGCCGCGCTCGCCGAAGGCGCCATCCTGCGGGAACTGGGGCGCGCCGAAGGGGCAGGCGAACAGGCAGTAGCCGCAGCCGATGCAGGCGTCCTTGTTGTGCAGGACGACGCCGTCCTCGGTGGTGTAGAAGCAATCCACCGGGCAGACCGCCGCACAGGGCGCATCCGTGCAGTGCATACAGGCGACCGACAGGGACTTCTCGTTGGGTTCGCCGTCGTTGATGGTGACCACGCGGCGGCGGTTGACGCCCCACTGCACCTCGTGCTCGTTCTTGCAGGCGGTGACGCAGGCATTGCACTCGATGCAGCGTTCGGCGTCACACAGGAACTTCATTCTTGCCATGATCGACTCCTCTTAGGCTGCGGCAATGCGGCAGCAGGAAACCTTGGATTCCTGCATCTGGGTGACCGAGTCGTAGCCGTAGGTCATTGCGGTGTTGGCTGACTCGCCCAGCACGTAGGGATCGGCACCCTGCGGGTACTTGTGCCGCAGATCCTTGCCCTCGAACACGCCGCCGAAGTGGAACGGCACGAAGGCCACGCCCGGCTTGACACGCTCGGTGATCATGGCCTTGACCTTGATCTTGCCTCCCGGCGTCTCGACCCAGACCATGTCGTCGCCCTTGATGCCGTTGTTGTTGGCGTCGACCGGATTCAGCTCGACGAACATCTCCTGCTGGAGCTCGGCAAGCCACGGGTTGGAGCGTGACTCGTCGCCGCCTCCCTCGTACTCGACCAGTCGGCCGCTGGTGAGGATGATCGGGAAGTCCTTCGCGTAATCGGTTTCCTGGATCGACTGATACATGACCGGCAGGCGGTAGAAGCTCTTGCGGTCCGCGTAGGTCGGGTAGTCCGGCACGAGGTCGCGACGCGTCGTGTAGAGCGGCTCGCGGTGAATCGGGACGCGATCCGGGAAGGTCCAGACGATGGCGCGGGCCTTGGCGTTGCCGAACGGGGCGCAGCCGTGCTTGATGGCGACGCGCTGGATGCCGCCCGAGAGGTCGGTCTTCCAGTTCTTGCCTTCCGCGGCGGCCTGCTCCTCGGCGGTCAGGTCATTCCACCAGCCGAGCTTCTTGACGAGGTCGGCGGTGAACTCGGGGTGGCCACCCTTGAGCTCGCAACCGACCGGGTAGGACCCCTCGGCGAGCAGGTTCTTGCCTTCGAACTCGACGCCGAAGCGGGCGCGGAAGTTGAGGCCGCCCTTGGCTACCGGCTTGCTCGTGTCGTACAGGACGTGGGTGCCCGGGTGCTTCATCTCGGGCGTGCCCCAGCACGGCCACGGCAGTCCGTAGGTGTCGCCGTTGGCCGGACCACCCTTGGCCTCGAGCGTGGTGTAGTCGAAGGTGTGCCAGTTCTGCTGGTGGGCCTTCAGGCGCTCCGGGCTCTGGCCGGTGTAGCCGATGGTCCACATGCCCTTGTTGATTTCGCGCAGGATGTCCTCGATCACCGGCTCGTCGTTCTTGACCTCGATGTGCTTGCACAGCTCTTTCTCGAAGCCGAACTTCCTGGCGAGCTTGTACGTGATCGTGTGATCGGGCAGCGACTCGAACAGGGGTTCGATCACCTTGTCGCGCCACTGCAGCGACCGGTTCGATGCCGTCACCGAGCCGTAGGTCTCGAACTGCGTGCAGGCGGGCAGAAGGTACATGCCCTCCTGGCGGTCGGGCAGGATCGCGGTGACCGTGGGGTAGGGGTCGATGACCACGATCAGGTCGAGCTTCTCCATGGCCTTCTTCTGGTCGGGGCCCCGGGTCTGGCTGTTCGGTGCATGGCCCCAGAACACCATCGCGCGGATGTTGTCCTTCTGCGCGACGTTGGCCTTGTCCTCGAGCACCCCGTCCACCCAGCGGGAGACCGGGATGCCGTTGGTGTTCATCGGCTTGAGGTCCTTGTCGCCCTTCTTCTCGTAGCTGCCCTGATCGAAGCGCGCGGCGATCCAGTCGTAGTCAAGGTCCCAGACGCGTGCCCAGTGTTTCCAGGAGCCTTCGGCCAGGCCGTAGTAGCCCGGCAGCGTGTGGGAGAGCACGCCAAGGTCGGTCGCGCCCTGCACGTTATCGTGGCCACGGAAGATGTTGGCACCGCCACCGCTCTTGCCGATGTTGCCCAGGGCCAGCATCAGGACGCAGTAGGAGCGCGTGTTGTTGTTGCCGGTGGTGTGCTGGGTGCCACCCATGCACCAGACGACGGTGCCCGGCTTGTTGGTGGCCAGGGTCTTGGCCGCGCGGTACATGTCGTCGCCCGGGATGCCGGTGACCCGTTCCACCTCTTCCGGCGTCCAGCGCTTGACCTCTTCGCGGATCTCCTCAAGGCCGAAGACGCGCTGGTTGATATATTCCTTGTCTTCCCAGCCGTTCTCGAAGATGTGCCACAGCAGGCCCCAGACGAAGGCCACGTCCGAGCCCGGCCGGATCGGCAGGTGCTGGTCGGCCTTTGCCGCGGTGCGCGTGAAGCGCGGATCGGCGACGATCACCTTGGCCTTGTTGCGCTCCTTCGCATACAGGATGTGCTGCATCGCCACCGGGTGCGCCTCGGTGGGGTTCGAGCCGATGAGAATCATCGCCTTCGCGTTGTGCATATCGTTGTAGGAGTTCGTCATCGCACCGTAACCCCAGGTATTCGCGACGCCCGCCACCGTGGTGGAGTGGCAGATCCGCGCCTGGTGGTCCACGTTGTTCGTGCCCCACAGGGCGGCGAACTTGCGGAACAGGTAGGCCTGCTCGTTGTTGTGCTTGGCGGATCCGAGCCAATACACGGCGTCGGGACCGGACTCCTCGCGGATCTTGAGGATCTTGTCGCCGAGCTCGTTGATGGCCTGGTCCCAGCTGAGCTTCTGCCACTTCCCGCCGGTCAGCTTCATCGGGTACTTGAGGCGGCGCTCGCCATGGCCGTGCTCGCGCACGGCGGCACCCTTGGCACAGTGGGCGCCGCGATTGAACGGGTGGTCGAAGGCCGGCTCCTGGCCGGTCCAGACGCCGTCCTGCACTTCGGCGTAGATACCGCAGCCGACCGAACAGTGCGTACAGATCGTGCGCTTGATTTCGGTCTTGGCGCCGGCCGCGGGCGCGGCGGCCTCGGCCTTGCGGATCATCGGCGGGGCGATCAGCGATCCGGCGGTGACACCGCCGGCGATGATCCCGCTGTTGGTGAGGAAGCTGCGGCGGGAGAGACCGGTCTTGCGTGCGGCCTCCGCCTGCTCGGTCGCGAGCGATCGGGATTTGCGAGTCAGTTTCATGTTCTTGTCACCTGTTCCTGGTTCTGGTCATCGGTGCGACGGCGTCCGATCTCAGATCCGGGCCGTGTCGTAGTAGGCGCGGACATGCTCGGTTTCCCGGTAGCCACGCTGGATGTCCTGCTGCGCAGGCGACTCGGCCGGCGGCTGAGCCATCGCCGGCGTCGCGACGGCGGCGGCCGCGGCACCACTGGCCAGTCCGGCCTTGCGCAGGAAGCCGCGACGTGCGGCATCCACCGGTTTCTCTTCAGGTTTGCGGTTCATCCCTGCTTCCTCCTCTTGCGTGGCAACAGTCCCGGTCAGGCCTCGAAACGAAGCGATTCCGTGCCGGTGAAAGTGACTCCGAACACCCCCACGGCGCGATAGAAGCGCGCTGACGGGCAGTGCTGGAGGTCTTTGAAAAAGCGTCCACACCAGTCGTGCATGTGGCGCATGTAGAACTGGGCTTGCTGCCCGGCGGTGTAGCCCTCGTCGGGACGCGCCAGCAGCGACATCACCTGGCACAGCGCGGCCAGGTGGTCTTCCGGTTCGTGGGTCGATTCATCCACCTCGAGGCCAAGCGCGCGCAGGTCCTGGCGCAGTTCGACGAGGGGTTGCTCCATCAGGTAGCCGGCCTTGTACCAGGAGGCGTAGGGCACGATCTCACCCTTGCCGAGGCCTATGAAGAGGGTGTTGAACTCGTCCAGCACCTGGCCGGCGAGGGCCTCGGCGGCGGCGTCGCGCAGCGCGTCCCAGGCGTCGGCCAGCCGGCTGCCGCCTTCGCCATCGGTCTCGAGGCTCGCGAGCCAGTCGAGCAGGCGCTGGTCGGGTGGCGCCGCCAGCAGCGAGCCGAGCAGCGCGTAGGTGTCAGCGCGGAACACGTCGAAACTGTCGCGGGGGGGCGCCGTCGTGGCGGCGGGTTCGTGAATCGTGTTCATCAGTGGGGGCTCCGTTCGGTGCGGATGGCCTCGCCGAGGCCGATCAGGCCGGCGTCCTGTTCATGGGTCGCCATATCCACGATGCGGCAGTCCGCACACATCTTCAGGCGCTCCGCTGCAGCGCCGGCGAACATGTGGTGCCCGGCGAGACGCGCCTGCATGTTGCGGATCATGCTCTGGGTGGCGAAGGGCTTGCCGCAGCGGATGCACTCGAAGGGGGCCTCTTCCTTCAGCGTGACAGGCCGTGTGCGGACCTCGGGGTCGAGCTGGTAGCGGGTCTCGAGGCTGAGCACCTTTTCCGGGCAGGACTGGGCACAGAGGCCGCACTGGACGCACTTCTCTTCGATGAAGGACAGCAGCGGCCGGTCTCGACCGGACCCCAGCGCCTTGGTGGGACAGGTGGAGACACAGGCGTTGCACAGGGTGCAGTCGGCAACGCGGATCGCCAGCGTGCCGAAGGGCGCGCCGACGGGCATCGCGATTGCCTGGTCGGCCACCGGCAGGCCGGAATTGCGGTAGAGGTGCGCGGTGGCGCCCGAGATCAGGTCGCGTTTGCCGTGGCCACCCTGTCGGCCGGTCAGCGCCGGCAGGGGACGGGCGTTTGCCGGCACGAAGCCATCCGGCATGTCGTCGGCGTCCACCAGCGCAATCCGGTGGCCCGTGCCGAGGGCCTCGAGGATCGTCTGGGCGTACCCCAGCTCGCGCCGCAGGTCCCGGCGGATGGTGTCGGTGGTGCCGGTGTCGAGCAGGACCACTTCGCTCGCGCCACGCGCCAGTGCCTGCAGCCACAGGTCAAGCCCGGCCGCACCGAGTTCCTCCAGCTGCAGGGGCAGCCAGCAACCGTCCAGTGCCTCGAGGTGGCGGGCGATCCAGTCGGCGCCGGTGTCCGCGTCGTGGATCAGCAGCCTCGGCTCGCGGCCACCGGCAGCGAGGTAGCCCGACAGCAGCTTCTCGAGGCGAGACTGGAGCAGGGCCGGCTCGGGCAAGTCGTAGTGGATCGCGCCGGTGGGGCAGGCCGTCGCGCAGCCGCCCGCACCATGGCAGAGATGACTGTCGATCTCGATCCGGCCGGCGATGCTGTGGATGGCGTCGGCGGGGCAGGCATCGAGGCAGCGCGTACAGCCGGTCTGGCCATTGGCGGAGTGGGCACAGCTGCCATGATTCACGTGCGCGTAGCGGGGCTTGTCGAATTCGCCGACGAGGTCACGCGCCTGCTGTGCCACGGCGTCCAGGCTGTCGTCGTGCCCGGCATGCAGGTAACCGGCGGGCGGCAGCTCCAGGGCGAGCCGCGGCGCGTCGTTCAGGTCGATGACGATATCGCAGCTGTCCTGCTTGAACACCAGTCGGGCGAGGGAGGTTGGTGTGCCGTCGATGTCGACCTGTGCGTCGAAGCGGCCGAGATACCCCGACAGGGCACGCAATGGCGCCTGGATCAGGGTCAGCTCCGGCACGAGTTCGGCGGCGGCCTCGATCTCGGGCGTGATGTGTTCCGGCATGGCCTGGGTCAGCAGGCCACAGGCCGGCATGTCGGCGCCCAGTGCCGCCGCCACGCGGCGGATGCGGTGCTCTGGCCCGAGGATCAGGGTGCGCCCGCCTGAATCGAAGCTGACGGAAGCGTGGGCCAGGTTGGCGGACGCGCCTTGCGCGGCCAGCGAGGCGGTACGTGCCGCCCGGTTGGTTTCGGTCTCTGTCGGGGCTGGGGTTTGGTGAGTCATGGGATCCTGTGAGGCCATCAGGCGTCGTTCTCGAGGTCGCCGTCACCGCACGCGTCGGCCGTCCCGTCCAGTGCGGACTGATCCGCCGGCGGCGCCGATTCGGCCGCCAGCGTCTCGCGGTCGCCTCGCGCGTGGTTGTCGGCCTGCTCGCGGGCCTTGCGTTCGGCCCACTGCTTCATCTGGTAGGTGATGGTGCTGCCCAGGGTCTCGAACTGGGTGAAGTCGTCGTCGTAGTCGTTGAGGCCGTCGAGCACCTGGCACATGGGCAGGCCGAAGAGCTTTCGCAGCGCCTGCTGCCGCAGCGCGTCCGACACCCCGGCAGACAGGAAGCCGCTGAAGTCGGAGTCATCGCCGAGGGACTCGATCGGCGGCATGTCGGCGTCGGTCAGCGGGGGGGCCTCGGCTGGCGGGGCCGGCTCGCTGCCCACCCCGGCCGCGGCGGGCAGCGTGGCACCCGTCTCCGCCGCGTCACCGCGCTTCAGGCGGGACCAGCGGCCCAGGAAGCCCTCGCCCGCAGCCGTGGTGTCGCGGGAATCAATCATGTCGGTCCGCATCCGGTTGTTGCTTGCCGCGCTGGCGTCGCCGCCCCTTGCCGAGAAAGATCTCCGGTTCGCCGTGACGCGCGATGAAGGCTTCGATCCAGCACTGGATGGCCGCAGGCATCTCGACCGAGAAGACGTGCTCGTCGCCGCCGTCCATATAGCTGGCGGCGACGTCCTGGCTGGCGGTCACGAGGGTCGGCACCATCAGGCCCCCGTCGTCCGGGTCGCACTGGACGAACAGGCGCGGCGTGCGCGATTCGAGGTTGAAGCGATAGGCGGCCCGCTCGTCGCGGAAGAGTCGCAGCGGCCTTGCGCGCCAGTCGTAATGGCGGGTCCGCGAGGTGGTGTCTTCCGAGCACGAGACGCCTTCCGTCGCGGCGCCGTCGCGGTCGCTCTCGATTTCCGAGACGTGCCAGCTGTCACATTCCCACAGGCCATTGCCGACCGGGCGGCGGGTCAGCCGGATCCGGAGCGGCCAGAGATCGTCGTCGCTGGCCGGGACATCGCTCGGCGAGGACAGGGAGGGGGCGTGCGCGCTCACGCGGCACCCCCTTCGGCCCAAAGAGGGGCCGAATGGTGCGGGCAGCAGGTCAGCAGGTTGTGTCTCCAGACGGCTTATCGTTCTTTTGGCCGAGCTTAGCGTGACGGCAGTGAATTGCAACAGCATTCTTGAAAGCATCGGGTGTGCCCTTCATGTGCGGAAAAAAATAACCAGAACTAACTAAAATGGACTCATGGATGCATCGCGCGGGGTGATGATGGGTAGAAGTGTCCGGCGTGGGTCAGATCGGCCCGCCTTGGCGCTGCGGCCGTCGTGGATTCTTGCGGACCACCCGGGCCGGGCGCCCGGCGGCCCGCTTCTTTTGCCGCGACCCGGCGTGCCACAATCCCGCGATGACCTGCCTCCCGAGGACACCGTGGCACGACCCCAACTGAGCGACGCCAGACGGCCGCTGACCTTTTCGATCGATGCCCTGAACGAGCAGGGCGAGACTGTTCCGACCCGGATCGCCGGCGAGCATCCCCTGACGATCTACGTGGATCGACATGAGCTGGTCACGCTGATGACGCTCGGCGGCGCGCCGGAGGCTCTTACGCTGGGTTACCTGCGCAACCAGCGGCTCGTTGCTTCGGTCGAGGACATCGCTGCGATCCAGGTGGACTGGGAGGTCAATGCGGTGGCGGTGACGACCCACGCGGGGACCGGGGTCGAGCCCAGGCGTGTCGAAAAACGCACCGTGACCACCGGCTGTGGCCAGGGCACGGTGTTCGGCGACCTGATGGCGGATATCGACGCCATCCGCCTGCCGGCCGACCGGCGCCTTGATCAGGCGACCCTGTATGGTCTGCTGGACTCGGTTCGACACCACGAGTCGATCTACAAGCAGGCCGGCGCGGTGCACGGCTGCGCGCTGGCGCAAGGCGCCGAGATCCTGATGTTTGTCGAGGACGTGGGTCGGCACAATGCCGTCGATGCCATTGCCGGGCAGATGTGGCTCGATGGCCTGGGCGGCGAGGACAAAATCTTCTACACGACTGGCCGGCTGACTTCGGAGATGGTCATCAAGACGGCACAGATGGGCATCCCCTTCCTGGTGTCGCGGTCGGGGTTGACGCAGATGGGGTACGAACTGGCGTCGCGGGTGGGCATGACGATGATCGGCCGCGCGCAGGGCAAGCACTACCTGCTGTTTTCGGGTCAGGAGCGATTCGAGCGATGAAGAAGAGTGCGAGCGGTGTGACCGGCGTCGTGCTGGCGGGCGGCCTGGGTCGTCGCATGGGGGGCGTGGACAAGGGGCTGACCGAACTCGACGGGCGCCCGATGGCCGCGTGGGTCGTGGCGCGCCTGCGACCGCAGGTCGAGCGGCTGCTGATCAATGCCAACCAGAACGCCGACCGGTACGCTGCCCTCGGGCACCCGGTCGTGCCGGACGAGGTCGCGGGGTTTGCCGGTCCGCTCGCAGGCCTCCATGCGGGACTGTCCGCCGCCACGAGCGCACTGGTCGTCACGGCGCCCTGCGATTCGCCCTTTCTGCCGGACGACCTGGTCGAGCGCCTGCGCGCGGCTCTCGAGGCCGGTGACGCGCAACTGGCTGTGGCGCGCACCTTCGACCAGCCCCATCCGGTGTTCAGCCTGGTGCGGCGCGATGTCGTGGACCACCTGGCCGCCTTCCTGGCGTCCGGGGGGCGCAAGATCGACCGATGGTACGGCGAGCTGCGCACCGTCGAGGTCGATTTCAGCGACCAGGCGGAGGCCTTCAGCAACATCAATACGCCCGAAGAACTGGCCCAGCACGCCCGCCGATGAGCCACCCCGCCTGGCCGTCCGGCAGGGGGGCTCATTCCGGGGCTCGACCTGTGCGGGCCGTCCGCCCGGGCGACCCGGGGCCTGGCTCGGCGCAGGCCCGCTGGCGCGCCTCGCAAAGCGAGCCGCACCGTCACGGGAGGGGTCTCCAGTGAGCGACGCCGACGCGCAGCCGCACCTGACCGCGCGGCAGGCGGCCGCCTATCTCCAGGTCAATGAGAAGAAGCTCTACGAACTCGCCAACGCGCGGGAGATTCCCGCCGCCCGGGTGGGCGGCAAATGGCTGTTTCCGAGGCAGCTCCTCGATCAGTGGCTGATGGAGCAGGCTCACGGGGGCTTGTTCGCGGATCGCCTGCTGCTCGGCGGAGCGGCCGACCCGCTCATCGAGGCGGCAGTGCTGGCGCTGTCGGATCGCATGGGGGACGACGCCCTCGTCGGGTGCCTGGCCGGCAATTCGGCGTCCGGCCTGGCCCAGCTGTCCGCCCGACGGCTCGACGCCTGCGCCTTCCACTGGGGGCCGGCGGCCATGAGCGCCCGGCAGCACCCGGCGCTGCTGGCGCGCCAGCGGCACCACCATGAATGGACGGCCGTCCGGCTGGCCTGGCGCGAAGTGGGTGTGATGCTGAGGCCGGGGCTCGACGTATCCGATCTACCGACCCTGCTGGCCTACGACTACCGTTGGGTGCTTCAGCCGCCGGGCAGCGGAAGTCGCTACGGCCTGCAGCTGGCGGTCGAGGGGGCGGGCTTCCGGCTCGAGGATTGCAGCGTCGCGTTCACCGTCCGCTCGACCCGCTCGGCCGCCACGGCGCTGGCGCGCAGCCTGGCCGACTGCAGCCCCGGTGCGCTGGCGACCGCGGTCGAGCATGGCCTGGGTTTCGTGCCGATCGGGGTGGAATCGCTGGACCTCGCCGTGCCCCGCGCGGTGTTCTTCCGCCAGCTGTTCCAGCGGCTGCTCGAGACTTTCGCCAGCGAGCCCGTCCTTCAGGTCGCCGCGTCACTGGGGGGCTACGACCTGTCGCCGCTCGGCCGGGTCATTCCGATCGCCCCCTGACCGCGTCAGGCGGTGTCGCCGGATCCGCCGGCCTGGAGAAACTCGGCGAAGCTGCGGTCTTCCTGCGCCGTATGGTGGAGAAACCACTCGATCAGGAAGTCGGTGATGTCGGTCGCTGCGATCTGGCCGTGAGCGAATCGCGTTTCGCGAACATTGAGCTCGTCGATCAGCGCGAAATGATGGCGCGCATGCGCTTTCAGGAAAGGGTAGCCGGCCCGGAACATCAGGTTCTCTTCACTGATGAAATGGAAGCGGGCATAGGCGTCCAGTTCGCGGATCAGCCGCTTCTGGTAAGTCGGGTCGGCCGACCCGAGCTCTTCGAGCAGGCGATTGATCAGATCGGCGAAGTAATGGTGCTGCAGGTCGACCTCGGGAATGCCGAGTTCGAAACGCTCCGACCAGTCGATGTGCTTTTCGTTCACCCCGTCACCCGTCCCCTTGGTCATGCGCCAGCGCGCAGCATAGGCGCTTTGCAGCGCCGTGGCGACCGCGACGACGCGGGAAGGCACGGACGGCGGATTCCGCAGGGTCACCGGCGCCCAATGGAAGGCCGCTGCATATTGGTCAAGATGTACTCGCGGTGATAGCGTGCGGGCCGCCCTGTCGGGCAACGCACTCACACTCGCTTGGAGAATCCCGCATGCACAAGCAACTGATCACCCTGGCGATGGCCGGCCTCGTGGCTGGCCCGGCCGTGGCTCAGTCCCAGGTCACGATCTACGGCATCGCCGACGTTGGCGTCGGCTATGGCAAGGCCGGCGACACCACCTTCACCGGCGTCACCGACGGGGTCCTCTCTGGCCCCCGTTTTGGCCTCAAGGGCGCCGAGGACCTGGGCAACGGCCTCTCGGCAGTGTTCGTCCTCGAGCAGGGTTACAGCGTCGGGACCGGCGCACCGTCGAGCACCAGCCGGCAGTTCCATCGCCAGGCCTGGGTCGGCATCAAGGGCGGCTTCGGCACGATCAGCCTGGGCCGCCAGTACGCGCCGGGCTATGGGTACACGGGGCGCCTGTCGTCCGCCGTGCCGGGCAGCGTCTTCAACTCGCAGGCCTTCCTGACCAACGCGATTCCGGGGGCCACGATGCATCCGGGCTCCGATGCCCGCTGGAACAACGCGGTGCGCTACCGCTTTGGCGGCAAAACGGGCCTGGCCGCCGAAGCCATCTACTCGTTCCAGGACACCCAAAGCGGTGACGACCGGACCGACGACGACAAACTGGGTGTCGGCGCCATCTACGGCGGGGGAACGTTCGCGGCCGGCCTGGCCTACCACCGATCGAAGCGGACCGACGACAACCTGGACGAGATCTACGTCGGTGGTTCCTTCGATCTGGGCGCGGTCGAGCTCTTCGCCAGCTACCAGACCGCCAGGGAAGACAACGGGGTCGACGCGTCGGTGGCCTACTTTGGCGCTGCCGCGCCGGTCGGCAGCGGTCAGGTGGTCTTCGACATCGCCAAGCTCACGGACGACGAGAACGACGACAACGACTCCACCTCGGTGTCGTTCGGCTACACCCACGGCCTCTCCAAGCGCACGACGGTCTATGCGCTGGCGAACCGCACGATGAACGACGACAATGCCAGCCGCGGCGTGTTCGCCCGCGAAGCCGGCGAAGGATCGACCTCGCTGGGCTTCGGCCTGCGCCACGCGTTCTGACGGCGTCGGGCGGTCGGCAGGAGAACGGGCGCTGCGGCGCCCGTTCGCGCTTTTCCACAGCCTGCGCTCAACCCGCCAGCGCGGCGCTGTCCGGTGCGATCCGCGCAAACAGGTCGCCGAGGGCGGCCAGGCTTGCGACCTGGAGGGCGCTGGCGCTGACGACGCCGCCGTCGGCCGTGGGCAGGGGGCGGGTCGCGGTGGCCGAGGCGACGACAACCGGCTTCAGGCCGGCGGTGAACGCGCCGCGGGCCGTCGAGTTGATGCACATGTGGGTCATGAAGCCGACGAGGACGATCTCCGTGCGGCCGGAGGCTGCGATGCGATCGGCCAGATCCGTGCCGGCGAAGGCGTTGGGGAGGTGCTTGATGACGACCGCTTCGCCATCGGCCGGGGCTACCGGATCCGCGATGGCGCCGATCTCGGCGCGGATGTCGAAGACGCTGCCCGGCCCCGAGTCATGCTGAACGTGGATGACCGGGCTGCCGGCTTCGCGGGCCTTGGCCAGGACGGAGGCCGCCTCTGCCAGGGCGGGCTCGATGCCGTCGAGCGTCATCAATCCCTGCCGATAGGTATTCTGGCAGTCGATCAGGATCAGGGTGCAGTCCGCCAGCGCGGGCAGCTGCGTCGGGAGGCCTGCGACATCGCGCAGGGTATGGGGCGTTTTCATCGGGGTCTCCGGGGAAAGGGAGCCCCCACGATAGGCGAGGGAGGCGGGTTTTCGATGCACACGGGTGCAGCAGGCCACGGCAGCGATGCAGTTGCCTTTGACTGGAACGAAGTGCGCTTCGTGCTGGCGGTGGCGCGCCACGGCACGCTGGCCGGCGCCTCGGGCGAACTCGGGGTGGACCAGACCACCGTTTCCCGCCGGCTGAAGGCCCTCGAGGCGCGGCTGGGCATCCGCGTGTTCGAGCGCAACCAGGGCACCCTGGTGCCGACCGGTGCCGGCGAGCGATTGATCGAGCGGGGCCGCCGGATCGAGGTGGACATGGCCGCCCTGTCGCACCTGGCGAGCGATGTGGATACCCAGTTGCGCGGTCTCACGCGGATCGCGGCGGTGGATTCGATGGTCAGCCACTACCTGGCGCCGCTGGCCGCCGAGGCCCGCTCCCGTTTTCCGACCCTGGTGCTCGAGCTGGTGGCGGGCAACCACAACCTCGATCTTGCGCGGCGGGAGGCTGATCTCGCGATCCGCCTGGCACGGCCCGCGAGGGGCGACCTGGTCATCCGGCGACTGGGCGAGATGGCGTTCGGCATCTATCAAGCGTCGGGAAGGGGGGGCGCCCCGCTCGCCGGTCCGTTCGACGAGCCCCGCGACTGGCTGGCCTACGAGCGCGACATGATGGACCTGCCCGAGATGCGCTGGCTGCAGTCGCGCATCGACGCACAGCAGATCGTCTTCCGGAGCAATTCGGCCGATGCCTTGATGCAGGTGGCGGCCACTGGCGCCGGACTGGCCCTGTTGCCCTGCATCCTGGGCGATGCCCACCCCGGCCTGAGACGGCTGCCGGGCGATGTGCCCGGCCGCGGGATGTGGCTGGTGATGGCGCGGGACCTGCGGGATGTCCCGCGCGTGCGGGCGATCGGCGACTGGCTGGTCGCGCGCTTCGCCGCCGATGCCTGGCGATTCCGCGGACTGCCGGCACCGGGCTGAGAAGCCCGGCGCATCGGCCTGGATCAGCTCGCGTTGGGGAAGAAGAGTTGCTCGCCGCCAATCCGGTAGCTGGCGATCGTGGCCTGACCCTTGTCGGACACCAGCCAGTCGATGAATTTCTGTACGAGGGCCTTCTTGACGTGGGGATGGCGCTCCGGGTTCACCATCATCACGCCGTACTGGTTGAAGAGGGCCTTGTCGCCCGCGACCAGGATGGCCAGGTTCTGGCGGTTCTTGAAGTTGAGCCAGGTGCCCCGGTCGGACAGGACATAGCCGTCGAGCGAGGCGGCCGTGTTGAGGCAGGCGCCCATGCCGCTGCCCGTGTCGCGATACCACTCGCCCTTGACGGCGGGCAGGTCGATACCGGCGGCCTTCCAGAAACGCAGCTCCGCGCTGTGGGTGCCGGATTTGTCGCCCCTCGAGATGAAGGGTGGCTTGGCCTCGGCGATCTTCCGTAGTGCCACGGTGATGTCGTGGCCACCCTGGATGCCGGCCGGGTCGCTGGCCGGGCCGATCAGTACGAAGTCGTTGTACATCACGTCGCGGCGGCCCACGCCATGGCCGTCCTCGACAAAGCGGGCTTCCTTGACCTTGTCATGCACCAGCAGGGCATCGGCGTCTCCACGCCTGCCCATGTCGAGGGCCTGGCCCGTCCCGACTGCCACGACACGGACTTCGATGCCGGTGTCGGCCGTGAAGACCGGGAGCAGATGGTCGAACAGGCCGGAGTTCTGTGTCGAGGTGGTCGAGGCCACGGTGATGAAGTCGGCGGCCTGGCTCGCCAGCGGCTGGAACAGCGCGGCCGCGCCGATCAGCAGGGCGCCCAGCAGGCGGCGGCGGGATACGGTCATGAAACTCTCCTCTCGGGGGCTGGTCGGCTGTTTGTTGCCGGTTGAATAGGCAGTCATGTATAGAATGACGTCCCGCCAGACTACGACGCCCGGAGATGAGGTCAAATATGCAAGGACATACCGATGCGCGCCTGACCATCAGGGCGCATACGAGCCTTGAGCTCGATTCGCTCGAGCTGGACCTCGCGGCCCTGTCGTCGCTCTTGAGCGCCGTCGCCGAGACCGGATCGCTGCAGGGGGGGGCCGAGCGCACGGGACGCTCCTACCGGGGTGCGTGGGGGCGGATCCGGGAGGCGGAGTCCCTGCTGGGGTGCCAACTGGTGGAGAAAACCAAGGGGCACGGCAGCCAGCTGACGGCGGCCGGCCTCGGGCTGGCGTCGCTGGTGCAGAAGATCGAGGCCCGTGTGCAGGGGCTGGTCCAGCGCGAGTTGTCGGACCTCGACCGGGAGCTCCGCGACTGCCTGCGCCTCGGCGAGCCGCGGCTGCGCATCGCCTGCAGCCACGATCTGGTCATGCAGCAGTGCCTCAGCGAAGGCCGGCTGCCCACCCTGGACGTCCGCTTCATGGGGTCGCCCAAGGCGGTCAGTGCCTTGCGCGAGGGGCGGGCCGAGATGGCGGGGTTCCACGTCCCGGATGGCTTGCCGATCGAGCTCTTCGTCAAGCGCAGTCTCACGGGCGACCCTCCCCTCTATCTTCAGCCCCTGCTGCGACGCGAGCAGGGACTGGTGGTGGCACGGGGCAATCCGCTGGGCATCCGCAGCATCCACGACCTGTCGCGGCAGTCGGTGCGCTTCATCAACCGGCAGCGGGGCTCGGGCACCCGCGTCTGGTTCGACTACCTGCTGCGCGAGCATGGCATCAGCCCGAGCAGTATCCGGGGCTACCCGGTCGAGGAGTTCACCCACTTCGCGGTGGTCGCGGCCGTCGCCGCCGGGGCCGTCGATGCGGCGTTCGCGCTCAAGGCCACGGCGATCGCCCTTGGCCTCGACTTCGTGCCCCTGGGGTTCGAGACCTACTACCTGTGCGCGCCGCGCGAGATCCTGAACGACGTCCGCTGCATGGGCCTGGTGCATTGCATGCGGGATGTCATGACCAGCCAGCCGGGCTATGAACGACCCGAGTCCGACGTGCTGGTGCGTCCGGTCGGCTGACGGACTGTCCGCCAGCATCGGCAACGCCATACCGTTGCGGCGGGCAGTTGCTTCATTCTGGACGGAGCAGGTGTTTCGTAATTGTGCGTTGCGGCAATAACCCTAAAACCTTTGTAAATATAAGGAGATAGGCGTGAAACCCAATGCCGGGGCGGGTTTCCGCCGTATCGCGTGACCGAGGGGCCCGACTGGCATGCCCCCTGCGACAGGCATCGTTGGCGCGACAGCGCAAACAATCCGATTCGCATAGGAGGCAGTTCATGCAATACGCATTTCCTGGGCAGGAAGGTGCCAAGGTCCAGTTCAAGGCCCGGTACGACAACTTCATTGGCGGTAAGTGGGTTGCCCCCGTCAAGGGGCAGTACTTCGATGTCATTACGCCGATCACGGGTCGCCCCTACACCCAGGCTGCCCGCTCCACCGCCGAGGACATCCACCTGGCCCTCGACGCGGCCCACGCCGCGGCCGACAAGTGGGGGCGCACCAGCCCGGCAGAGCGTGCCAACCTGCTGCTCCGGATCGCCGACCGCATCGAGGCCAACACCGAGCTGCTCGCCTACGCCGAGACGGTCGATAACGGCAAGGCCATCCGCGAAACCCTGAATGCCGACGTGCCGCTGTCGGCCGACCACTTCCGCTACTTCGCCGGTTGCCTGCGGGCCCAGGAGGGCGGCATCAGCGAGATCGATGAACACACGGTGGCTTACCACTTCCACGAGCCGCTGGGCGTCGTCGGCCAGATCATCCCCTGGAACTTCCCGCTGCTGATGGCCGCGTGGAAGCTGGCCCCCGCCATCGGTGCCGGCAACTGCGTGGTGTTGAAGCCGGCGGAATCCACGCCGGTCAGCATCCTGGTGCTGATGGAGCTGATCGCCGACCTCCTGCCGCCCGGCGTGCTGAACGTGGTGAACGGCTATGGTCGCGAGGCCGGCGTGCCGCTCGCCACCTCGGACCGCATCGCCAAGATCGCCTTCACCGGCTCGACGTCCACCGGCCGCCTGATCGGCCAGGCTGCCGCCAACAACCTGATCCCGGCCACCCTGGAGCTGGGCGGCAAGTCGCCGAACGTGTTCTTCGAAGACGTCTGCGCGGCCGATGACGAGTTCCTCGACAAGGCGATCGAGGGCCTGGTGCTGTTCGCCTTCAACCAGGGTGAGGTCTGCACCTGCCCGAGCCGCGCTCTGATCCACGAGTCAATCTACGATCGGTTCATGGACCGCGCCGTGGCGCGCATCCGTGCCATCAGGCAGGGCAACCCACTCGATACCGAGACGATGATGGGGGCCCAGGCCTCCCAGGAGCAGATGACCAAGATCGCCTCGTACCTCGAACTGGGCAAGCAGGAAGGGGCCCAGTGTCTGGTCGGCGGCGAGCCGGCGCGCCTGTCCGGCGATCTGGCCGAGGGCTTCTACATCCAGCCGACCGTCTTCAAGGGCCACAACAAGATGCGCATCTTCCAGGAGGAGATCTTCGGCCCGGTGCTGGCCGTGACCACTTTCAAGGACGAGGCCGAGGCCCTGGCCATCGCCAACGACACCCTCTACGGCCTCGGTGCCGGCGTGTGGAGCCGCGACGGCAGCCGCGCCTACCGCATGGGTCGCGGCATCAAGGCTGGCCGCGTGTGGACCAACTGCTACCACGCGTACCCCGCCCACGCGGCCTTCGGCGGCTACAAGCAGTCGGGCATCGGTCGCGAGACCCACAAGATGATGCTCGACCACTATCAGCAGACCAAGAACCTGCTGGTGAGCTACAGCCCGAACGCGCTCGGCTTCTTCTGATGGATGGTCCTCGCGCCGATTGTCGGCGCGAGGCGCACTGACACACGAAGATGGGCGACCCGATGCGGGTCGCCCGCTTGAATTTCACGAGGAGGCAAAACCATGGTCGATCGCGTTGTCGCCACACCGGCGGCTCTGGAGCTGATCGAATTGCTGAAGGACAAACACGGCCCCCTGATGTTCCACCAGTCCGGCGGCTG
>JBNLCM010000073.1:0-52356 GCA_050303815.1 Rhodocyclaceae bacterium
GGAGTAACATGTCGCGGCCCGCGCACGTGGTCCGCGCCGAACCGCTCAGAGGATCTCGGCCAAGCCTTCACGCAACAGCAGGTCCTGTTCGAAATCGAGCACATCGAGGCCGAGCGCATCGCGCGCAGACACGATGCCCAACGGCGCGCCGTCGGGCCCGACGACCGGCACATGGCGGAACCCCCCCTCGTACATCAGGTGCAGGGCGTGGCCGAATGGCTTGTCGATCGTGATCGTCACCGGGTCGGCGGTCATGATCTCGCCTATCGGCGTGGACGCGGGGTCGGCCCCGGTCGCAACCACGTCGAAGACGATGTCGCGCTCGGTGCAGATGCCCACGAGGCGCCCGTTCTCGACGACCAGGACGGCCCCCTCGTGCTGCTCTTTCAGCAGGCCGGCAGCCGCCTTGACCGGCAGGTCGCTCGGCGCCATGACGAAGGGCTTGTGCTCGATGACACTCTTGACGGGACGATCAGGCATCGCTTGTCTCCTCTCTCGAATTGCGCGGCGGTTGCCGCTGGCAGGTAACCGCGGACCCTCTTCCGGGGCGTTGGCGGCCGGACATCACGTCTTGCACGACGGGTGCTAACATGCGCCGCCGATACGACCCAGGACAGATCCGGATGCAGGTTTCCATCGACGCGCTGGACAGCACGTTCGCCGAGACAGTCAAGCAAAAAATCAACCAGAAGACCAAGCCGCCGGGCAGCCTCGGTCGCCTCGAGGACCTTGCGCTGCAGGCCGCGCTCGTCCAGCACAGCCTCTCGCCGACCCTGCACAACCCTCAAGCCGTTGTATTCGCAGGAGATCATGGCGCCGCGACGGCGGGAGTCTCAGCCTACCCGCAGGACGTGACCTGGCAGATGGTGATGAATTTTCTGACGGGCGGCGCCGCCATCAATGTCTTCGCCCGCCAGGCCGGACTGGGCCTGTCCGTCGTGGATGCGGGCGTCGCGCACGACTTCGGTGCAGCACCGGGCCTGATCGGCGCCAAAGTAGCGCACGGCACCGGCAACTACCTTGAGCGCGCCGCCATGTCGACGGCCCAATGCGAGGAGGCCCTCGCCCGGGGCCGCAACCTGGCCCACAACCTGGCCGGCCATGGCTGCCAGGCCCTGGTCATCGGCGAGATGGGCATCGGCAACACCGCCTCGGCGTCGCTGCTGACCCACTGCCTCACGGGCCACCCCCTGGACGCGGTCACCGGCCGTGGCACCGGCCTCGACGACGCAGGCCTGGCCCGCAAGCGGGCGCTGCTGGGGCGTGCGCTGGCGCGGGGCGGTCGTCCGCAAGACCCGCTCGTCGCGCTCGCCGAGTATGGCGGCTTCGAGATTGCCATGATGGCCGGCGCCATGCTCGGCGCGGCCGAGCGCCGGATGCTGGTGCTGGTCGACGGCTTCATCGTCACGTCGGCCGTGCTGGTGGCCCACGCGATCGCGCCCGCGATGCTGCCCTACTGCGTGTTCTCGCACTGCTCCGCGGAAGCCGGACACCGGCTCCAGCTGGCACAGCTCGGCGTCGAACCCCTGCTCCAACTCGATCTGCGCCTCGGGGAAGGCACCGGCGCCGCGCTCGCCTTTCCCTTGCTGCGCGCGGCGGTGGGCTTTCTGGACGAGATGGCTAGCTTCGCCTCGGCCGGCGTGAGCGACAAGGCCTGACCCGCGTGCGCGGCCAGCTCGAGCTGTTCCTGACCGCGCTGGGTTTCTTCACCCGCATCCCGGTACCGGCCTGGCTGCCCTGGTCGCCGGAGCGCCTCAACCACTCAGCGCGCTATTTCCCCTGGGTCGGCTGGATCGTGGGCGGGGCCTGCGCCGGCCTGCTGTGGCTGCTGCTGTCGATCATGCCGGCCAGCGTCGCCGTGGTGCTGTCGATCGCAGCCGGCCTGCGCCTGACCGGTGCCTTCCACGAGGACGGGTTTGCCGACGCCTGCGATGGCCTCGGCGGCGGCTGGGCGCGCGACCAGGTGCTCGGCATCATGAAGGACTCCCGCATCGGCAGCTACGGCGCAGCCGGCCTCTGCCTGATGCTGCTTGCCAAGGCCATGGCCCTGATCGAGCTGGCGACCCTGTCGCCCGGCCACGGGCTGGTCGCGCTGCTCGTCGCCCACCCCCTCTCGCGCTTCGCCTCGACCACCCTCATCCATCGCCTCGAGTACGTCCGTGAAGACCTCGACGCCAAGGCCAAGCCCCTCGCCCGAGCCCTCTCCAACCGCGAACTGCTGATCGCCGCGGCGGGCGGCTGCCTGCCGCTGTGCCTGGTCCCACCGGCGGCGGCGGCCGTCGTCTCCGTGCTGGTGGCCGCGGTCACGCTGTGGTTCTCGCGCCTGCTGCTGCGCCGCCTCGGCGGCTACACCGGCGACTGCCTGGGCGCTGCCCAGCAGCTGACCGAACTCGCCTGCTACATCGGCCTGCTCGCCTCATGGACCTCTACCTGATCCGCCATCCTCGCCCGGATGTCCCGCCGGGCACGTGCTACGGCGCCAGCGACGTCGGCCTCGCCGAACCGGTCGCCCCGGTCGCGGCGCGCCTGCGACCGATGCTGCCACCGGACCCGGTCGTGTACAGCAGCCCGCTCGGTCGTGCCCTGCGCCTGGCCGAGGCGCTGGGCAGCCCCCACGCCGACGCGCGCCTGCGGGAGATCGACTTCGGCGAGTGGGAGCTCCGGCCCTTCGCCGCGCTGCGTGGCGAGCTCGACGCCTGGGCCGCAGACCCCCTGGGCTTTCGTGCGCCCGGCGGCGAGTCCGTGCAGGAGATGGCGGCACGGGTCGATGCGGCGCTGGACGACATCCTCGCCGCCCATCCGGACGGCGCCGTCGCCGTGGTGGCCCACGGTGGCCCCCTGCGGGCCATCGCCGGTCGCCTGATCGGGCTGCCCCAGGACCGCTGGCTCGGCCTCGACTTCGACTTCGGCGCGCTGACCCATCTGGCCGTCGCGCCCTGGGGCACTGTGCTCAAGGCCTTCAACCGCTGAGCCCGCTGCGGGCGTCTCCTGCCTGCAACACTCGCCCCGGCCAATCGCCCCGAATTCGGGACAGGGCACGGCCTGTGCCGCTAAGCACCTGTATACTCCGGGTTTTCGGGCGGGATGGACCTGCCGATCCATCGCTCTCAGTGCCCAAGACCATCGACACCCCGACACGCCGCATCCTCGCCTGGCTCGACATGCATCTCGTCGACCATGGCTGCGTCCGCGCCGTGTACAACAACTTCTATCCGCTCGGCGGCGGCATGTACCGCTCGAGCCAGCCCAGCCCCCGACAGATCCGCAAGTACCAGCGTCGCTTCGGCCTGAAGAGCATCGTCAACCTGCGCGGACGTCACGACTACGGCTCCTCCCTGTTCGAGGAGGAGACCTGCGAGCGGCTCGGCATCGCACTGCACAACGTCAAGCTCTACTCGCGCACGCCCCCTTCGGTCGAGGAGGTCCACGCCATGGACGACCTCTTCCGGCGACTGGCGTATCCGGCGCTGATGCACTGCAAGTCGGGCGCGGACCGGGCCGGCCTCGGGGCCGCGCTCTATCGCATTCTCCACCTTGGCCATCCGGTCGCCGAGGCCATGCGCGAGCTGGACTGGCGCTATGGGCATTTCAAGCAGGCCAAGACCGGCGTCCTCGATTTCTTCTTCACCCAGTACCTCGTCGACAATGCCCGTACCCCGATCGGCTTCCTAGAATGGGTTGACACGGTGTATGACGAGAAGGCATTGAAGTCGCAGTTTCACGAGGAGGGATGGGCCAGCCTGGTGGTGGACAAGGTGCTGCACCGCGAATGAAATCCTCGCTTGCGCTATACCGGCGATTGTTGGGGTCCGTCCGGCCGTACCGGCGAGTCGTCGGGATGTCGGTGCTGGCCATGATCGTCGCGGCGTCGCTCGAGCCGGTCCTGCCCGCGCTCCTCAAGCCGCTGGTCGATGAAAGCCTGATCAACAAGAACGCGACCGCCCAGTGGCAGATCCCGCTGTTCCTGCTGCTGGCCTTCCTGGCCAAGGGCCTGGCCGAGTACGCCGCCAGCGTGTCGAGCCAGTGGATCGCCCACAAGGCCATCACCGACCTGCGCCAGCAGGTCTTCCGTCACCAGATGCACCTGCCGATGGGGACCCACCTGGGCGAGTCCGGCGGCCGCATGCTGTCGCGCATCCTGTACGACATCCCGCAGGTCGGCTCGGCCCTGTCGAACGCCTGGATCATCGTCATCCGCGACTCGATGGTCATCGTTGGCCTGACGGCCTACCTGGTCTATACCGCGTGGGAACTGACCCTGATGATCGTCGCCATCGCGCCGGTGGTGGCCTGGCTGATCCGTGTCGCCAGCCGCAAGCTGCGGGGCTCGAACCGGCAGATGCAGGAGACCACCGGCGAGTTGACCGGCGCGGTCGAGGAGTCCCTCGCGGGCATCCGCGAGATCAAGCTGTTCGGCACCCACGACCACGAAGACCAGCACTTCGCCGGCATCGCCGAGCGGCTGCGCCAGCAGACCATGCGCACCGTGCGGGTCTCCGCGGCCAATGTGCCGATGGTGCAGGTGCTGGCGGCCGCGGCCGTGTCGGCGGTGATCTGGACCGCCACCGCCCTGTCGGCGCAGGACAAGCTGACCCCCGGCGAGTTCGTCGCCTTCGTCACGGCCATGTCGATGCTTTTCGAGCCGATCCGCCGGCTGACCAACATCAACGCCGTGATCCAGAAGGGCCTGGCCGGCGCCCAGAGCCTGTTCGAGCTGCTGGACACACCGGCCGAGCCCGACACCGAAAGCGGCGAGCGGCCGCGGGTGCGCGGCGCGCTGCGATTCGACCGCGTCTGCTTCCGCTACCCGAAGCAGGACGAGTGGGCGCTCGAGGATCTCAGCCTCGACATCGAACCCGGCCGTACCGTTGCGCTGGTGGGAGCCTCGGGCAGCGGCAAGACGACGCTGGTGAACCTCATCGCCCGCTTCTTCGAGCCCGAGCGCGGCCGCATCCTGCTCGATGAAGCCACCCTCTGCTCGCTGCCACTGGGCTGGCTGCGGGGCCAGCTGGGCTGGGTCGGCCAGCAGGTGGTGCTGTTCGACGATACGATCGCGGCCAACATCGCCTACGGCCAGCCCGCCACGCCGCGCGAAGCCATCGTCGCCGCAGCCCGCGCGGCGCACGCCTGGGAGTTCATCGAAAAGCTGCCCGAGGGCCTCGACACCCGGGTGGGCACCAATGGCAGCCAGCTCTCCGGCGGCCAGCGCCAGCGCATCGCCATCGCCCGCGCCTTCCTCAAGGACGCGCCGATCCTGCTACTCGACGAAGCCACCTCGGCGCTCGACAACGAATCGGAGCGGGCAGTCAAGGACGCCCTGGTGCAGCTGCGCCGCAACCGCACCGTGCTGGTCATCGCCCACAGGCTGTCCACGATTCGCGACGCCGACGAGATCGTGGTCATGGAACACGGCCGGATCGTCGAGCGCGGCAGCCACGAGGCTCTGGTGGCCCAGAACGGCGCCTACGCACGCCTGCTCCGCAGCGGTGAAGAAGTGCTGGCCGACCTGACGCCGCGCGGCGCCGAAGCCGAGGTCAGCGGGCCATGAGCCGGGTGGCCCTCTACTTCGTCGCCTCGCCGCTGCAGTATCTGGCAGCCCGCCGCATCGCCGAGGCCTTCGAACCGTCGGCCCGCCAGGTGCTCGTCTGGTACAAGCGCGGCGTCACGCCGGTGGTCCAGGAGGACGACTGGGACGCCGCCAGTTACATGGCCTGGCCGCGCTGGGAGCCATTGCCGGGCGCCTTCGGCCGGCACCGCCGCCTGCGCGCCAACATCCGGCAGGTCGCCGATCTGGTGGGCACCTGCGACGAGCTCGCGATCCACAGCGCGGTCTTCGACACGGAGGCCATCAATTACTTCCTGCGCGCCTTGCCGAAGGCCTGCGGTGCCCGGACAATGCAGGCCCGTATCCTGCCCGACGGCATCATCAGCATCCGGCGCTATCCACTCAGCACCTCCAGGCGGCTCGCCCAGGTGGCCCGAAAGCTGCGGCGCCTGGCGGCCCCCGAACTCGACTATTGGTGTTTCGCCGGTGACCGCATCGGTTCGGACGCCCCCTTCTGCGACCGCATCTACGTGCTGCCGGGCCTGCCCCACGAATACCCGGTCGAGAAGGTCGTCCGCCTGCCGGCGCTGGTGGCCGGGAGCGCCCTCGGCGCCTCGGCCGACGCCCCGCGCCGGGCGCTGATCATCGGCCAGCCCCTGTCCGGCACGGGCCTGCTGTCGGCCGCCGACAGGGACGCCGTGGGCGGCGCCATGCGCGCCTGGCTCGCCCGCCACGACATCGCCGTGGTGGACTACAAGGGACATCCAAAGGACCCGGCGCGCGAACTGTCCGCGCCGGGCGACCACGTCCTGGAGCTCGACGAACCCCTCGAAGTCTGGATGAGCCATACGCCCTACGCGGCCGTGCTCGGCGTGCGATCGTCGGCCCTGCTGTTCGCGCGGCAGCTTTACGGCCCGGGCACACCGGTGCTGGCCTTCGGCTGGGACCGGGTGCGCTTCAAGTCGGAGTCGGAGCGGCGCGACATGCAGCGCACCTTCGCCGAGTGCGGGGTGGAGTTCGAATGAGCGTGGCCACGCTGCCCGATCTGCCCCATGCCCGCTTCCTGCCCTTTGGCGCCCATCCGGTCGCCTGGCTGGCCTGCCTCGCCATCGCCCTGCTGATGGTGTTCCCGGCGGTCAGCGGCGCGATCCTGGCCGGGCTGGCGCTGTGGGGCATCGGCGCGCTGCTGCGCGAAGGGCGCGTGACACGCGGCGAAGGGCAGTTTGTCCTCATCTGCTGCTTGCTGCCGGCCTCGGTGGCCTTCAACATGGCGCAGACCGGCTGGGCCTTCAACCTGCTCGATCGCCCCATGCACCTTGTCTATGCCGCTTTTGTCGCCCTGTTGCTGGCCCGCCGCGGGCTCGGCCTGCGCGCGTTCGTCGCGGCCGTGATCATCGCCGCGATGGCGAGCGGCGCGGTGGCCCTGATCGAGGGCGTCGCGCTGGACCACGGTCGGGTGCATGGCCTCGACGGCCGCTGGAACGCGGTCCCGTTCGGCAACTTCGCTCTGCTGCTCGGCTGCCTCGGTCTCGCCGGCGGCCTCGTCCTTGGCCAGGACGCACGCCATGGTCGGGCGTGGCTCCTGGCGGGCGTCGCCGCACTCGGCTGCGCCGGGATCGCCTCGGTCCTCTCGTCGACGCGGGGCGGCTGGATCACGCTGCCTGTCCTGTTGCTGCTGGCCACCGTCGCCCGTCGCGACTTCCGCGCGGCCACCCGGCTCGGCCTGGTGGCCGGCGTGCTCGCCCTGGCGGCCACCGGCTACCACCTGTCACCCCAGGTCCAGAGCCGGGTCGGCGATGCCATTGCCAACGTCAGCCGCTTCATCGACGCACCCGATGCGCTGGACAGCATGACCAACGCGACCGGTATCCGGCTGGCCATGTGGCGCTGGGGACTGGACCGATTCCGCGAATCTCCCTGGCAGGGCGTCGGTTACGCCAACTACGCCGAGCGACGAGCGGCATCGGTCGAGCGCGGCGAGTTGCCGGATCATTTCAACGAGTTGGCCAACCTCCATAACGAACTCATCAGCAGCCTCGCCTTCGCCGGCCTGCCCGGCGGCCTTGCCCTGATCACGTTCTGGGCGCTGGCCCTGCGCTTCTTCGCGTCGCGGCTGGATCGTGGCGAGGATCCGGCGACCCGCTTCTTCGCCACCGCCGGCCTGCTGGTGGTGGTCGGCACGGCCCTGTTCTCGATGACGGAAGGCTTGCTGGGTACCCGCTCGGGCACGTACGGGATGGCGCTGCTGCTGGCCCTGCCCGCCGCCGCGCTACTGGCCCGCGAACGCGGGCTCCGTGCGGAGCCGGCCCCATGAGGACGCCCGATGCCCGATCGCCGCGCACGGTCGTCGTCCACCATCGCAGCGGCATCGGCGACCTGGTCTGGCACATCCCCTATTTCCGGGCCGTCGCCGCGACCAGCCACGGTGGACGGGTCTCGGTCATTGCGCGCCCGTCCTGCTGCGCCACCGACCTGCTGAGCGCCGAGCCCTGTGTCGACACCGTCATCGAGTACGACCGCCGCCCGCGACCGAGCGAACACCGCGAGGGCCGGCACGACAGCCTGAAGTCACAGTTCGAGTTCGTCCGCGAACTGCGCGGCTACGGCTTCGAGCGGGCGGTCATCTTCTCGGGCCGGATGCGCTACGGCGTGCTCGCCTGGCTGGCCGGGATCCGGCGCCGCTCCGGCTTTGGCTTCAGCGTCGGCGAGCGCCTGTTCCTCAACGTCCCGCCGTTCATCCAGCGCTACCGGGGCGTCGGCAGCTGGGTCTACCCGGAAGCCACCGAGTTCGCCATCGCCCACGGCTTCGTCGACGCGCCCCAGCTGCCCCGCCTGCATGTCCCCAACGCGCTCGCGGAGGATGTCGGCGCAGCGCTGGCGGCGCTGCCGCGCCCGCTCTATGGCTTGGCGATCGGCGCGTCCGACCCGCGCAAGCGCTGGCCGATCGCCCATTTCGCCGAACTCGCGCGGGATCTGCGCGAGCGCGGCAACGGGGTGTTGCTGATTGGCGGCCCCGGCGACGCCGAGGACGCCGAGTCGATCCTGCGGGCGCTGCCGGCCGACCTGCGCCACGGCACGTCGGCGCTCCATCAGCGCTCGGTGCTGCGCAGTGCCGCAGCCCTCACCCACTGTCATTTCTGCGTCGGCAACGACACCGGCATCCTCAACGTCAGCGCCGCCGTGGAGTGCGCCAGCCTCGGCCTCTTCGGCGCCACCCGGCCCCTCACGCACGACCCGCAGATCCATGCGGTGGAGGGCGATGGCATGGAGTCCATCCCTGCCGACCGCGTCCTGGCACGACTGGCGATGATCGGGGCCCCCGGCTTCACGGACCGCCCGGGGGAGAGCTGATGCGTTACCTGGCCCTCGAATACCTCGGCAGCCCCTTCGACCGGGTCTTCAACCTGGGCGACGACGTCCAGACGCTGGCCGTCGAGCGCCTGTTGCCGCGCGTGGACGGCCACGTTTCGCGGGAAGCTCTCGACCAAGTCGTGGAGCCCGCCATCGTGGCGATGAACGGCTTCTTCATGCAGTCGGACCACTGGCCGCCGTCCCCCGCCGTCACCCCCGTGTTCTTCGCCTTCCATGTGGCCCCGGGCAAGCGCGACGTGATCCTGTCGCCGGCAGGCGTCGACTATCTCAAGCGCCACGCGCCGATCGGCTGCCGCGACGAGGGCACCGCGGCCCTCCTCCGCGAGCACGGCATCGAGGCCTGGTACAGCCGCTGCGTGACCCTCACCTTCGATCGGCGCGAGCGGGAGCCGAAGCAGGGCAAGGTCTTCCTGGTGGCCGGCACCTGCATGGATTTCGACAGCATCATCCCGCGCAGCCTGCGTCGCGAGGCGGTGTATGTGAACCAGGCCAAGCTCCGCCTGCCCCACTTCTCGGCCGCCCTGCGCCGCCAGATGGCCGCCGAACTGCTGGCCGCCTATCGCGACCATGCCCGACTCGTGATCACGACCAAGATCCACTGCGCGATGCCCTGCATCGCGATGGGCATTCCGGTCGTGTTCCTCTACGACGCGGCGAAGCGCGACGACTATCGCGTCCGCCTGATAGACGAGCTGGTCGGCATCCAGTACGTCGACGACTCGCTGCTCAAGGGGCGGGCGCTGAATCCGCTGCGCAGCGGGCGGATCGACTGGTCGCCTCCCGCGGTCGACATCGAGGCCGTCAAGGACGAGATCCGCGGCGGCTTCGCCGCGGCGCTGGCGCGCGCCGAGGCCCGTTTCCGCGCCGGAGGGCCTCCATGAAGGTCCTCCAGATGCTCCACAACCACAAGACCGGCGGCGCGGAGCACCACCTGGTCGCTCTGTGCGAAGGTCTGCGGGCGCGCGGCCACTCGGTCGAGTTTGCCGGCGCCGCCAGCTCATGGATCGGACAGTCGCTGGCCGGCAAGGGCTTCCGCGTCCACGACTTCGACTTCCGCGGCCACTACGACGTCGCCGCGATGATCCGGCTCCCCGGGCTGCTGACGCGCAACGCCTACGATCTGGTCCATACCCATCTGGTTCGTGCCGCACGCTACGCCCAGCTGGCCGTGCGCTTCACCGGGACGCCGCTAGTATGCAGCGTACATGACCTCACAACCTGGCGACACTACCCCCGCCGCCACCCCCTGATCGCGGTATCGGACGCGGTACGACGCCACCTGGTGTCGCGGGGCTTCTCGCCCGGGCGCGTCGCGGTGATCCACCCGGGCGCCCGCGACTGCGGTCTCGGCGCCCATGCGGCGGCGCTGCGGGAGATCGCCCGCGCCAGCCTCGGCCTTGACGAAGATACGGTTGCGATCGGCATGGTCGGGCGCGTCGCCGAGGTCAAGGCCCATGACGTGGCCATCGCGGCCGTCGCGCTGCTGGCCGGGCGGGTATCGCGTCCCTTTCGGCTGTTCGTGATCGGCCCGCTGACCGGCTGGGGCCGGGCCCAGCAAGCCGCCTGCACCCGCGCCGAAGTCGAGTGGCTGGGCGCACGCAAGGACATTCCGCAGCTGCTCGCCGCGATGGACATCTGCATCCAGCCTTCGCGCAGCGAGGGCATGCCGCTGGCCCTGATGGAGGCGGCCTCCGCTGCCAAGCCGGTGGTCGCGACCCGGGTCGGAGGCGTTCCCGAGATCATTGAGGACGGCGCCAGTGGTCTGCTGGTCGACCCGGGCGCCAGCGAGCAGCTGGCCGACGCCATCGCGCGCCTGATCGAGGCGCCGGCGCTGGCACGACAACTGGGAGACACGCTGCACGAGCGCTTCGACCGCGAGTTTTCCCTGCCGGTCATGATCGAACGGACCGAGCGCCACTACCTGTCGATCCTGGGGGGCGCGCCATGAAGCGCGTCCTGATCGTGCGTGCCTCGGCAATCGGCGATGTGGTCTTCGCCTCGCCCTTTGCCGCCGCTCTCAAGCGCAGCCATCCCGATGCGCACGTGACCTGGCTGGTCGAGCCGGGCATCGACGGATTGCTGCAGGCGGACCCTGCCATCGACGAGCTTGTCCTGTGGCCCAAGGGCGAATGGAAGCAGCTGTGGCGGCAGCACCGCTACGGCACGCTGCTCGGCCAGGTCCGTGACCTCCGCCAACGCCTCAAGGCCGGTGACTTCGACGTCGCAATAGACCTCCAGAGCCTCATGAAGAGCGGCCTGCTGGCGCGGCTGTCGGGCGCCCCCCGCCGCATCGGCCTCGGCTCCCGCGAGGGCAGCCAGTGGCTCATGACCGAGGTCGTGCCCAAGGGCGGACCCGAGCGGCGCATCAGCTCCGAATACCTGCATTTGGCCGACCGGCTGGGCTTCGACACGCGCGATTTCCTGCCCCGCCTGTTCGTGGCCGACGACGTCGCCGTCCGCAGTCGCGCCCTGCTCGCCGAGCACGGCCTCGCCCCCGGACGCTATGCCGTACTGGCGCCCTTCACGACGCGACCGCAGAAGCACTGGTTCGAACACCACTGGCGAGCCCTGCTGCCCATGATCCGCGATGAGTTCGGGCTGACCCCGCTGCTGCTGGGCGGCCCCGCCGACCGCGAAGCGGCGGCGCGCATCGCGAGCGCCATGCCCGGAGCGGTCTCTCTGGCCGGGCGGACACGCCTGCCCGAAGCCGCGTCGCTGGTGCGCGATGCGGCTCTGCTGATCGGAGTCGACACCGGCCTCACCCACATGGGTATCGCCTTCGCCACACCGACGGTCGCCCTGTTCGGCTCGACCTGCCCCTATCTCGACACGGGTCGCCGCAACGCCCGCGTGGTCTGGCTCGGCCTCGCCTGTTCGCCCTGCCGGCGGCGCCCCACCTGCGACGGAGCCTTTACCTGCCTGCGCGACATCCACCCGCAACGGGTAGTTGATGAAGCGCACCGGGCCATCGCTGCATGAAAGTCCTCCACGTCGAGTCCGGTCGATTCCTCTACGGCGGGGCGCGCCAGGTCCAGTACATCCTGGAGGGGTTGCGCGCCCGCGGCGTAGACAACCTGCTGGCCTGTCCGCCGGGTAGCGATATCGCCGCGGCCGCGAAGCCCTTCGCGCGGGTCGCCGAGATGCCGATGCGGGGCGACGCCGACGTCCGCCTGACGAGCCGCCTGGCGCATCTGATCCGAGCCGAGACACCCGACCTGGTGCACCTCCATAGCCGGCGGGGTGCCGACATCTGGGGCGCCCTCGCCGCCCGCCGCTGCGGCATCCCCTGCATCCTCTCGCGCCGCGTCGACAATCCGGAGCCGCGCTGGCTTGCCAGCCTGAAGTACCGCCTCTACGACCACGTCGTCACCATTTCGGAGGGCATCCGGCAGGTCCTGCTGGCCGAGGGCGTGCCCGCGGCAAAGGTCACCTGCGTGCGCAGCGCGGTCGACGCCGCCCCCTTCCTCCACGACTACGACAAGGTGGCCTTCCGGCAGGAGCTCGGCCTGCCCCGGACAACGCCCGTCGCAGGCATGGTGGCGCAACTGATCGAGCGCAAGGGGCATCGCCACCTGCTCGCCGCGCTGCCGATGGTGCTCGCCCGCCACCCCGAGCTGGTGGTGCTGATCTATGGCCGTGGCCCGCTCGAGGGGTGGCTGCGCGAACGCATTGCCGCGGAAGGGCTTGGGGGCAACGTTCGCCTGATGGGATTCATCGACGACCTGCCCGACCGGCTCGGCTGCCTCGACCTGCTGGTCCATCCGGCCGACATGGAGGGGCTCGGCGTGTCCCTGCTGCAGGCCTCCGCGGCCCGCGTCCCGATCATCGCCAGCCGCGCGGGCGGCATGCCCGAGGCGGTTCGCGACGGCGAGAACGGCCTGCTGATCGACCCCGGCGATGTCGCAGCCCTGGCCCGCGCCATGGACCAACTGCTCGGCGACGCCCGCCTGCGCGACACCCTGGGCGAGGCCGGCCGTGCCCTGGTGCAGCGCGAATTCTCGGTGGACGTCATGTGCCAGGGCAACCTCGCCATCTACCGGCAGGTCCTCGCATGAAGTCGCTGCACATCCTCGGCAGCAAGCAGATGGGCGGTGCCGAGCGCTGGTTCGCCCGTTTTCTGCCCGCCATGATCCGCCATGGCGAATCCGTCGAGGCCGTCGTCCGGCGCGACTCCGAGATCGCCCGCCACCACCTGGCCGGCGTGCCGACGCAGACGCTGGGCTTTCGCACGGTGTGGGACCCCCTGTCGCGGCATGAGGTCCAGCGCCTGGTGAAAGCCAGCGACGCGCCGATCGTGCAGACCTACATGGGCCGCGCGACCCGGCTGACCCGATTGCCGCGCGGCGGCGGCAAGGTTCACGTTTCGCGCCTCGGCGGCTACTACAAGCTCGACCCCTTCATGCACGCCCACGCCTGGATCGGCAACACGCTGGGGTTGTGCGACTGGATGGTCCGCGGCGGCCTGCCGGCGGATCGGGTATTCCACATCACCAACTTTGCCGACCCCGCCCGTGCGGTGCCCGAGGCCGAGCTCAGCGCCCTGCACCGCCACATCGGCCTGGCCGAGGGCGACTGGCTGATGGTCACCGCCGGACGGCTGATCGACGTCAAGGGGCACCGCTTCCTGGTCGATGCCATGTCGCGGCTGCCGGCCGAGCTCGGTGGGCGCCGCCTGCGCCTCGCGATACTCGGCGATGGCGACCTGCGCGAGCCACTCGAAGCCCAGGCCCGTCAGGCCGGGGTGGCCGACCGGATCCTTTGGGCCGGCTGGCAGCACGACCCGGCGCCCTGGTTCCAGCTGGCCGACATGGTGGTCTTTCCGAGCCGCGATCCGGAGACGCTGGGCAACGTCATTCTCGAAGCCTGGGCCTATGGCAAGCCCCTCGTCTGCACGGCCTTCCGCGGCGCGCGCGAGATCACCCGGCACGGCGACGACGCCTGGGTTGTCCCGTGCGACGACGGCGCCGCCCTGGCCGCCGGCATGCGACACCTGATCGAGGATGCCGGGCTGCGGCAGGACTTCATTGCCCACGGCCTGGCGCGCATCGAGAGCGACTTCAGCGAGGCGGCCGTGATCGGCCAGTATCGTGCGCTATACGGGAAATTGCTGGACAATCGCTAGATGGACAGCGCGGGCATCAACATCCTGATGTATCACCAGGTGGGACGGTTCAAGCCGATGAAGGCCCACCGCTCGACCTACTGCGACCATCGCCGATTCGCCTCGCAGATGGCCTACCTGAAGCGCTTCCGCTACAGCGTGATCTCGCTGCCCCAGGCCCTCTCGTGCCTGCGCGGTGAAGCGCCGATCCCGCCCCGCGCGGTGGTCCTCACCTTCGACGACGGTTACGAGAACTTCTACGAGTACGCGTGGCCCGTGCTGCAGGCCCACGGCTTCCCGGCGATGGTGTACCTGATCGCCGGCATGCTCGGCCAGCCCTCACGCTGGTTTGCCGCCGACGGCCGGGATACGCCGCCGCTGATGAGCGCCGAGCGGGTCCGCCAGCTGCGCCGCGAGGGGGTCGACTTCGGCGCCCACTCGGTTAGCCACATCCGCCTTGCCCAGCAACAGGAAACCCGCCAGATCCGCGACGAGGTCTTCCAGTCCAAGGCGATGCTCGAGGACGTCCTCGGCGAAGCTGTGCCGCATTTCTGCTATCCCTACGGCAGCCATGACCGCCGTGTCGTCGACGCCGTGGCCGACGCCGGGTACGCGACGGCCACCACCTGCGTGCGCTCGCCGGCCACGCGCGCCGACGACCCCCTTACCCTGCCGCGCAAGGCGGTGTCCTTCGGCGACAACCTGATCGGCTATTTCTGGCGGCTGCACGTCAAGAACACCTCCAAGGTCCCGGCGATTCGCCGCGAGGGCATGCGCTTCCTCGACCCCCGGCCGACGGCGAACGGCATCTAGCCGGTCGGCAGCTCAGCCCGCCAGCACCAGGATCCAGATCGCCAGGCAGGCGATGATCGCGACGAAGACAGCGGCGCTGCCGATGTCCTTGGCCTGCTTCGACAAGGGGTGCCGCGCGTCCGAGATCCTGTCAACCACGGCCTCGATTGCCGAATTGACGAGTTCCACGATCAGGACCAGGAACAGCCCGGACAGCAGCAGGGCCCGCTCCACCCCGGTCTCCCCCAGCCACAGTCCCAGCGGCGCAAGCAGCGCGCAGGCCAGCACCTCCTGCCGGAAGGCCGCCTCGCAGCGGAAGGCCGCGGCAAGCCCGGCGAACGAGTAAGCCATCGCCCGCGCAACCCGGGCAAGGCCATCGCTGCGCTTGTAACCACCTGGCGTCTGATCTTCCATGGGCACTCGAGCCGAAGACGGCCGACCAGCTTACGCCGCCATGCGCATGCGGGCCAGCTGGCCAAGGGAGGAAGGCTTCAACTTTCTCGCTCGCGCACCGTTATCAATCGAGCCGACCTCAGCGGGCTGACGCCGCCCGCCATGGCCTCCGGCCATGAAGAGAATGGACGATGGAGCGGGACATCAAGCCCAACGACAACCCGACGATGCGGCACGAGGTCGTGCCGGATGCGAACGCGCGCTACTCGATCTACGAATCCGAGAGGCCGGACCGTGTCGGCTTCCAGCAGCTCTGGAAGACCCTGACCGCCGTGGTCCAGCTCGACGGCGGCTGGATCTGGGTACAGGACGCCAAGCTGCGTTTCGTCGACATCACCTATGGAGGCCCCTGCCGCCCCCGGATGTCGGCCCGCACCGCCACCGGGCGCCGCCGCTGGGACCTGCCCCTCGAAGGCGTCTCTGCCGAGGCCCTCGCCGCGCACCAGGCCACCTGCGAGCGGCACGAGCCGTTCTCGTGCTTTGAATACCGGATTCGCGACGAAGACAACCGGCTGCGCTGGATCTCGGTGAGCGGCACGCCGTACTTCGACGACCTCGGCAACTTCCTCGGCTACATGGGCATCGGCCGCGACGTGTCCGCCCAGCATGCCATCCATGAGGAGGTCTGGGACTGGGAACAGCGCATGCGCAGCTTTGCGGAGTACTCGCCGGGCTGGTTCTGGGAGCAGGACACCAGCTTCCGCTTCACCCGCTTCTGGGGTCAGTCCCTCGAGAAAAGCCACACCGCCTTCGGCCAGCCCCTGGGCAAGACACGCTGGGAAATGGGGCTGCAGGGCGTCACGCCGGAGCAGATGGCAGCGCACCGCGCGACGCTCGAGCGTCACGCGACCTTTCACGACTTCCAGTACATGCTCTGGAACGGCGACGGTCGCGAGGAGTGGTACTCGATCAGCGGCCGTCCCAGCTACGATCGCCATGGCGCCTTCGCAGGCTATCGCGGCGTCGGCACGCGGATTACCCCCCAGAAAGCCCTGCAGGCAGACCTGCTGCGCTACCGGCAGGTGATCGGCGCCGTCAATGCCATGGCGGAGAGCCTGAGTGCCACCCGCCGGCTGGAGGAGGTCCTTCAGGACATCGTCGAGCGGGCCCAGTCGCTGACCGAGGCCTCGAGCGGCTTTGTCTATCTCGCCGAACCGGCGGGCGACGCGATGCGCCTCGTGCTCGCACTCGGCAGCATCCGCGATTTCCTCGGGGTCAACCTGAAGCCCGGCGAAGGCGTCAGTGGCATCGTCTGGCAAACCGGCCGGCCCCTGCTGGTCAACAACTACCCGCGCTGGCCGTGGCGCTCCCGCCAGTTCCACGACTCGGGCATCCGGGCCATCGCCGGCGTCCCGCTGTCGGTCGGCTCTCGGGTGCTCGGCGTGCTCGGGGTCGTCCAGACCGCCCCGGACGGCCACTTCGAAGGGCAGGTATTGACCGGCCTCGAGGCGTTCGCCCCCCTTGCCGCGCTGGCCATCCAGCACAGCCAGGGCGTGGCGCCGCCCGCGGAGCCTGCCCCATGACGGCAAAATCGCAAGCGGCGACATGGCCTGAGCCGAACCCCGGCGACTCGCACCGGCTCGAATACGAGGCGATCCTGGCCAACGCCTTCGTCGGCATCGCCTTCACGCGGGACCGCGTCGTCCGCAACTGCAATCCGCGCTTCGCCGAGATCTTCGGCTGGACGCGCGAGGCACTGATCGGCCAGCCCGGCGCGGTGTTCTACCCTTCGGTGGCCGCCTATGAAGCGATCGGCCAGAAGGCGGGGCCCATCCTCGCGGGGGGCGGCGTCTTCGAGATCGAGACCATCCTGCGACGCCGCGACGAGACGATGATCACCTGCCACGTGCGGGCCAAGGCGATCGATCCGAAGGACACCGCCGCCGGGACCATCTGGATCGTGGACGACGTCAGCGAGGAACGCCTGCGCCAGCAGCAGATGGCCGCCCTGATGCAGAACGCGCCGATCGGCATCCTGCACGCCTGTGCCGGCCGTGTCGTCGCCTGCAACGAGAAGTTCGCCCGGATGTGCTCGGGCCAACCCGCCCCGACGCTCGTGGGCCGGGAGACCGCGAGCTTCTTTGCCTCCGAGGCCGAGTACGAGCGGCTCGGCGAGCGGGCCGCGCCCCTGCTCAGCACAGGCCAGTCGTGGAGTGGCGAAGTCCGCCTGCGCCACGCCAACGGTGCCCCGTTCTGGGCCCAGGTGGTCGGCTATGTGCTGGACGTTCTCGAGCCGGCGCAGGGTACCTACTGGCTGGTCCTCGACATCACCCAGCGCAAGGCGTCCGAGCAGCAGCTGCAGCGTGCCCTCCAGACCCAGGAAGCCATCCTGGACAAGGCGGGGATCGGCATCACCTTGCAACGCGACCGCCACTTCGTCCAGTGCAACCACCATCTCGCGGACCTCTTCGGTTACTCCCGCGAGGCCCTGATCGGTCAGTCCACCCGCATCCTGTTTCCGGACGACGCCAGTTGGGAAGCGGCGGGCCGCAAGGTGTATGCAGCCGGCGCGACGGCCTTCGATGACGTCATGGACTACGTGCGCCGTGACGGTACACCGATCACGTGCCACATCAGCGGGCGCCGGCTCGAGTCCGACGAGGGCATCGGTGCCGACGCGGCCGGGCAATGGCTCTGGCTCTACCAGGACGTGACCCGCGACTACCAGTTCCGGGAGCATCTGCTCGAAGCCAAGGTAGACCTGGAGGCTCGCGTCAGCGCCCGAACGGCCGAACTGGCCGACGCCAATATCGCCCTGCGCGAGCAGCTGAGCTTCGTGGAGCAACTGATCGACGCCCTGCCCCTGGCGGTCTATTACAAGTCGATCGACGGTCGCTATCTCGGCTGCAATCAGGCCTTCGTCGCCTACACCGGCGTCCCGCGCGAGGAGCTGATCGGCAAGACGATCGCCGACATCGCGCCACCGTCCCATGCCGCGCGCCAGCAGGCGCGGGACAAGGAGCTGCTGCAGAACCCCGGCCAGCAGAGCTACGACGCCGTCGTCCGGCGCGCCGATGGCAGCCGGCGGGAAGTCGCCTTCTCGCGCGCCACGTTCCACCATGTGGACGGATCGATGGCCGGTATCGTCGGCTCCATTGCCGACATCACCGAGCGCAACCGGGCCGAGCAGGCCATGCGCGAGCAGGCTGATCGCCTGCGCCTGTATTTCGATCTGCCCATGATCGGCATGGCCCGGCTGGGACTGAGTGATGGCTGGCTCGAGATCAACGACAAGTTATGCCAGATCGTCGGCTACGAGCAGGCGCAGCTGTCCGGCCTGGCCTGGATGGACCTGGTTCACCCGGACGATGCGGCGCCGGAGGTCCGTCGCTTTTCCGAGGCGCTCAGCGGGGCCCGCGATGGCTATGCCTGCGACCTGCGCCTGCTGCGATACGACGGCAGCACGATCCACTGCCACGTCATCATGCGCTGCATCCGCGACGAGGCGGGCGCGCTCGAATACTTCGTGGTCATGGTCCAGGACATCTCGGAGCGCAAGCGCCTCGAGGACAGCCTGCGCCTGTCGGCGACGGTGTTCGAACATGCCGCCGAGGGCGTGATGATCGTCGACGCCGACGCCTGCATCGTCGCGGTCAACCGCACCTTCTCCGAGATCACCGGCTACAGCGCCGACGAGGCGCTCGGCCGCAACCCCCGCTTCCTCCAGTCGGGCAAGACACCGCCCGACGTCTATCAGGATATGTGGCGACAGGTGATGGACAAGGGCATCTGGCGCGGCGAGCTGTGGAACCGTCGCAAGGACGGCACCCTCTTCGCCGAGTTGCTGACCATCAGCGCCGTCCGCGACGAGGCCGGCGTGACTACCCACTATGTGGGTCTGATCTCCGACATCACCACCATCAAGCGGTCCCAGGAAACCCTCGACTACCAGGCGCACCACGACCCGCTGACCGACCTTCCCAACCGGCTGCTGTTCGAGGATCGCCTCGCCCATGCCCTGCAACGGGCGCGTCGCGGCGACCGCCAGCTGGCGGTGCTGTTCATCGATCTCGACCGCTTCAAGATCATCAACGATATGCTGGGCCACCCTATCGGCGACGATGTGCTTTGCGGCGTCGGTCAGCGCCTGCTCGCCTCGCTGCGCGAGTCGGACACGCTGGCCCGCCTGGGCGGCGACGAGTTCATCCTGCTGCTCGAGTCGATCGACAACGAGGACGACGCCGCCATCGTCGCGACCAAGCTGCTCGACGACTTCCGCGAGCCGGTCTTCGCGGCCGGGCAGGAGTTCGTCGTTTCGGCCAGCATCGGCATCAGCCTCTACCCCCGCGACGGCGCCGACGTGGCGACGCTGGTGCGCAATGCCGACGCCGCCATGTACCGGGCCAAGGAGCGCGGCCGCAACAGCTTCGACTTCTACCACGCGGACCTCACCTCGTCGGCCCGCGAGCGCTTCACCCTCGAGTCCGAGCTGCGCCATGCCCTCGAGCGAAACGAACTGCGCCTCCACCTGCAGCCTCAGAAGCGGGTGGCGGACGGACACCTGTCCGGCGCCGAGGCGCTCCTGCGCTGGCAACACGCGAGCCGTGGCTGGATCTCCCCCGCCGAGTTCATCCCGCTCGCCGAAGAAACCGGCCTGATCGTCGACATCGGTGCCTGGGTACTCGAAACCGCCTGCGCGCAGCTGGCCCGATGGCTGCGTGCCGGCCTGAAACCGCCGCCGATCTCGGTCAACATCTCGGAAGTACAGATCCGGCGGGGCACGCTGGTCACGCTGGTTGGCGAGATCCTCGCGCGGCACGCGATCCCGCCGGGCCACCTGGAACTGGAGATCACCGAGAGCTTCATCATGCATCAGTCGGAAGAACGCGTGAGCCAGCTCGACCAGCTGCGCGACATGGGCGTAAGACTGGCCATCGACGATTTCGGCACGGGCTATTCGTCGCTCTCGTACCTGAAGCGCTTCCCGATCGACTGCCTCAAGATCGATCAGAGCTTCGTCCGGGGTCTGCCCGGCGACTCCGACGATGCAGCCATCTGCCGGGCGATCATCGCGATGGGGCGCAGCCTCGGCCTGCGGACCATCGCCGAGGGCGTCGAGCAGGCGGAGCAGCAGGTCTTCCTGCACGAAGCGGGCTGCGAGTACATCCAGGGCTACCATTTCGCCCGGCCGATGGGCTTCGATGACTTCGAAACCCGGTTTCTGTCGACATCGCGCGCCCCCTGAGCGAGCCCTCCGACTACCGGTCGCGGCGGCAAGACGCTACGATGGCCCCATGCCCACGCATCTGGCCGACCTGTCGCACGCGATTCAGCTGGCCGTGGCGCCCGTCTTCCTGCTGACGGGCATCGCCACGCTGATCAACGCGATGAACACCCGCCTTGGCCGCATCGTCGATCGGCGGCGGGTGGTAGTGCGTCGCTGCCTCGATCCGCTGACCGACGACGAGCGCCGGGCCGCAGACCAGGAGCTCGACCTGCTGCGTCGGCGCGGCGGCTTGATCTACGGCGCCATGTTCTGCGAGGTGCTCAGCGCCCTGCTCGTCTGCCTCGTGGTGGCCGGCGCCTTCCTCGGCACGCTGGTGAAGGTGGAGCTGGCGCTCAGCGTCGCGTCGGCCTTCGTTGCGGCAATGCTGTCGATGATCCTCGGGCTCGGCCTCTTCCTGCGCGAGGTCTTCCTGGCCGTGCGGAGCCAGTCCCATTGGGAGCCATGAGCCTGCCGAGCCGCCAGACCGTCGATCGCCCCGGCGTACCGCCTGCTGCCTGGCGGCGCGGGCGAACAGCGCGACGCGACGAATCGAACGGACGTGCGCCCAACGAAACGTGGTTTGTCCGCACGAGGCGGGACTTATTCAACGATCCGGATGCTGCCTGGACAGCCATCGGCGCACCGGACTGCTATGTTTTCGACAACAACCGGACGCGCCGGAAACGCGGTGCGCCGGAACCCTGGCGGAGAGGAATTCAGTGAGGTTCAGACTTGCATGGCGCCACGTGTATGCGGGCGCCGCGATCGGTTTCGCCGCGGGCACGGCCCTGGCCCAGGGGGCCGGCATCGTGCTGCCCGGCCAGGTGGAGCGGCAATTTCGCATGCTGCCGCAACCCCGAACGGATGCCCGGCTGCCCGAGACCCCGCCGGCCGCCGAGGCCATGCCCGCCAATGCCGAGTCGATCCGCTTCTCGGTACGCCAGATCGCCGTCGACGGCGCGACCCGGCTGCCGGACGGCACCGTGGAAAGCCTGACCGCGCCCTATCTCGCCCACGAGATCAGCCTGGCCGATCTCTACCGCCTCGCCGCGGCGCTCACCTCCGCCTATCGCGACGCCGGTTACCTGCTCTCGCAGGTCATCGTGCCGGCACAGGAGATCCGTGACGACGTCGTCCGCCTGCAGGCAGTCGAAGGCTTCATCGACCAGGTGAAGATCGTCGGCGGCGACGCCGACGACCGGGATCTCGTAGCCCGATTCGGCATGAAGATCCGCAGCGAGCGCCCGCTGACCAGCGCGGTGCTCGAGCGCTACATGCTGCTTGTCAATGACCTGCCCGGCGTCTTCGCGTACGCGACCCTGTTGCCATCCCGCGAGCAGTTCGCGGCGGCCGACCTCCACATCCACCTGACCGAGCGTCGGGTGGACGCCGGCGTCACCATCGACAACCGGGGCGGTCGCGTCCTCGGCACCGAGCGCATCATCGCCGACCTCGCGGTCGCCAACCTGCTGGGCCGGCGCGACAACACATCAATCAAGGCCGTCGCCTCCCCCGGCGGCGAGCTCGCCTATGCCGCCGTGCGTCACGACCAGCCGATCGGCAGCGAGGGGGGCCGCCTCGGCCTCACCGTCAGTGGCACGCGTGCCAAGCCCGAGCAGAACGGCTTCGTCGCCCTCGAGCTCGAGACCCGCTCGCGAGGCTGGGAGCTCGGCTACCTGCATCCGGCCCTGCGCAGCCGGCGCGAGAACGTCTACCTGCGCGCGGCCCTCGACGCCCACGACGGTGAAGAGCGGGTGTTCGGGATCCGCGACCGCGAAGACCACGTGCGGTCGCTGCGCCTCGGCCTGACGTGGGATTTCCAGGACGCCCTCGGCGGCACGAACATCCTCGACATCGAAGGCAGCGCCGGCCTGCAGGCCTTCGGCGCGTCGCGCAATGGCGACCCGCTCCTGACCCGCGATGGCGGGCGCACCGACTACAGCAAGCTGGCCTTCTTCGCCGCCCGCCTGCAGGATCTCGCGCCCCGCTGGTCCCTGCTGACGGCGCTGGCCGGCCAGCATGCCCACACCGCGCTGCTGTCGTCCGAGCTGTTCGCCTTTGGTGGCGAGCCCTTCGGCCGCGGCTACGATCCCTCGGAGCTGGTCGGCGACCACGGCGCGGCCGCGAAGCTGGAGTTGCGCTACGCGGGCCAGTTCGACCCGGGCCGGCCGATGAGCTACCAGGCCTATGGTTTCTACGACATCGGCCGCGTCTGGTCGCGCACGCCAGGGCAAGCTGGCGGCGACGCGTCGGCGGCCAGCGTCGGCATCGGCGCACGGGTGGTCTTCGGCCCCTCCGTGAACGGTTTCATCGAGATTGCCCGCCCCGTCACGAGGCGCGTTGCCGCCGAAGGCGACGAGGACGCCCGCATCTACGCCGGCTTCTCGGCGCGGATGTGAGCGACAGGAGGACCCTGCTCATGCAAAGCACCCAGCCCCACCGCCACCCCGCGCGCGACCCCCGTCGACTGCGCCCTCTGCCCCTGCTCCTGATGACCGCCGGCCTGGCGAGTCCGCTCGCCCACGCCGGTCCCGACGGCGGCGTGGTCAGCGCCGGTCAGGCCCGCATCAGCCAGTCCGGCGCCCACACGCGCATCGACCAGGCGAGCGAGCGGGCGATCATCGACTGGCGCGGCTTCGACGTCGGCGCCGGCGAGTCGGTCCGCTTCCAGCAGCCCGGCGCGCGCTCGGCCACGCTCAACCGGGTCGGCCGTGGTGGTGCCTCACGCATCGATGGCCAGCTGAGCGCCAACGGCCAGGTCTTCATTGTTAACCCGGCCGGCGTGATCTTCGGCCGAGGGGCCTCCGTGAATGTCTCCGGCCTCGTCGCCACCACCAGCCAGATCGACAACCGCGACTTCCTCGCCGGCCGCCTCGCCTTCGACGGTCAGGGCGGCGACGGCGAGATCCGCAACGAGGGCGCAATACACGCGGCCGACGGCGGCTTCGTCGCGCTGGTCGGGCCCCGCGTGCGCAACGACGGCACGATCGTCGCCCGCCTCGGCCGGGTGGCCCTCGCCAGCGGCGAACGCTTCACCATCGACCTGGACGGCGACCAGCTCGTCCAGTTCGCGCTGAGCGAACAGGCGGCCCGCGCCCTCGAGCAGCAGGGCGCGATCGTCGCCGACGGTGGCACCGTGCTCCTTCTCAGCGCAGACAGCGCGCGGCAGGTCGTCAGCAGTGTGGTCAATCTGGGCGGGGTGGTGCGCGCCGACACCGTCGAGCAGCACGAAGGCCGCATCGTCCTCGGCGCAGCGGGCGCCAGTGCCACGGTCAGCGGCGAGCTCTCCGCCCGCGGTACGTCGGCAGGCAGCCGCGGCGGCACCATCGACCTGCGCGCAGGCCAGCTTTCGCTCGACGGCGCATCCCTCGACGCCAGCGGGGCCGTCGGCGGCGGTACGGTGCGGGTCGGCGGGGCCTGGCAGGGCCAGGGCGACGGGCCGCGCGCCGAACGCGTTCGCATCTCGGCCGACAGCCACCTCGCGGCCGACGCGACCGTCGCCGGCGATGGCGGGCAGGTCGTGGTCTGGGCGGACGAGCACACCCGGTTCGACGGAAGCGTCAGCGCCCGCGGCGGCGCCTCGGGTGGTGACGGCGGCGCGGTCGAAGTGTCGGGCAAGGGAGAGCTCGATTTCCGCGGCGAGGTGGACGCCGGCGCCCCCGCCGGGCAGGCCGGGTATCTGCTCCTCGACCCCCTCGACATCAGCGTGGGTGCGGGCGACGCGGGCAACATCAGCCGCGTCCTGCGTACCGGCACCACGCTGGCCCTCCAGGCAGACCGGGACATCGCCATCAACTCGGCCATCGATGGCCGGGGCGGCGTCGCAGGGGGCGGCCTGACGCTCTCGGCCGGCCGCAACATCGCCATCAACGACTTCATCGTCACCGCGAACGGCGCGGTGAGCCTGATCGCCACGACCGGCAACATCGGCTTCGCGGCCGGCAAGGCGATCTTCACCGGCTCGGCCCCCATCGGCCTGACAGCCGGGGGCCTGCTCTCCAGCGGCGCACTGCTCACCAGCGGCACGACGACCCTGCGCTCGACGGGCGGCGATGTCCACGTGGACGGCGTCGTCGATCCCGCCAACGGCGCGCTGCGCATCGAGGCTGCCGGCAGTGTCGAGATCAATGCACCAGTGCTGAACCTCGCGTCGGGCGCCGACGTGGACGTCAGCGCGGGCGGGGATGTGGCCGTCAATGCGCAGATCAACGGTTTCGAGGCGGCGGTCGCCGGTGGCACCGTTCGCCTCGAGGCCGGCGGCAACGTGGCGGTCAATGACTACATCGTCACCAGCGACGGTCAGATCTTCGTCGCCGCGGGCGCCGATGTCCGCTTTGCCGACGGCGCCGCCATGCTGGCCGGCGCGGCACCGATCGACATCACCGCCACCAACCAGCTTGCCGCCGGCGCCACCGTGACCACCGGCACCGTCAACCTCACCTCGACGGGCGGCGACGTGATCGTCGGCGCCGCGGTGCAACCGGACAACGGCGACCTCGTCATCAACGCGGCGCGCAATGTGACGGTTACGTCACCCATCGTCAATCTGCTGTCGGGCAGCGATGTCACGATCACCGCGGGTGGCGATGTGGATGTGGACGCCGAGATCAACGGCACCGGCGCGACCGTCACCGGTGGCGCGGTTCGTCTCGAGGCGGGCGACACGCTGCGCCTGAACGACCACGTGGCGACGGCCGACGGCGCCATCCACCTCGAAGCCGGGCAGGCCATCGAACAGTCGGCCGAGGCCATCGTCAGCAGCGGGAACGCACCGCTCGAGATCGTCAGCGGTGGCCAGCTGGTGACCGGCATCCTGCTGGGCACCGGGCAGATCACACTGGACGCCGACGCCGGTATCGATATCGCCGGCCTGATCAGCCAGGACAACGGCGATCTCGTCGTCCGCTCGGGCGGTGACGTCCGCGTGCTGGCCCCGGTCGCCAACCTGCGCGCCGGCAGCAACCTGGATATCGAGGCGGCAGGCGACCTGATCGTCAGCGCCCAGATCGACGGCCTTGGCGCCACCCAGGCCGGAGAAGCCCGGCTGGTGGCGGACGGTGACGTGCTGCTCGAGGCCTTCGTGGCGACCCGCCTTGCCCCGATCTCGATCGAAGCCGGCAGCCAGCTGACCCTCTCGCCCACCGGCGGCGTCTATTCCGAAGCGGGCGACATCCACCTGCTGGCGGGGGGAGACCTGATCCAGGGCGGCGCGATCCAGTCGCCCGGCATCGTCGACATCCGGTCGACCGGCGGCGACATCTCGCTGCTCGCGGGCCTGCCGGCCGGCGGCACGGTGACGGTTGACGCGGGCGGCACGCTGCGGGTCGAGGCGCCGCTGGCGAGCCCCGCGGGCGGAGGCACGCTGAGCCTCGCGGCCAACGGAGACATCCTCATCAATGGGCAGATCGAGGGACGAGGCGGGGTGGCCGGCGGGGGCGTCGTGATCGACGCCGGCCGGCAGCTCACGGTCAATAGCGCCATTGCCACCAACAATGGCGCCATCGACATCGACGCCGGCAGCTCGGCCAGCTTCGCCAGTACGGCGACGCTGTTCTCGGGGCGCGGCACCATCGACGTGCGGTCGAGCGGTGCCCTCACCAGCGGTCCGGTGTCCACCACCGGTACGGCCAACCTGCGCTCGACCGGCAGCAGCCTCACCGTCGCCGGCACGATTTCGGGTGGCCAGGTGGCCCTGCAGGCAGCCACCACGGTGAACATCAACCGGACAGTTGTCGCGAGCGGCAGCCTGTCGGTCACCGGTGGAAGCGGCATCACGGTATCCGCGCCGATCCAGGGGAGCAATGTTTCTCTGAATGGCGGCAGCGTCAACGCCAACAGCCAGGTCCTCGGAACCAGCAGCCTGTCGGTCTCCGGCAGCAGCGTCAGCTTCGGCGGCGGCCTGTTCAGCAATGGCAGCCTGTCCGTGTCGTCCAGTGGCAGCATGACCACCGGCACCCTCTCGGCGGGCTCGGGCCTCAGCCTCTCTGCCGGAGGCAACCTGACGGTCGCCACGGCCATCGGCGGCATCGGCGGCAGCGTCAACTACCATGCCGGCGGCAACCTGACCCTCGCGGCGCCGGTGGCCGACCTGGGCGGCAGCGCCACGCTGAGTGCCGGGGGCGACGTGATCGTGGACGAGCGCCTGGACGATATCGGCGGTGGCGTGCAGATCAGCGCTGGCGGCGACGCACACCTCAACAACCACGTGGTCACGGTGGACGCGCCGATCACCGTCTCTGCCGGCGGCACCATCGTGCACCTGGCGGACGGGCTCGACGCCTTCGGTGCCCCACAGACGGTCCAGCTGCGGGCCGGCACCGGCGCGATCTCCGAGACCACGGGCGCTACCGTCAGCACCGGTTCGATGGTCACCACCGGCAGCGTCAGCGTCACCTCGACCGGTGGCGACATCAACGTCGACGTGCCCATCTACGAGACCACCGGCCTGACCACCCTGACGGCGGCGGGCGACATCAACATCAATCAGGTCATCGCCAACGCCACGACGGGCGCCGACCTGGTCCTCGACGCCGGTGGCAACATCAACATCGACGCCAAGGTCGGCCCGTGGGACCGCAGCACCGGCACCACGATCGGCCGCGACGCGCTGCCCGGCGGCAACATCACGATGACCGCCGTTGGCGACATCAACATCGGCGCCGACGTCGCCACCTACCGCGACACGCTGACCGGCGACGTCGCCCGGCTCAGCCTCACATCCACCGCGGGCGCCGTCGGCTTCAGCGCCGCGGACATCCGGGTGATGTCGGATTCGGGCGCGGTCGCGATCAGCGCCTTCGACAACTTCGTCAATGGTCCGACGCTGGCCGACGTGAACGCCACGCCGACCGCGGGCTACTACACCACCGGGCACCTCAGCCTGGCCTCGACCGGCGGCGATGTGACCATCGACAGCCTGATCCCCAACACCACCGGCTCGGTCGAGATCACGGCCGCAGACGCCGTGCAGATCAACCAGAGGATATACACCGACAACGGCGACATCACGATCACCGCTGGCGCCGGGGGAATCACCCAGAATGCGACGGCCGATCCGAACCCGGACAGCTTCCTGAGCACCGGCGTCATCAGCGACATCGACAGCGGCACGGGCAACCTGACGCTGGTCGCGGTCGGCGACATCAACCCGACGCTGCTGCGCACGGCCTCGACCCTGACTGTCAAATCCACCGCGGGCGCAATCAATGGCGGTACGATCGCCTCCAGCCGTGAAGTGGTAACCGTGCTGCCCCTCGCCATCAACGAACTCGGCTTCCCGACCCAAGTCAACCTCGCGGGCTTCAGCGGCATCAGCAATTTCAGCGCGACGGACGCCGACAACATCGCGGCAATTTCCGTCGCCGGCTCGATCACCAACCTCGCGTTCCACTTCCCCGCCAGCGTGCTGCTGATCGCCGGCGAGGACATCAGCGATCCATCGACGGCCTACGGCGGCACGGTGAGGATGTTCGCCGGGCGCGACATCCTGCTCGACTACATCGACAACGCCAGCACGATCGAGCTGCGCAGCGGCCGCCACCTCGCCATCGGCCCGGTGGGCGATCTCGGTCACGTCATCGCCGGCTCCAGCGCAGTCATGAGCGCCGGAATCGACCCCTTCTCGACGCTCGGCGGCACAACGATCGCCGACGTCGCGGCGCCGACCTGGGGCGGCCCGACCGGGGCGGGGAACATCACCGTCACCAACAGCGGCAGCATCGTCTGGCTGGCGGGCACGGGCGGCCTGGAGGCTTCCGCGACCGGCGACATCACGCTGCCCCGCGTGCACGTCTCCGGCCTGACGGCCAACGACACCTCGACGCCCGTGACCCTCTCGGCCAACGGCAACATTACGGTCCAGCAGTTCGAGACCATTGGTGACGTCAGCGTGATTTCGACGGGCGGTGACATCACGGTCAATTCGACGATCGGTCCCCACTACGATCCACCCGCGCCGACTGATCCCGACTGGAACACGCTGGACCTGGGCGTCGCAAGCCTGCTGATACGCGCCGACAGCGGCAACATCGCCATGCACGAAGCCCGGGCCGAAGGCGACATCACCATCCAGGCGCTGGCTGGCCAGGTCAGCTTCCTTGGCGGCTTCAACGGCGTCGAGGCCGGCGGCACGCGGGTCGTCCAGGATTCGGACGGCGTGGTCGTCAGCGACTCGATCCAGCTCGCCGCCGCGACTCGCCTGCCGGCACCAGGCCTGGTGTCGCCGGTCGTTTCGCCCGGCCCGACCAATGTCGGGCCCGGCGCCCCCGCCGTGCCCGGCGCCATTCCCCCGGTCGGCCCGGCCGGCATCAGCGTGTCGATGGCCACCGGCTCGTCGGTCAGCGCGAGTGTCGGCGCCCCCGGCACGAGCGGCGTCGACGGTGCAGCCCCGAGCGGAATCGATGGGGGCGTGAGCGGCCTGGGCAATGCCGGCGGCGTCGACTCGACCCAGGCCCCGGATGGCGGCGACGGCTTCGGCGAAATCTTCGTCGCCGACGCCGACCAGACCCCCGCCGAGACCCGCGACCCCGTCCGGGTCGAGACCCGGCAGGAATCGGAAGAGACGGCGGGCGGCAAGGACGATGGCACCGACAGCGGTGGATCGGGCGCGTCTGCCGACGCGACATCGGACGAAGATGGCGAGGGCAGCGGCAAGCAGGACAAGGATCCGTCCCAGCTGGCAGCAGGTCAGCCCGGCGATGAGGACCCGGCCGCCGGCAAGGATGACGAGGAAGAGGACGAAGCCGAGGGCCGCGCCCAGGACGACGGCGAGCAGCAGATCGTCGTCTTTGCGGGTGGCCGCGGCGATGCCCGCGAGCGGGATTTCGGACGGGGACTGCCGTTTGAAGACGGTCGCGTTCGTCCTTGAGCTGCTCCTGCTCGCGACGCTGGCGAGCCTCGCGCCCGTCCGCGCCGGCGATCCCTCCGCGACGCCCATCCTGAGAGTCGAGACAGGCGCCCACACCAGCACGATCCGGCGCATCGTGGTCGATCATGCCAACGGGCGCGTGATCACCGCAGGGGACGACAAGACCGTGCGAATCTGGCAGATGCCAGAGCAGCAACTCGTGCGTACGCTGCGGGTGCCCATCGACATGGCGCACGAGGGCCAGCTGTTCGCCCTGGCCGTCTCGCCCGATGGTCGCGAGGTGGCGGTCGGCGGCTGGACCGGCTGGGACTGGGACGGCAAGGCCTCCGTCTACATCTTCGACGCGGACAGCGGCGAGCTTGTTCGCCGCCTCGGCGGCTTCGATGACGCCATCCACGCCCTCGCCTGGTCGCCGGACGGCAAGCTGCTGGCGGTCGGCCTGCAGGGGCGCGCCGGCCTGGTCGTGGTCCAGGCTGGCGACGGCCGCCAGGTCGCGCACGACCCGCAATACCGCGACAAGCTCACGGACCTGGATTTCGCCCCGTCCGGCCGCCTCGTCGCCGCCGGCCTCGACGGCATGGTGCGCCTCTACAACGAGACATGGCGGCTGATCGGACGGCGGGTCATCCCGGGGGGAAAGCAGCCAGTCGTCGTGCGCTTCTCGCCCGACGGAGAGCGGATTGCCGTCGGCTTCTACGACGCCGGCCACGTGACGGTCGTGTCGTCCCGCGATCTCGAGCCCGACGCGGCTCTGTCGCCTGGCGCCGTACCCGGCCTCCAGCGCTCGCTGGCGGTCGGCTGGGCGGCCGACGGAAAGTCGCTCTACGCAGCGGGTGACGCGGGGCGCTCGGCCGACAACTGGGTCTTTCGCTGGACCCTCGGCCAGCGCGACAGCAGAAAGCCCATCCGGGCGGCCCGCCAGCGCATCAGCGAGATCCAGGCGCTCGACGATGGACAGATCGTGTTCTCGGCCGAAGATCCCGGCTTTGGTGTGATCGACCGGCAGGGCCGGATCGCGGCCTTCCGGGCGCCGGACATCCTCGACTACACCGATCTCCACGGCCACCTGGAGATCTCCGCCGACGGCAGCACGGTGCGTTACCCGATGGCGGACGGCCAGCCAGCCGTCTTCTCGGTTACTTCGGGCCCCGCCCAGGATCCGCCGGCCAGCCGGGCCAACGTCGCGCTCTCCGGCCCGCGGCTTGACAGTCCTGCCGTGACGCTGACGGACTGGCGGGACCAGCCCCGCCCGGTCCTCAATGGCACGCCGCTCCTCCTGGACGACTACGAGGTCGTGCGCAGCTACGCGCTGACGCCCGGCGGCGACCGCATCGTGCTTGGCACCGAGTGGGCGCTGCGCATGCTCACGCCCGACGGCCAGCCGCTATGGACCCGCAAGCTGGCGGCGGTCGTTCGCGCCGTCACCGTCAGCGGCGACGGTCAGGTCGTGGTGGCCGCCCTCTCCGACGGCACGCTGCGCTGGTTCCACGCCACCGACGGGGTCCCTATCCTGGCCTACTTCCCCCACCGCAACCAGCGCGACTGGATCGCCTGGGAGCCACGCGGGCACTACATGTCGTCCTATTTCGGCGACAACTATGTCGGCTGGCACGCCAATCGTGGCCGCGATGCCACGCCGGACTTCTTCCGCGCCGTCCAGTTCGACCGCCTGCTGTATCGCCCCGACCTGGTGATGGCAGCGTTCGAGGCGGGACGGCACGGGGACCGTGGCGCGACCGTCGATGGCGGGGTGCGCCTGTTCGACATCTCCCGCCTGCCCGAGATCGCCCCGCCGCGGCTGCGGGTGATTCCTGGCGAGGTGCGGCGCCAGGGCCGGCAGGCCAGTGTCGACCTGGTCCTGCGGGGGGAAATGGGGGGTGCGCGCACGCAGGATTTCGCGGTCTACGTCAATGGCATCCCGGTCACGCCGGGCAACGAACGAACCCTCTCGGGGCGCGAGGGCGAGCGCTTCACGCGACGGGTCAGCGTGCCCCTGAACGGCACCGGCAACCACATCCGTGTCGAGGCCTTCAACGGCCTGTCGATGGGGGTGGACGAGACCTACGTGGCGCTCCCCGGCGACGTCCCGCCCGAGCGCCCGACCGGCGATCTCTACCTGCTGGCGATCGGCGTCAATGCCTTCACCCACCTGCCCGCCGAAACCCACCTCGCCTTTGCCGCGCAGGACGCCGAGGCCATCGCGAATGCGCTGCGCCAGCAGGGGGGGCGAATCTACCGCAAGGTGCACGTGCGCCTGATCAACGACAACGCGGCCAGCAAGCCCGACCGCAAGGTCATCGAGACGAGCCTCGACTGGGTCAGGCAGGCGCGGGGAATCGACACCGTGGTGATCTTCCTCGCCTCGCATGGCATCAGCGACCAGCAGGGCAACTACTACTTCGTCCCCCGCGATGCCAGCGCGGAAGACATCGACCGCCTGGTCACCGGCGGCGAGATCGAGACCCTGGTGCCCTGGACCACCTTCTTCAACGGCCTGCGCATGGCGGCCGGCCGGCGCCTGCTGATCGTCGATACCTGCCAGGCCAGCAAGATCGAGGGCCGCTTCGAATCTCACGCGTTCCTGAAACGCTCGGCCGCCTCGCTGTTCTCCCTGATGCTGGCCTCGAAGGGAGGTGAGTACTCGCAGGAGCACGAGGCCACCGGCCATGGCCTGTTCACCTACTCACTGCTCGAGTCAATGAGCGGGCACTCCGATGCCGACCACGACGGCCTCCTCACCCAGGAAGAGATCTTCTCCAGCGCGGCCACTCTCGTGGACCGCAACCACGACCGCCGGGCAGGCCCCCAGACCCCCCAGCTGGTTGCCCCATCCCCTCTGGGAAACACACCACTCGTAGGCGTCAACCGACCGCCCATCTGATCCATTCAGCATGCCGCCCAGCGGCTTTGTTTCAAGATTTTTCAAACACTTCCCGCGCCGCACAAGGGCTTTCCGGCCGTCACCCCGCATAATGACATTCGGGTGACATGAGATTTAATGCTTACGCCGCCAGAATGACGCTGGCACGCATTAGAATCGCGCTCCTGGCAGGATCGAACGCGCGTGCGCTTCGACGCCCTAAGCCAGCCGACACTCCCGGAGAACACGCCCATGGCCGGCCCGCGCGCCTACAAGCTGACCACGCCGCTCGGCGAGGACGTCCTGCTCTTCTATCGCATGGAAGCGGAGGAGGCGCTGTCGCGCATTCCCGAGTTTTCCCTCGAGTGCCTGTCCGAGAATCCGGCCATCGATCCCGACGCGATCCTGGCCAAGAACATCACGATCACGCTGCGCCTGCCCGACGAATCACCGCGCGACTTCGCCGGCTACGTCACCCGCTTCGCCCAGGCCGGCATGCACGGCCGCTACCACCGTTACCAGGCCACGGTCCGCCCCTGGACCTGGTTCCTGACGCGCACGTCCGACTGCCGCATCTTCCAGCACCTGACCGTGCCGGAGATCGTCAAGCAGGTCTTCGCCGACCACGACACGGCCGAATTCGAGGACCGCCTGACCGCCACCTACCCGGTACGCAAGTACTGCGTACAGTACCGCGAGACCGACCATGCCTTCGTCTCGCGCCTGCTCGAGGAAGAAGGCATCTACACCTTCTTCGAGTACACCGGCAAGAAGAACACCCTCGTGCTGGCCGATTCCCTCGCCGCCCACAACCCCTTCCCCGGCTACGCCAGCGTGCCGTTCGTGCGACCGCGCACTGTCGCCCGCACCGAGGTTGAGCATGTGGCCCAGTGGCGCTTCCAGCGGGAGGTGCAGGCCGGCCGGTTCGTGCATACCGACTACGATTTCAAGAAGCCGGGCGTCAAGCTCGAAGCCAGCACCCTGATGCAGCGCAAGCACGAGCACGCCGACTACGAAGTCTTCGACTTCCCCGGCGAGTACTACGAGAAAGGCGACGGCGATGTCTACGTCAAGACCCGCCGCGACGAGGCCCACAGCGCCTTCGAGCTGGTCGACGGCGTGACCAATGCGCGCGGCATCGCCACCGGCTGCCTGTTCGCTCTCAGCGACCACCCTCGCGCCGACCAGAACCGCGAATACCTGCTGACCCGCAGCGCTTTCACCTGCCAGATCGAAGGCTACGAATCGGACGACCCCAACCAGGGCGCCACCTACGACTGCCGGTTCACCGCGCTGGCCACCGACCAGCAGTTCCGCCCCGCGCGTCTCACGCCCCGCCCCATCGTCAAGGGCCTGCAGACCGCCGTCGTCACCGGCCCCGCCGGCGAAGAGATCTACACCGACGAGTGGGGTCGCGTGAAGGTCCAGTTCCACTGGGACCGCTACGGCCTGATGGACGAGAACTCCTCGTGCTGGATCCGTGTTTCCCACCCCTGGGCCGGCAAGAACTTCGGCATGATGTCGGTGCCCCGCATCGGCCAGGAAGTGGTCATCGAGTTCATCGAGGGCGACCCCGACCGCCCGCTGATCACCGGCCGCGTCTATAACGCCGAGCAGATGCCCCCCTGGGAGCTGCCCGGCAACAAGACCCAGACCGGCGTCCTGACCCGTTCCAGCCAGGGCGGCGCCTATGGCAACGCCAACGCCATCCGCTTCGAGGACAAGGCCGGCGAGGAGCAGCTCTGGCTGCATGCCGAGAAGGACCAGCTCACCGAGGTCGAGCACGACGAAGACAAATGGGTCGGCAATGACCGCCGCAAGACCATCGACCGCGACGAGACCACCCAGGTCCACCGTCACCGCACCGAGACCGTCGACGGCAACGAGATCATCACGGTGCACATGAACCGCACCGAGACCGTCGACCAGGACGAAACCATCACGATCCACCAGAACCGCAAGGAGCGGGTGGACCTCAACGAGAATGTTTCGATCGGCATCAACCACCGCGAGGACGTCGGCGGCAACGAGACCGTCGCGATCGGCGCCAACCGTTCCGTCACGATCGGCGCCAACAAGAACGAGACGGTCGCCCTCGCCAAGGCCGAGACCATCGGACTCGCCAAGGCCCTGTCGATCGGGGCGGCCTACCAGGTCAGCGTCGGGGCCGCCATGAACACGTCGGTCGGGCTCTCCCAGAGCGCCCAGGTCGGTATGTCGAAGAGCACCAAGGTCGGCCAGGATTACACCATCGACGTGGGCAAGACCTTCACGCTGACCGCCGGCGACTCGATCACCCTGAAAGTGGGCAAGAGCGTTCTCGTCATGAAGAAGGACGGCACCATCACCCTCAATGGCCACGACCTCACCATCAACATGACCGGCGAGCAGCGCATCAAGGCCGCCGGCAACATCACGATGAAGGGCCAGAAGATCCTTGAAAACTAAACGCGCCAGATCCGCCTCCGGCACCCGCCAGGGTTCGCCCCTGGCCCAGTTGCTCGAGCGTGAGCACCGCGCCACACCGGCCTCTGCCCCCGAGCGGGTGGACGGCATCGTCATCGGCACGCTCGTGGACATCGCCCCCGACGGCGCGCCGATCGTCGCCATCCCCCAGTTCGGCGTCAGCACGGTCGTCGCCCGCGCCCTCCAGGGCCTCGGCCGCGAGCAGATCGGGCAAGGGGTCGCGCTTGGCTTCGAGGGCGGTAGCCCGGCCCGGCCCATCGTCCTGGGCACCCTGTTCGCGCCTGTGGCCGAGGCGCCAGCCGCCCAAGCCGAACCGGCGGCGGCCGCCACCCCGGTGATCCGCGAGGAAGATGGCCACGTCGTCATCGAGGCCGAGGGCGAGCTCGAGCTGCGCTGCGGCAAGGCCATCATCCGCCTCGACGCCACCGGCCGCATCGACATCCGCGGCGGCTACATCAACACCCACGCCAGTGCCACCCAGCGCATCCGCGGCGGCTCGGTCCAGATCAATTGATGGAACTGATCTGCGACAGCCGCTGGCTCGCCACCGCGGTATCGGTAGCCCTCGACGTCACCGGCCGTGAGCACCTGGTGGTGCTCGCCAAGGCCACCTGGGCGCTGCCTGCCCCCGGCGGACGGCCCCGCCCGCTGCTGCCCCAGCCGCTGGCCCGGGTCGACGCCTACTATGGCGAGCCGGGCGAGTCGCCGATGCGCCACGGCGACGACTTCGCCCGCTTCAAGCCCCGCTGCGACGTTCTCTTCGATGCCTGCGCCCACAGCCCCGACGGCCAGCCCCGCGAACTGCTCGGCGTCGGCGTGCAGGTCGGCGACATGGTCAAGCGCCTGCGCGTCACCGGCGAGCGCCGCTGGCGCAAGCGCCTGGGCGGCTTCGAGCTCGGCCCGCCGGGCAGCTTCACCACGCTGCCCCTGCACTACGGCCACGCCTTCGGCGGCGCCCGCCGCTTCACCCAGCGAGGCGAGACCCTCACCGAGGCCCTGCTCGCCAACCCGGTCGGCCTCGGCTGGGGCGGCCGCAATACCGCCCGCCAGCTGGATGGCGAGCCCGGCCCGCGCATCGAAGCCCTCGACGACCCGGTACGCCAGCCCGACGGCCACCACGCCCCCATGGCCCTGTCGGCCATCGGGCGCCACTGGCAGCCGCGGATGGACTACGCCGGCACCTACGACGACGAATGGCGCGAGAACGTCTTCCCCTTCCTGCCCGAGGATTTCGACGACCAGTTCCACCAGTGCGCCCCGCGGGATCAGCAGATCCCCTATCCCACCGGCGGCGAAGCGGTCCAGTTGGTGCACCTGCTGCCCGGCACCCGCGAACTCAGCTTCCCGCTGCCACCCCTCGATCGCATGGGCGTCCGGATCCTGCGCACCGACTACAGTACCGAAGCCCCGCCGGCCCACGTGGACACCCTGCTGTTCGAGACCGAGGCCGGCCGATTCTCAGCCGTCTGGCGCGCCAGCACGCCCATCCGCCGCCGCATCCAGGAATTCGACACCATCGTCGTCGGTCCCATCGACGAGGCCTGGTGGCAGGCCAGGGCCCTCGGCCTCGACGGCCATGGCTGCGACGGCTGCGGCGAAGAGGCTTCCGAACCGACGGCAACCGCCGGAGGGGTCGGAACATGACCGCACTCCGCCTCGCATCCCGTGGCATCTGCAGCCCCGTCGGACACACGGCGAACGCCACCATCACCGCCATTCGCGCCCACATCAATCATTTTCGCGACACGGGCTTCGTTGACGATGCCGGCCAGCCCTTGAAGGGTGGCCTCCTCTACGAGGTGCCCTGCTGGGGCGAAGAGCGCCTGCACCTGATGCTCGACACCGCCCTGCGGGAGTGTCTGAATGGCCTCGATCTCCGGCCCGACGAGAAGCTTCCCGTGCTGCTCCTGGCGAGCGAACCATGGCGGGGAGAGCGCTATACCGAGGCGGCCAGCCGCTACCTGTGGGCGCGCGAACCCCACGGCGGGCACCACGACCACACCGGCGTCCTGCCGCTTGGCAAGGCAGGCATCGCGGCCGCCATCGACGAAGCGCGGAAGATCCTGTGCGGACCCGACGCGCCACGCTACGTCCTGCTCGCGGCCGCCGACACCTACCTCGATGCGCCGACTGTCGAGCAATTGCTCAATGCCCAGCGCCTGCTCACCACCACCAACAGCGATGGCATGATCGCCGGCGAAGGGGCCTGCGCCCTCGCCCTGACACGGCAGGCGGCCAGCGTCCCCACCCTGTGGATCGACGGCATCGGCGAGGCGCGCGAGGCAGCCCGCGTCAACGGCGAGCAACCCAACCTGGCCCGCGGCCTCGTCGCGGCCATCCGCGCGGCCCTGCGGGAAGCCGGCGCCCAGGCCGCCGACATGGCGTTCCATGCCAGCGGCGTCAGCGGCGAGAGCTGGTACTTTCGCGAGGCGGCCACAGCAATGACGCGGGTCATGACCCAGCGGGTCGAGGCCCAGCCCCATCGCCTGATCGCCCAGTCCGTGGGCGAGGTCGGTGCCGCGGCGGGGCCCATGACCCTGGCCTGGCTGGCCGACGTCATGGGGCGTGACGACGGCCCCGGCCAGGCGGCACTGCTCCATTTCTCGAACGACGACGGCCTGCGCAGCGCCCTCGTCGTCCGCTACCGCGACTGATCGACCCCTCATGGCCACCCACGTCTACGCCAACGACCTCGAGATCGCCTGCAAGTCCACCGACGGAACGGCCACGCCTGCCTTTCCCGACCCCTGCTGGAGCCCCCCCTCGCCCAGCGCCGGTCCGATCGTGATTCCCTACCCCAACACGGCCTTCGCGCCCGACATCACCAACGGAACCACGACGGTCTTCATCCAGAGCAAGACCGTGGCCATCGAAGACAAGGCCTACTTCTCGCGCAGCACCGGCAACGAGCCCGCCACGCAAGCATTTGCCAAGGGCGTTCAGACCGGGATCATCACGGGCAAGGCCTATTTCCGGAACTGGTCTCTCGACGTGGTCTTCGAAGGCCTTGGCGTCGATCGGCATACCGACATGGTGTCCCACAACCATGCCTCGATGCCGTCGAACACGCCCCTGTTTCCGTACGTTTCGCGCGGCTGGTTCAGCCACCCCTGCGAGAAGGAAGAGAAGAAGATCGAACGCGCCTGCGCCAAGCCCTCGGAGCAGTCCGATAGCGCTCGCGCCATGCGCAAACAGAATCCCCTGCTCAGGGCACTCCGGGGCAAGCGCCGCGGCGCACACCGCTCGGACAGCAAGGGTTGGCACTGGAAGGACGACCACTGCGACGGCCTCGAGATTCCCCTCGGCTCCATGGATCAGGCGAAGCAGTACATGGATGACATGGGCGAGGTCTTCAATAGCCTGCCCTCACAACAGCAGGTCCTCGCCGCGGTCAAGTCGGAACTGACGGACATGGCGGAGAACGCCGCCCTGAAGGCCGGCGGCAAGGTGGTGGCCAAGGCCGGGCTAAAGCAATTGGCTGGCTCTTCGCTGCCCGTCGTGGGCAACATCGCGATGGGCATCTGGACGGCGGTTGACGTCGCGATGGCCGTCGGTGATGTGTCCGAGATAAAGCGCGTTGCCACAGAAAGCCTCGAGCAGATCAAGCTGCTGGAAGGCAAGTTCGGTGAAATGCAGGACCTGGCCAAGAAGTTCGAGGACTTCACGAGCCTTCCGGAGGGCGAGGACAAGATCAAGAAGGCCCAGGAGATCGCGACCGAGGCGCAGGACATGCTGGCCACACTCAACGACTGCACCCGGGCCCGCAAGTGCAATCTGGTTCCCTACAACAAGGACGGCGCGGGCAATCCGGTTGGAGCCGGCCGGCGCTCAAAGGTCGAGTCTTCCACCAGCGGTGGCTGCTGTGGCGGGCAGACCGGCCATCACCTCATCAATGGGGCCATGGTCGAGGGGCAGTGCAAGAACTACGAGCACAATATGGCGCCGACCGTCTGTGTCGAGGGCACGTCGCAGGACTTCGGCAGCCACAAGCGGGTCCATGACGCGATGGATGGCATCGTGTCCGGCATGGCAAATACCGGCCAGTTGAAGAACGGCGGCATGAGCGTTGACCAGGCGATCAACGCCGCCGCCCTATCCCACAAGGCTGCCTTTCCGGCGTCGGGGTGCTCGACCAAGTGCATCAAGGCACAACTCGAGTCGTACTACGGACAGATGTGCAAGGGGGCAACCCTCAAGGCAGTCGACAAACATGGGTCCGAGGTATCGCCTGAGATCGGCGGACGATAATTGAGGAGCGAACTCATTTTGGCCTATCTAAACAAAGACATCTGGCGCCAGCACATTGACGGTTACTGGAACACGGACTGCGCGGTCAGGGATCGAAACATCGTTCACCTCTGCCTCCGGGAAAAGGTGCCGGCCGAGACTGCATCGCGGATTCAGGATCATGATCGACAGACCCGCCAACTGGCGATCTACCTCGATACCCCCGATGACCCGTTCGGTGCCAAGACGCTGACCGGTTATAGCCGGCCGGTGCTCGGTGTCGCATTGAGGCCCAAAGCACAGTGCCTGCTTGCAGCGCGCAACAGTAGCGGGCAGGTCAGCATTCAGGGGGGTGGAAGGAATCAACCTGACGAGTTCATCGCCCCCGATCAGTGGCCACTCACACAGCGAATCAAGTGCATCGGCGGCCACGCCTATTCGGTCGGCGGCCAGCGCCAGATCTACAAGCGCAGCGGCATCGGCCAGTGGGAGGCCTTCGCTTCGCTGCCGGGCACCGACAAGATGGAAGACATGCTCGGCCTCGGCTTTTCGGACATGGATGCTTTCTCCGAATCAGACATGTACGCCGTCGGCGGTCGCGGCGACGTCTGGCATTTCGACGGCAGCAGCTGGCAGCCGATGGGATTCCCCAGCAACGTCCAGCTCGGCACGGTGACCTGTGCAGGCGATGGCAAGGTCTACATCAGCGGCGAGGGCGGCAGCCTGTGGGTTGGCGAGCATTCCACCTGGGAACCGATCCACACGGGCAATGCCTCCATCCTGTGGAATGACGTGCTGTGGTTCAACGACCAGCTTTGGCTGGCGTCCGACTACCAGCTTCGGGTCTGGGACGGCAAGACGCTGAAGGCCCCGCAGCACGACGGCCGCCCGGTTCCGGTCTGGGGGCACATGGACGCCCGCGACGGACTGCTGGTGGTCGCGAGCCCCGACGTCGTGATGGCGTTCGATGGCAACACCTGGCGCACCCTCGTCGCTCCCTACCTGGACTGATCGCCCACGCGAGTCCTGACCGCCCCCGTGCCATCCAACGTCACCCCCCCACCCGTCACCCGCCACACCCGTGACGCTGCCTCCTACCAGGCCCGGCACGACGCCAGCGTTCGTTCACCGCTGGTCAGGCTCTCCATACTCACCGGTTTCAGCCGCCTGCTCAAAGCCCGTCTGGACGGCCTCTTCGTGGCCGGCGACGAAGGTGCCGACTTCGCGTTGCCGGGGCTCACCCCCTCGGGGTTCGGCTGCGTCTCCCTGCTCCGCCACCCTACCCTGGCCGCCAGGTACCAGCCGAAACCATCGGCGGCTGCCGGATGTGCTCCGTTGATGGGCCTGTCCCCAGAGCCAGTCCTGGAGGTGGATCGCACCGGCCGGGTGGACCAGGACTTTGGCAGGGCCTGCCCATGATCACGACGGCCGAGTTCAACGACGCGCTGCGTGGCTTTCGGATGACCGACTGCGTTGTCCGAAACAACCAGTATTTCCATCCCGTCGCGCGCAATGAGGCGGAATCGGCCAAGGAAGGGGTGCTCTCCGAGCACACGGTGGCCAGGCGGGAGATCGGCTTCTACAGCAACCCACCCGAGGGCCGCCGGGTGGGCGGGCAAGCGCTCACGAGCTTCGCCACCCCCTTCGCGGGAGCCAGCCAGGCCCTGGGCGAGCGATGAGTCCACAGCAGCATCCCGTCATCCCGCCTCTCGTCACCCGCCATGCCGGTGACGCGGCCTTCTACTGGGCCCAGCACGACGCCAGTGTCCACTCGCCGTTGGTGAACCTCACCGAACTCGCTCACTTCAACCGTCTGCTCGAAGCCCACCTGGACGGCCTCTTCGTCGCCGGCGACGAGGGCGCCGCCATCGCCCGACAGGAGCTCACCCGCTGGCAGGGCCCCGGCGAGTTCTTCGTCTGCGCGGTCAATGCCATGGAATCCGACGCCCGCTCCGAACGCATGCGCGCCATCTGGCCGGTGCTCGAGGCCGACCCGGAGCGCGTCCTGCGGGGCCTGATCTCGGCGCTGGCCTGGGTCAACATCGACGACGGCTGGCCCTTCATTTCGCGCTGGCTCGAATCCGACGACCATCGGCCCCTGCAGGTGGCCGCCTGGCGCGCCATCGCGCTGATCGGCCACGAGGCGGTCGAGCTGACCGGCCCGCTCCTCGACGACATGCTGCGCTCGCCCGAGCCGGCCCTTCGCGCCGCCGCCTGCCGCTGCGCCGGCCAGACCCCGCATATCGGGGCCCTGCAGCCCCTGCTCGCCGACCCGGTGCGCGGGGTTCGCGCCGAGGCCGCCATCGCACTGGCCGGTCGCCTCGAGCCGACCCGCGCCGCCAGCGTGCTGTGGCAGGCCGTGGCCGAACTGTGCGCCGAAGCGCATGCCCTGACCGGCTTCTACCGCGCCCGGGCCCTGCACCGCTTGATCCGCTGGGTGCGCCAGCTGGGCCTGATTGCACCGCTGGGCCACCCCGGCGTGGTGCAGCTGCTCGACCACCTGCCACCCCGCCTCGCCCTGGGTTTCGTCCTCCACCACGGTGACGCCGCCTACCTGCCCTGGGTCGCCGCCCACCTGGATGATCCCGAGATTGCCCGGCGCGCCGGCTGGGTGTGGCAGGTGCTGACCGGCATCGACCTGGAGGCCGAGGGCCTTGCCCAGCCGCCCCGCGCCCTCGACGAAGACGAAACGCCTCGTCCCACCGACGACCAGGATCCCGGCCTGCCCGAACCGAATGCCGCCGCCGTCCGCGCCCGCCACCTGCGCCTGCCGGTGGGCGAAGCCCTGCTCTTCGGCCGCCCCATCACGGCCCAGCGCCTGCCGGAGCTGCTGGGCGACCAGCCCCAGGCCCTGCGCTGGATCGCCGCCCAGCGGCTGCGTCCCCAGGGCATCCACTTCGACACCCGCGCCCCGGTCCGTCGCCAGTTTGCCGAACTGGCGGTGATCCAGGCCCAACAGGCGCGGGCCGTCTGATGCGCCTCGACCCCTGGCAGGACGCCGCCCGCCTCGCCCGGACCCTCGAGGATGCCGATACGGAACTCGTCCTGGTGCTCGGCGCCGAGGCCTGGTGCCACAGGTGCCGCAGCCTCAAGTCCCGCTTCGACGCCTTTGCCGACACGGCCCCGTCGCACCGCATCCTGCTCTGGCTCGATGTGGACGAGCACGCCCCGTTTCTTGGCGACTACCTCCCCGACGATTTGCCCGAGCTGCTGGTCTACCGCGCCGGCACGCTCACCGGCCGCGCCCACCTCGCGCCCGCCGACTCCCTCGAAGCCCTGCTCGCCCAGGCCCGCCCCAGCCCGCATGACCCCGGCCTGTGGCCAGCCTTCGTGCAAGCCGACTGGGCCCGCTGAGCGGCACGCAAACGCTCCGGCGAGCGGCCATTCGCAGCATGCAGCGCGTCCCACGCGACGGCCGGTCCGGCATCGGGCCACGTGACCGGGCACATCGAGGCGCCATGGGCGCCGGCTGGCCAGGAGGCGAACCGGGCCCCAAGGCGCTCGAGCCATCCGGCAAGGGCGCAAGCTAACGATGGATCGCCCTCACCCAGAAGTCCATCAGCATGCCCATGCCCGCGGGATTGGCGGCACGGCCCCGTAAGTCGGCGACCGCGTCGGACCAGGCCGCCTGGCTCAACTGGAGCGGCAGGCTTCTGGGCGCCCGTGTGAAGCCCATCTTCCAGTCCTGGAACTGGCGCGCGGGTACGTCCCGATCAAGCACCTGGATGATCCCGAAGTGCTGGCGGGATCGGCGGATGCGCTCATACACCGGTGCAAGGCCGGCCCTCGGACCCTCGATGTACTGGAAGAAGTTACCGTCATCGAAGAGGAGCACGCCCGTGACCTGCTGCCCGGCATTGAAGTCACGCGCGCTCTCGAGGAGCCGCTCGAGTTCGTACTCGCCGAGGGCGTGGGTCGCCGTGCTGACGTAGGCAAGGGCGGCCAGTGGCGTCGTGTCCGTGATCATCGGGGCTCCTCGGGGCACGGACTAGCCGCGTCCGGAATCCCCTGCAGCGTGCCCCTTCTGCTCGATTTGCCGCTTGGGCACGAGCTACCTAAGGTATCGCGCGCCACGGCTGCCGTCCAATCCGCTCTCTCTGCGGCCGGGGCCGCAGCGGCACCAGCGCCACGCCGTTTTCTGCGCCGATGTCTTGAAACGCCACCCCCGACGGCAGCGGAGCCCGGAGCACTCGGCGTCAGCCGGACACCGGCACCCAGATCTCGTAGGCCATCGAGTCGGGGGAACTCTCCTCGTCGAAGGGGTAGCGCTCGAACACGGCGCCTTCCCGCAAAGTCTCGCCAGACTGAGGCAGCCAGGCGCTGAAGATCGCATCGAACAGGGCCGGAATCTCCTGAACCCCGCCACGGCCGCGGAACACCGCATGGCGACCGGATGACAGGGTCACCACGCAGGCTTCCTCCGGCAGATCCTCCGGCAGGGGGTCGATGCTGCGGCCCACCGCATAAGAGAAGCGGCCATCCGGCCGCACGTCATACGACACGCCATAGCAGGCAGGCTCCTCGTCGCCGGGCAGCACCCAGCCGCAGGCAAAGAACTCCGCCCACAGGCCGGGTATGTCGGCCCGCGACTCAGCGTCGAAATCCCGCGCCAAGGCCACCAGCGGCCGCTCGGGCACCTCCACGAAGTCGGGTTCGGGAAAGGCTCTGTCCTCGGTCATCCGTTGTCTCCTCCTCGGTTCATGCCGCCCGGACCACCCGCTGCCATGGTTGGCCCTGGCCTGCGATGCTGGCCGTGATCGACCTCGCGGAGGCGATGGCGGCGGCGCCGCCCGGGCAGGCAAGCGCGCCAAGGGCGGTGTGAGCGGCATCACCTCAGCTCGCGGGATGTCGTCCTTCGGCGACGACACCGCCGCACTTTACCCCGCTCACGCTTCTGCGACTGAAAAAGGTGCGGCCTGCGGCGAGGCCCGAGATGCGTTCGTCCACCCGACCGATGACGCGAAGGCGCGCTCACGGCATCATGGCCCGATGACCGAGACAAACCCTCAAGGCATCGACGACGTGCTGGCGCACCTGCGCGACAGTCTGGCCGACCTGCGCCTGTCCACCGCCGAGAAACACGAACTGGCGGCGCTGCTCGCGACCTGCCATGCCGACGAAACGTCGCTGCGGCGCGTCCGCAACGTCGCCTTCGACCTGGTACGCGGGCACCTCGCCAGCGGCGAGGCGGCTATCCCCCTGCTGGGATGGCTCGAGCGTGTCAGCAAGGCGCTCGACCTCGCGCGGACCCCGGTGGACCACGGGGTCGCCACCGAGGTCTGGTTCAGCCCCGGCGACGACTGCCGCGAGGCGGTCCGGCGCGAGTTGCGACGGGCCGCGGCACAGGTCGACATCTGCGTGTTCACCATCTCGGACGACCGCATCAGCGAGGCCATCCTCGCAACCCACCGTCGCGGGGTCCGGGTGCGCATCCTGACCGACAACGACAAGCGCCTGGACGCCGGCAGCGACATCGACCGCCTGCGCCGTGCGGGTATTGCGGTCGAAGAGGACCACAGTGCGGCCCACATGCACCACAAGTTCGCGGTGTATGACGGCCGCGTGCTGCACACCGGCAGCTTCAACTGGACTCGCAGCGCGAGTCGGGACAATGAGGAGAACCTGCTGCAAACGGGCGACCCGGCCGCCGTCGGGCCCTTCGCCGAACGGTTCGAGCAGCTCTGGCGGCGCTTCGCGCGCCGTCCATAGGGTCGTTCAGGCTGCCAGGAATCCGAGATCGGTCGCGCTGAAACGCCCCAGGTTGGGCATCACCGTGGTCAGGTCGGTGGCACCGAACCAGCCCGCCAGGGTCGCCGCGTACTGGTCGACCGAGGTGGTCGGAATGAAGCGGCCGCGACCGGTATCCAGGGCCGAACCCAGGCGCAGTTCGGGCACCTGGCCGTAGAGGTCACCGCCGATGACCGCGTCGCCGACAATGATCTGGTGGCCGCCCCAGCCATGGTCGCTGCCGTCGCCATTGCTGTTGAAGGTGCGGCCGAAGTCCGAGGCCGTGAAGGTCGTCACCTCATGGCCGATACCCAGGGCCCGGGTGCTGGCATGGAAGGCATGCAGCGCCTGGCCCAGTTCCGCGAGCAGGGCGCCCTGGCGCGCAGTCTGGTCGGCGTGGGTATCCCAGCCGCCGAGGGTGCACAGGTAGATCTGGCGCTTGACGTCGAGCTGATTGCGACTGAGGTCGATCATCTTCGCCACGGACTGGAGCTGGCCCGCCAGCGAGCTGCCGCTCGGGTAGAGGCTCGCGTCGAGCGACGTGGCGTTGTAGAAGCCGGCGAGCATCTCGGCCACATCGTGGGCGCGCCGCTTGGTGGCCGCCAGGTGGTCGCCCATCAGATGCGTCGGCACCCCGAGCAAGCCCAGCAGGGCACGGCGCATCGTCTCCTGGCGCAGCGAGCCCCCGGCGCCCGGCACCACGAGGCGATCCACGCCGCTTGCGCTCATGGCGTAGGGGATCACGCCGCCGGCGCCGAGGAAAGCATGCTGGCCACCGAGCGAAATGTTCATCGACAGTTCGGGCAACAAGGCGCCGCCGTTGGCGTTGTGGCGAATCATCTCTTCCGCCAGGCGGCCGCCCCAGCCCGCCGCGGCCTGCCCGCCACCCGTGCCGTCCGCGGTCTGCCACTGGAGCTGCTGGTGGTTGTGGGCGAACAGGTAGGCCGGCAGGCGCCGCCCCCCCGCGTGATACTCGTCGGCGTCGCGGATGGGTTCGAGGAGCGTGCCGACGTTGGCCAGCACGGCCATGCTGCCCGATCCGTAAAGGGCGCTCAGGCCGCCGTTCCACGCGCCGACCCCCAACGCTGGGTGCAGGCCGAAGGCCCGGTTGTCGAGCTCCCGGCGGGCGTAGCGCGAGGTGTCGATCGGGATCGCCGCGGCCTCGGCCACGGCGATGGCACCACGGGCCGCCTGGTAGTCCCCATGGGCGGCGCCCAGCGGCACCAGCATGTTGAAAGAGTCGTTCCCGCCGAGCAGGAAGACGCAGACCAGCGCCTTGTAGTCCGTCGCGCGTGAGGTCGCCGCGACGGCCTGCCCGACCTGGAAGAGATTGGCCAGCGTGGCGCTGGCACCCACTGCGCCCATGGCCGCGCAACCGCTCAGGAACTGCCGACGCGTGGCATTTGCATTCGACATGTTGGATCTCTCCGGGTCGGGGCGCCGGTTCAGCGCTGGACGGCGAATTCGGGGGATGTGAGGATCAGGTACAGGGCGTCGTAGAGTCGCTGCCGAACAGGCCAGTCCCGACTGGCGGCCTGCGACGCGAGCACCTGAACCAGCGCTTCACGCAGGCCGTCCGACAGCGTGCCGGCGAGGAGTAGCTGGTCGAGGTGCCCGATCAGGGCGTCGGCCCCTTCGCGCTGCAAGGCCAGTTCCTCTTCGAGCACCAGCGGCACCCGCGCGGCGTTGCCATGAATCAGCAATCGCAGATCATTGTGGGCCTGGATGGTCGCCAGTTCGGTCATGACCTGCAGTTCGGGGGCGTAAAGACCGGCGTCCCGGATGTAGGTGGGGAGGCGTTCGCCACTGGTGTCGATGGCCGGCTGGAACTCGGGCTGAAAGAAGTTGAACACCGAGGGCGCGCCCTGAGGACTCTGTCCGAAGAGCTCGATGCCGCCCTGCCTCGGGTCGAGGCCCGCGAGCGAACCGTCGAAGGCCCGCCACAACCCGGTGACGAGCAGGGCCGGCTCGCGCATCTTGCCCGCATAACTGCGCGCGGCCCCCCGGGCGCTACGGGCCTCGTCGTCGAGCAGGATCGCCTTCACGGTGGCACCCAGCTGCCCCCCGCTGGCCATGAAGGCTTCGGCCACGCGACGGACATAGGCCGGGCTGGGGTTACTGGTGACAAATCGCTCGATCAGCCGCCGTGCCAGGAAGGGCGGCACGTTCGGATGGGCGGCGATGTTGTCCAGGGCGTCGGCGATGTCGCGCTCGGCCCCCTGCCCCGCTGGCAGCACGGCACTTCGCGCCGAGACGTCAAGCAGATGCTTCTCGCCCGCATCATGGAAACGCTCGCACAGCACCATCGGGCGAGTGAAGTCGGTCCCCCGTCCGCCCCAGCCGCGACACGGGTCGTCGTCGGCGGTGCCAAGGTCGTAGTTGAGCCCGGTGAAGGCCCGCGCGAAGGCGAGGATCGTGTCCTGGTCGAAGGTCGGAATCCGGTTGCCATCGCGATCCAGTCGCGGCTCCCCGTTGGGACGGATCAGATCGAGTCCAACCGACATCAGCTGCAGAATTTCGCGCGCGTAGTTCTCGTCCGGCTGCGCCCCATCGACCCCGCGGGCCGCCTGACTGCGCACCACGGTCAGGTAGTGCCCCATCACCGGATCGAAGGTCACCTGCCCGATCAGGCTGCGGTAATCGCCGAAGGCGCGCTCGAGCAGCCCGTTGTAGTAACGCTGCAGGCCCACCTGGCCGTCGCGCCGAAACAGGGTGCCGTCCTTGTCGGACACCACGAAGATCTCGCTGAGCGCGAAGGCCAGGCGCTGGCGGAGCTGGTCCGGCGCCCCGACGGCCGCCTCATACCAGGCAAAGCGGCGTGCCAGGGCATGCTGTCCGTTGCTGCTGTCGGGGTCAAAGTGGTCCGCCAGTGGCGTCACGGGCAGGCTCAGTTGATCATCGATCCACGCCTCGAACCCATCGTGCTCGCTCCCCTCGGCCTCGATCCGCGCAGCCAGCCGGCAGATCTCGGCCTTGCTCGGCCCGAAGGTGGCCTGGGTCAGGAAGCGCACGACGGACTCGCTCGACCCAAGCGGCGTCGTACAGGGCGATTGGGCATGGGCCGGGGCAAGGGAGACCGCGGTTGCGGCCAGGCCCGCCCCGATCACGCGCCGTGCGCGTAGCACCCAACGGCAAGCGGCGGCAGGGCGGGCGCCTGTCGTGCACGCCGCGATTGCCCCCGATGGACCCTGGCTCGACTGCATGGCGCTTCCTCCCGATAGACCCCAACGCTGACGTGCCAGCCGCCGCGGCGCGCGGCTCATGCCCGGCTCCCGCAACCCGCGGGGCTTGGCCCGGCGCCGGTATCTGCGATGGCGCCATCCTAGGGAGCGCCGAGAATTCCAGTCAATGGGAAATTTTCACACAGCCAGAATTTAACAATGCTGCACCCCGCCAAAAAGCCCCGCGGCAATGCAGCCCGCAGGATGCGTGTCAGCACCGCCAGCGTCGATCAGCGGCCCTGGAAGTGAATCGAGATTTCCGGCAGATCCGGATCGTTGGGTACCAGGTTTCCATTGACCTCGACAAAGGGCAGCTGAAGCCGGCTGCGAATGCTGGCGTACGGCCCCTCGGCCAGCCGGCGATCCAGCATCCGCGCCATCTCGGGGTCCTCATCGAGACGCATCTCGGTATACACGATGCCCAGCTCATCGAACTGCTGACGGCGAAGCTGGCATCGCCCGCAATCATCCGAGGTGAACAGGAAGACCTCATCCACGTTCGCATCGTAGTTCGCGAGGTAATGCTTGCCCTCGGCCGCCCGGGCCTTGGCCGCGTAGGCCTGGTAGCTGGTGATCGACATGGGCACCAGGAAGGACAGGCCGGCGATGAAGACCGCCAGCGCGATCAGGACCGGCTTCCAGCCGTGCGACTCGACCTGGGGCCCGTAATCGTTGCTCCCGTCGTTGCCCGGCATGAAGAGCAGGATCAGGGCCACCAGGTTGCCGACGAAGGGCACGAAGAGCAGGATCGACCACCAGCCGGACCAGTTGAAGTCGTGGAATCGCATCGCGCTCATCCGGAAGGCGGGGACCATCATGACCAACATCGCAATGCCCGCCAGGATCGGCCCGAGCGCCGCCGCCATCGCCACGACCACGCCGGCCAGCAAGGACACGGCGATGCCGCCGAGGAAGTAGGTCAGCCGCGGCATCCGCCCCTCGAAGCTGAAACCGATCAGCTTCGGCTTCCCGGCCATCTCTTCCTGATAGAGGGCAGGCGCCTCATCCCGGGCGGAGGATGGCCCACGGGCACCGCCTTGCTGGCCCTCCGAGCCGCGCGTCTCCGCCTGGGCGGCCGCAACCCGCGCCATATCCACACCGCAGGACTGACACAGGGTGCGTTTGGGTTGTTCGTGACCACACTTGGGGCAGACCATCCGGTCCGCCAGCACCGACTCCACAAGCGACAAGGCATCACCCTGGCCCATCGCCGAGTCGGGGCCGGCGGCCTCGGTGGTCCGACCAAGATCGGGCGCCGGCTCGAGCGACAGGCGGGAAGACGGGGCCACCGGCGGGGGCGCCGGATCGGGCATCGGGGGCGTCGTCGGCACGGGGCCAGCGGGCTCCTGCGCTTCGACCTGCACCACCACGCCCATCGCGGCCAGGCGCCGGCGGTAGCGCTGTGCCTGCTCGGCATCCAGCCCGCTCTTGAGCGAGACCGGTCGCCCCGAGAACAGGCGCTCTCGCGCGGACGGGCCCGCTTTCAGGGCCTGCGCCAGCTGTTCCCGCGCGACGTCGGGGTCGTGTCCGGGAAGCGTCTCGCCCGAGAATATGATCTTGTACTGGCCCACAATGACATTCCGGTTGTCAGGACGCGAAATTCTAGATTCTCCCGTTCTCCCCTGGTGTCAGACTTCGTCTCGCGCTGGAAAAATGTCACACTGCTGCCCCGGGCAGACCGGCTATGCCGGCGCGCCCGCGCATGCTACTTTCCGCGTGTCCCACTGAGCCGAACCATCATGCCCGTGCCCAATTCTGCCGGCCATCGCCCATCCGCCACGACAGGGTCGCGACGCCCAGGCGCGCTGGCCGCCGCCGCCGCATTGGCCGCCTCGTCGCTCCTCACGGCCTGCTTCGGCGGCGTTCCGCCGCCGTCCTACGCCCGCTACAACGAATACCTCCCCTGCTCGACGCGGATCGGCCGTTGCTTCGACCTCGTCGTCGCGGGCCAGGCGGTGGAAGTGATCGAAGAAGAGACGCGACAGAAGGCGCTGGGCTCGATGGCCGCTCAGGCCAGCTATGAGATCCGCGATCTCTACTGGCAGATTCCCGCGCCGATCGACGGCGACAAGGCGCTGGCCCTCGAACTCAAGCCCGCCGGTGACGGCGACAAGGTGCTTGGCGCGCAGCGCGGCGCGCCGGCGCTGACCATCTGGTCCCTGACCGATGTCGACCCACCGGAAACGGGCGACGGCAACAGCGCCTACAGCGCGCGACGCAAGGCGGGGGTGATGGCCAGCAAGCTGGACCTCTCGGGGCGTTCGCGCCTCGACCCCGGCCGCTACATCTACGAGGTGCGCTACCTCGGCCAGCTCGACTGGGACCGCAAGTTCGTCTATCTGACCGTGCGCTAGGGTCGGCGCTGGCTCAGCGGTTTTCGAGGCGGTTCAGGTCGAGCAACCCGAAGCCCGCGGGGTCCGCCGCGCGGGCCGCCGCATGGACCGAGTCCAGGTGCGGCCAGAAGCCCGGGTCGGTGCGCCGCATGGCAAAGCGGTCGGCCAGCCGGGCGTAGTCGGCCTCGCCCTGCAGCGCGGCGACGGCATCGGCGAACGCCGGAAGGTCCGCGACCCGCAACCGGTAGAAGGCGTTGGGGTGCGCCCCCAGCAGGCCTCGCGCCACGGTCAGGGTGTCCTCCGATGGCACCCGCCTCAGTGATTCGGCAAACAGGTGCGAGATGTTGGTGTGCGCGCTGTTGCGCAGCAGGGTGAAGTCCCGCCAGCCGGCCCCAGCGTCCACGACGCGCAGGAAGGCCAGCTCTGGAAGCCACTGAAGACCCTCGCCCCGCAGGCTGGCGAGGCGCCTCAGGCCGTCGTCCAGGGCCCCGTCCCCGGCAAGTCCGACGTCAAAGCGATGGCGACGTACCGGCTCGACCCGCGCCTGCAGCAGCTCGTACAACTCCCGAAGAGGATCGTCACTGCGATAGCGGATGGCGGTGTCGATGCCAAAGGCCTTCTGGTCGTCATAGAACTTCGCCTTGACCTCGTCCGCGTTGCCCCGGTACCAGTGATCAACCACGCGGGTTCGCGTCTCGAGGGGCAGGAGCGCCAGCAGGTTGGTCTCGGATTCCATGCGAAGGAAATCCATGTAGAGGCGGGAATTGAGCTGATGCCCGACGTTGCCGAACACATCGAAGCCCGCCACCAGGAGATAGTGGATGCGCTCGAGAATCGGATAGGTGAGGAGCCAGGCGGTCTTGGGGGGGCCGCCCACCAGGCCGCGCACGACACTCGCACTGTCGAAGTGGCGGAAGACGGTCAGCGCCGCATTGGCATTGCGGCCGTCGCCATCCCAGACAACCGTCATGTCGAGGGGAATCGCCGTCCCGACCTCCCTGCGGAGGAACTCGTTCCGCGCCTTCAGGTAGGCCGCCTCACGCTCACGGTAGGTGTGCCATGATACGAGCGGAAGCGCGGAGACCGATTCGCCGGGCAGCCGCAGATCGTCGGCATGGTCGGCCAGGAACACATCGGCCGCCTCGGTGTGGGTCGCCGGATCGGCGAAGAAGACCCAGAACCGGTCATTGATGACGTTCAGCGCCACCTGCCCACGGCACACCGGCCCCTTGATGAATCCATCGACGAAGTAGCCCGCGTCGTCGAGCAGGAAGCGATAGCGAGACACCACCGGGATGTCGCGGAAGGCAACGAACGGGTTGGCCCCGCCATCGCGATACCCCGGCAGGCGCTCGATCGGCGGCAGCCCGTCGATGAACAGCGACCGCCAGCGCGCCATGCGCCGCGCATCAAGCCGATACGGCATGTGGGTCTTGGCGACTAGCGCCGATTCAACCGGCACGAGCCGGTAGTGGACGGGACCCTCGCCGGGATCGTCGAAGGGCTGGCGCGTCGCGATGGGCTCCGCCACTTCGCCCGGCGGCTCATGGGCGCGGATCATGCGGAACCAGTGGCGACCTGCCCGCCCTTCGATGAGCAGGTGGCCGATGAAGAGGTGCTCGAAGAGATAGCGCGACATCAAGCGCTCGCGCGGTGACGAACCATTGAGGAAGACCTCCCACGCGTCGACCTGCGCGCGGATGTCCTCGGGCAGCGGCGCTTCCGCTTCCAGCGGCGCGCCAGCCCCGACCCAGCGCGCGATCGAGTCGCGTTCCTCGTCGGTCAGGGCAGGCAGTCCGTAAGGCATGCCACCGGCCGGATGTTCCGCCACGTAGCGCTCGAACTCGTCGGGACGCGGGCAGCTCTGTGCCCGATCGAGGGAAAAATCGAAGGTCTCCGGCAAGACCGGGCCCGTCGGCATCGGGTAGGCGGCCTTCTGGGACAGCACGCCCGTCAGCAGGCTGGCGCCGGGCCCACCTTCGTCATCGCCCAACACCGGGTGGAAGTCGAGCGCACGCCATTCATCCGGGGTTTGCGCATCGATGAACAGCCGCGTCGGTGCGATCGCCTTGAGCCGCGTGCCCTCATAGACCCGCTGCTTGCTGGCACCGCGCGCCAGCCCCTGCCAGCTCGCCAGGTTGAGCTGGCAGGGGGCGTCGTAACAGGCGTGACAGACCACGCAACGCC
>JBNLCM010000074.1:0-4895 GCA_050303815.1 Rhodocyclaceae bacterium
CGGTTTGTAGTCCGGTGCGACGCGTGTATCGCCTTACTGGCGATCCTCCAGTCCGCGCATGGGCAGCTGGGTCTGGTCGCCGATCAGGGAACCGCCGGCGCGGTCCTTCTCTTCCCAGCCCTTGCGATAGTGATCGGCGGACCTGCCCTGGGCGAGCTTGTGAGGCAGGACCTTGATGGCGGCCTCGGGTAGCACGCAGGCGTGCTCACACTTGCCGCAGCCGGTACAGGCGTCGGAGTGGACGGTCGGCAACAGCATTGCGTGGCGGTCCGAGCGGGGGTTGTGCACCAGCTCGAGGGTGATGGCCTTGTCGATTGCCGGGCAGACCCGATAGCAGACGTCACAACGCAGGCCGAGGAAGTTGAGGCAGGTCTCCTGATCGATCAGCACGGCGAGACCCATCCGGGCCTTGCCGATATCGGTCAGCGCATGGTCAAGGGCGCCGGTCGGGCACGCCACGATGCAGGGAATGTCCTCGCACATCTCGCACGGTACCGCGCGGGCGTCGAAGTAGGGGGTGCCTGTCGCCACGTTGTCGCCCAGCTCGGAGAGCCTGAGCGTGTCATAGGGGCAGTCGCGCACACACAGGCCGCAGCGGACGCAGGCCGCCAGGAATTCGGGTTCGGCCAGGGCTCCGGGCGGGCGCAGGGCGGTTGCGGGCCGGGCGGAGGCTTCGGTCGCGACGAGACCCACGCCCATCGACACCAGGCACGCGCCCCCCGCCGCACCGGCCATTTCCTTGAGGAAACGGCGGCGCGGCTGGGGGCTGCGTTCCGGGGACGACCGGTCTGGGCGCGGGGCGTTCATCGTCGTGAGTGCTCAGGGTTCGTGGGGCGCAGGCCCGCCGCACAGGGCGGCGGGGCGTGCATCGCGGGATCAGGCCTTGGTGACCTTCACCGCGCACTTCTTGAAGTCGGTTTCTTTCGAGATCGGGCAGGTGGCGTCCAGCGTCAGCTTGTTCACCAGCCGGCCCTCGTCGAAGAAGGGCACGAAGACGAGGCCGATCGGCGGCTTGTTGCGGCCGCGGGTTTCGAGGGTGGCGACGATCTCGCCACGGCGCGAGGCGACCTTGACCTTCATGCCCCGTTGCAGGCCTCGACGGGCCGCGTCGTCGGGGTTCATGAAGACCTGGGCTTCCGGCACCGAGCGGTGCAGTTCGGGTACCCGACGGGTCATGGAGCCGGTGTGCCAGTGCTCCAGCACGCGGCCCGTGCAGAGCCACATGTCGAAGTCCTGGTCTGGGCTCTCTGCCGGCGGTTCGTACGGAAGCGCGAAGATGACCGCGCGCTTGTCCGGTTTGCCGTAGAACTCGATGTCGGCACCGGCGGTGACGTAAGGATCGTAGCCCTCGCGGAAGCGCCACAGGGTCTCCTTGCCGTCCACCACGGGCCAGCGAAGGCCGCGGGCCTTGTGGTAAGCGTCGAAGTCGGCCAGGTCGTGACCGTGGCCGCGGCCGAAGCTGGCGTATTCCTCGAACAAGCCCTTCTGCAGGTAGTAGCCGAGTTCCTTCGACTCGTCGTTCATATAGCCGGTCCAGGCGTGGTCGTTGGCCTTTGCCACGTCGGAGAGCGGGTATTTGTCCACCTGGCCGTTGGCGAAGAGCACGTCGTACAGGGTCTTGCCCTTGTACTCTGGCTTCTTCGCGATCATGTCGGCCGGCCAGGCCTCCTCCACTTTGAAGCGCTTGGCGAACTCGACGAATTGCCAGAGATCGGACTTGGCCTCGCCCGGCGGTGCCACCTGCTGGCGCCAGAACTGGGTGCGGCGCTCGGCGTTGCCGTAGGCGCCTTCCTTTTCAGTCCACATGGCGGTCGGCAGGATCAGGTCGGCGGACAGCGCGGAGACGGTCGGGTACGGATCCGAGACGACGACGAAGGTCTCGGGGTTGCGCCAGCCCGGATAGGTCTCGTCGTTGGTGTTCGGGCCGGCCTGCATGTTGTTGTTGCAGGTGACCCAGTAGCACTTGAGCTTGCCGTCCTTGAGCATCCGGCTCTGCAGCACGGCGTGGTAGCCGACCTTGCCGTTGAGGAAGCCCTCCGGCAGTTTCCAGATCTTCTCGGAGAAGGCCCGGTGCTCCGGCTTCGCGACGACCAGGTCGGCCGGCAACCGGTGGGCGAAGGTGCCGACCTCGCGGGCCGTACCGCAGGCCGACGGCTGGCCGGTGAGCGAGAAGGGGCCGCAGCCCGGCTTCGAGATCTTGCCGGTCAAGAGGTGCACGTTGTAGATGAGGTTGTTGGCCCAGGTACCCCGTGTGTGCTGGTTGAAGCCCATCGTCCAGTACGACACGACCTTCTTGCTCGGGTCGGCGTAAAGCTTGGCGAGGCGCTCGAGCCGCTCGGCGGGCACGCCGGAGAGTTCAACCGTCTTTTCGAGGGTGTACTCCGACACGAAGGCCGCGTACTCGTCGAAGCTGATTTCCTTGGATCCGCCGGCCTTGGTCGCATTCTTGGCCGCCTTCTCGCGCGGATCGGTCGGGCGCAGGCCGTAGCCGATGTCGGCGTTGCCCATCCGGAAGTTCGTGTGCTTGGTGACGAACTCGGTGTCGACGGCCTTGTGCTGGATGATGTAGTTGGCGATGTAGTTGAGGATCGCCAGGTCGGTCTGCGGCGTGAAGATCATGCCGTTGTCCGCCAGCTCGAAGGAGCGGTGCTCGAAGGTGGATAGCACATGCACCTCGCAGCCCTTGTGGGTCAGGCGCCGGTCGGTCAGGCGCGACCACAGGATCGGGTGCATCTCGGCCATGTTGGAACCCCACAGCACGAAGGCGTCGGCGTTCTCCAGGTCGTCGTAGCAGCCCATCGGCTCGTCGATGCCGAAGGTCCGGATGAAGCCGGCGACGGCCGATGCCATGCAGTGGCGAGCGTTCGGGTCGATGTTGTTGGAGCGGAAGCCGGCCTTCCAGAGCTTGGACGCGGCATAGCCTTCCCACACCGTCCATTGGCCCGACCCGAACATGCCGACCGTGGAGGTCAGCTCGTTGGCGGGCTTGCCCTCGTTGGCCTTCAGGTCGTTGGCCAGGGCGGTCTTCCACTTCTCGGCCATGATGTCGAAGGCCTGATCCCAGGTGATCGGGGTGAAGTCGCCGTCCTTCGCGTACTTGCCGTCCTTCATCCGCAGCAGCGGCTTGGTCAGGCGGTCCTCGCCGTACATGATCTTGGACAGGAAGTAGCCCTTGATGCAGTTCAGGCCGCGGTTGACCGGTGCATCGGGATCGCCCTGGGTGCCGACCACGCGGCCGTCCTGCACGCCCACGAGCACGGAGCAGCCGGTGCCACAGAAGCGGCATGCCGCCTTGTCCCAGCGCACGTCGGTGGCCAGCGCGTCAGCGGCCTGCGCGACCACAGGCACCGAGATACCGGCTGTTGTGGCCGCCGCGGCGACGGCGTTGGACTTGATGAATTCGCGTCGATTCATGCTCATGGTCATGCCTCCTGTAATTCGAGACCTTCATCGGTGTATTCGTAGGCGAGGGTCAGGCTCTGAACCTCGGGCAGCCGGCCGACAGCAACCATCGAGTCGGCCAGGGCATACCCCGGCCCATCCTCGACCGTCACGATCACGACGCCGCGCTCCACGTCCTGGGCCTGGTATTCGACGCCGGGAATCGCCAGGGCGCCCTGCTTCAGGCTGTCAAAGTCGTCCGCGCGAGCGCGCAGGACGAGACTCACGATCTTCATGCAGTGCACTCCGTCATGGGGTTGAACTCAATGGCCACGGTCGGGCAGGGCGCCATGCAGGCACCGCAACCCGTGCAGCTCTCCTGATCCACTTCAGGCAGGCGGGGCCGGCCCGCGACCGGCAGGAAGCGGATGGCTCTGGCATCGCAGTGCTCGCCGCAGGTGCGGCACTCGACGCCCCGGACCGCGAGACAGGCGGCCCCGATCGATGCCAGCCACGGTATGCGGCGGCTGTCGGTCGGGCGGATGGCACCTGTCGGGCAGGCCTCTCCGCAGCGTTGGCAGAAGGTGCATTCCCCGGCCGTGAAATCAAGGCGCGGGAGCCCTTCCGTCAGTACGACGATCCGGGTGGGGCAGGCTTGGGCGCAGAGGCCACAGGCGTCACACTGGCGGGAGAGATCGGCATCGGGGAGGGTGCCGGGTGGTCTGGGGAAGGTACGGCTGACCACCCGGCCCAGGAGGAACGATCGACGCTGCGGTTGCAAGGAACTGGCTCCGGCTGAGCGCATTCAAGTTAGAGCTGATGCTCTTCCTTGGTGCCGCGCGGTTCCTTGATGGTAGTCAAAAACGGTGCAAGGACCCAAATGAAATTGGGGCGAATTCCCCAGGCTGGGGCGTGTGGGGCGAAAAATGTGGTGCAAATGCCCCGGTAATGGGGCATTGCTGGGGGTTAGGTCGGATGTCGCTTCTCGATGCGCGCTTCCTGCACCAATTCGATGCCGCCATCGGGCTTGATGGTCTCGAGGCGTACCGTAAAGCCCCACAACCGTGCCAGGTGCTTCATGACCTGGTCAGTCGTCTTGCCGAGAGGCCGGCGCTTGTGCTCGTGGTGGCGCAGCGTCAGCGAGCGGTCGCCCCGCAGGTCGACGTTCCAGACCTGGATGTAAGGTTCGCGGTTGCCTAGGTTGTACTGCTCCGAGAGCGTCTCGCGGATGTGGCGGAAGCCGGTCTCATCGTGGATCGCCGCGACGCGCAGCTTGTGCTCGCGGTCGTCGTCCTCGATGGCGAAGAGCTTGAAATCGCGCATGACCTTGGGCGAGAGGTATTGGGCAATGAAGCTCTCGTCCTTGAAGTTGCGCATCGCGAAGTCGAAGGTCTCGAGCCAGTCGCTGCCGGCAATCTCGGGGAACCAGGCCCGATCCTCGTCGGTCGGGTCCTCGCAGATCCGCTTGATGTCCTGCCACATCGCGAAGCCCAGCGCGTAGGGGTTGATGCCCC
>JBNLCM010000075.1:0-9030 GCA_050303815.1 Rhodocyclaceae bacterium
CGCAGGCCGCGCTGGACGGCGCCGATCCGGCCGGCGCGGTGCTGGCGACCCGCGGCAACCTGAACAATGACATCGGCCTGCCCCTGACGGTGCTGGGACTGCGACACGCACACCGCTACGCCATCGTCGAGTTGGGCATGAACCGGCCTGGCGAGATCGCCTACCTGGCGTCGATCGCGAGGCCGACCGTGGCGCTGGTGACCAACGCGCACCGGGCCCACCTGGCCGGCATGGGCGGTCTGGACGACGTGGCGCGCGAAAAGGGCGCGATCTACGGCGGCCTGGCCGAAGACGGGACCGCCGTCGTCAATGCCGACGATCCCCACGCCGCCCTTTGGGGGGCCCTGGCCGGTGGCCATCGCACCGTGCGGTTCGGGGTCGAACAGGCCGCCGACGTGTCGGGTGCTTACATCCTGAAAGGGCAGGGATCGACCCTTACGGTGCACACTCCCGTCGGCAATGCGGGCATCGAGCTCCTCGTGCCGGGTCGCCACAACGTGCTCAACGCGCTGGCCGCGATCTCGGCCACCCTCGGCGCAGGCGCGACGATCGAGGCCGTGCGCCGCGGCCTGGAGGCCTACACCGGCACCAAGGGCCGGCTGGAACGCAAGGCGGGGGTCCATGCCGCGGTTGTCATCGACGACACCTACAACGCCAATCCCGATTCCGTCAGGGCCGGCATCGACGTGCTGGCCGCCACGCCCGGCCGCACCGTGCTGGTGCTGGGCGACATGGGGGAGATCGGACCGAACAGCGCACAACTGCATGACGAGGTGGGTGGCTATGCCAAGAGCCAGGGCATCGATCAGCTCTTCGCGTTGGGCGAAATGAGCGAGGTGGCCGCCCGTAATTTCGGCGACGGCGGGCGTCATTTCTCCCGCGTCGACGATCTCGCCGCGGCGCTGCGCAAGGTCATGGATGCGGACACCGTGGTGCTGGTGAAGGGGTCGCGCTTCATGCAAATGGAACGGGTGGTCGACGCGATCGTCGTGCCCAGGAACTGAGGAATCGGATTGCCGGCTGTCGCCGGCATACGGGACAAGAACCGACAATGCTGCTGGAAATCGCCAACTGGCTCGCACAGGACATCAGGGCCTTCAACGTGTTCGGCTATATCACGCTGCGCACGGTCCTGGCCGCCCTGACGGCGCTGGTGATCTCCTTCATCTTCGGCCCGGCGGTGATCCGCTGGCTGGCGGCCAAGAAGATCGGGCAGGCCGTGCGCGATGACGGCCCCAAGTCCCACCTGACCAAGGCCGGCACCCCGACGATGGGCGGCGCGCTGATCCTGATCGCGATCGCCATCACCATGCTGTTGTGGGGCGACCTTTCCAACCGCTACATGTGGACCGTGCTGCTGGTGACCCTGGGCTTTGGCGCGGTCGGCTGGGTGGACGACTGGAAGAAGGTCGTGCACCGCGACCCCAATGGTCTGGCGAGCCGATGGAAGTATCTCTGGACCTCCCTGATCGCGGCGAGCGCCGCGGTCTATCTGGGCGTGACGGCAACCGAGCCTGCGCAGATCGAATTGATCGTGCCGTTCTTCAAGTCGGTGGCCTATCCCCTGGGCGCGGTCGGCTTCGTCGTGCTGTCCTACTTCGTCATCAATGGCACCAGCCATTCGGTCAACCTGACCGACGGCCTCGACGGCCTCGCGATCATGCCGACCGTCATGGTGTCCGCCGCCCTCGCGGTCTTCGCCTATGTCGCGGGCCACGCCGGCTTTTCGAAGTATCTCGGTCTTCCCTACATCGCCGGCGCCAGCGAGCTGGCGGTCTTTTGCGGCGCGATGTGTGGCGCCGGCCTGGGCTTCCTGTGGTTCAACGCCTACCCGGCCGAGGTCTTCATGGGCGACGTCGGCGCCCTGGCCCTGGGGGCCGCGATGGGTACCGTGGCCGTCATCGTCCGCCAGGAAATCGTCCTCTTCATCATGGGTGGCCTGTTCGTCGCCGAAGCACTCTCGGTAATGGTCCAGGTCTTCTACTTCCGCATGACGGGCGGCAAGCGGATCTTCCGCATGGCGCCCCTGCATCACCACTATGAACTCGGCGGCTGGAAAGAGACGCAGGTCGTGGTCCGGTTCTGGATCATCACGATCATGCTGGTCCTGTTCGGCCTCTCCACCCTGAAGCTGCGCTAGACGATGAGCCAAGCCTGGAAAGACAAGTCGGTGCTGGTGCTCGGGCTCGGAGAGTCGGGCCTTGCGATGACCCGCTGGCTCGCCCGCGCGGGGGCCCGCGTGCGGGTCGCAGACAGCCGTGACAATCCGCCCGGCGCTGAGCGACTGCAACGGGAGTGGCCCGCCGTGCGCGTCGCCTTTGGTCCGTTCGCCCCGAGCCTGCTCGACGGGGTCGACACCGTGGCAATCAGCCCGGGGCTCGACCCCCGCATGCCGCTGGTGGCCGAGGCGCGCGGCCGTGGCCTCCACGTGACCGGCGAGATGGCCCTGTTGGCGCGAGCCCTGGATGCGCTGTCCGCACGCTCCGCCTGCCGCATCATCGCCATCACCGGTACCAACGGCAAGACCACCACAACCGCCCTGGCGGGGGACATGTGCCGGGCCGCGGGCCTGCGGACCGCGGTGGCCGGCAACATCAGCCCGGCGGCGCTGGACGTTCTGGTGGACACCCTCGATGCGGGCGAACCCCTGCCCGATGTCTGGGTCCTGGAGCTGTCGAGCTTCCAGATCGAGACGATGCAGGGGCTCGCACCGGATGCGGCAGCCGTGTTGAACATCAGTGACGATCACCTCGACCGCTACACTGACCTTGCCGCGTATGCGGCGACCAAGGCGCGCATCTTCGATGGGGATGGCGTCATGGTCCTCAACCGGCAGGATCCGGCCGTCATGGCCATGCGCCGGCCGGGGCGGAACGTGACGAGCTTCGGCACCGACCAGCCGGCCAAGGGCGGCTACGGTCTCGCGTTCGGTCGTGATGGCGTGCAGCTGGTCCTGCCCGGGCACGCGCCGCTGGATGCCGCAACGCTTCAGCTGTCCGGAACCCACAACCTGGCCAATGCCCTCGCCGCGCTCGCCCTGTGCCGCGCCATCGATCTGCCGTGGGCGCCGCTCGTCGAGGCACTGATCCGCTTCGCCGGCTTGCCGCACCGGGTCCAGAAGGTGGCTGTCCGTGGCGACGGGGTGACCTTCTACAACGACTCGAAGGGCACCAACGTGGGGGCCACGCTGGCCGCTCTCGAGGGCCTCGCGCGGCGGGTCGTGCTGATCGCCGGCGGCGACGGAAAGGGGCAGGACTTCTCGCCCCTCGCCCCGGCCATTGCCCGGCACGCCCGCGCCGTTCTGCTGATTGGACGCGATGCGCCCCTGGTCGAGCGCGCCCTGGCCGGTTGCGGGGTGCCCATCGAGCGCTGCGACGGCATGGCCTCGGCAGTCGGCCGCGCCGCCGCGCTTGCGCAGCCCGGCGATGCCGTCCTGCTCTCGCCCGCGTGTTCGAGCCTCGACATGTTCCGCAACTATGCGGTCCGCGGCGAGGCCTTTGTCAGCGCGGCGCTGGCGCTCCCCGGGGTGGAGGCGGCATGAAGCTCGCGCTGCCCATCGGACTTCTGCAGTCGGGCCACGAGACCCGCAGCGTCGCCACGTCGCGCGCGGTGAGCCGCCTGACGCAGCCGGGCAAGCCGCCGGCGGAACTCGATCTGCTGCTGATCTGGGCCGCCATGGCCCTCCTGCTGCTCGGCCTCGTGATGGTCTATTCATCCTCGATCGCGATGGCCGAGGGCAGCAAGTTCACCGGCTACCAGTCCAGCTACTTTCTCGTGCGCCACGCGATCTTCATGATGATCGGGGTCGTCGCCGGCACGCTGGCCTTCCAGGTTCCGCTGCGGATCTGGCAGGAGGCCTCGCCCTGGCTCTTCGGTCTCGGTGTCCTGCTGCTCCTGGCGGTGCTGTTTCCGGGGATCGGTCGAGAGGTCAATGGGGCCCGTCGCTGGCTCCCGATGGGCCCGGTCAATCTCCAGCCGAGCGAGCTGATGAAGCTCTTCGCGGCGCTCTACGCGGCCGACTACACGGTGCGAAAGCTGCCACACATGTCGAGCATCAAGCGCGCCTTCCTGCCGATGGCGGGCGTGATTCTCTTCGTCGGTGCCCTCCTGCTGCGAGAGCCGGACTTTGGCGCCTTCGTCGTGATCACCGTGGTCGCCTTCGGCATCCTCTTCCTGGGGGGCATCAACGTCAGGATCTTCGTCGGCCTGCTCGTCGTCGCGGTGGTCGGGTTCATGCTCCTGATCTGGCTGTCGCCTTACCGGCGCGACCGGATCCTGGGCTTCATGGACCCCTGGCGCGACCCCTTCGGCAACGGCTACCAGCTCTCCCACGCTCTGATTGCGTTCGGCCGCGGGGAATGGTTCGGGGTCGGCCTGGGGGCGAGCATCGAGAAGCTCTTCTACCTGCCGGAAGCCCACACAGATTTCCTGTTGGCCGTGATTGCCGAGGAGCTCGGCTTCGTCGGTGTCCTGGTGGTCGTGGCGCTTTTCGCTCTGGTGGTCCAGCGGGCATTCGCGATCGGCCGCAAGGCGATCCAGCTCGAGCGCTTCTTCCCGGGGCTCGTCGCTCAGGGGATCGGCCTGTGGCTCGGCGTCCAGTCCTTCATCAACATGGGGGTCAATACCGGCCTGCTGCCGACCAAGGGGCTGACCTTGCCGCTGATGAGCTTTGGCGGGTCAGGGATCGTCGCCAACTGCATCGCCCTCGCGGTGCTGCTGCGCGTCGACTGGGAGAACCGCCAGATCACGAGGGGACGGGCATGAGAACGCTCCTCGTCATGGCCGGTGGCACGGGCGGACACATCTACCCCGGACTTGCGGTGGCCGACGTGCTGCACGCGCGTGGCTGGCGAGTGGCCTGGATGGGCAATCCGGAAGGCATGGAGGCCCGCCTCGTACCCCCACGCGGCTTCGACATGGCCTGGATCCGTTTTTCGGCCCTGCGTGGCAAGGGACTGGTGCGCAAGCTCCTGCTCCCCTTCAACCTGCTGCGGGGCTTCTGGCAGGCCGCGCGCGCCCTGCGCCGCGTGCGGCCGGACGTGGTCCTCGGCATGGGCGGCTATGTGAGCTTCCCCGGCGGCATGATGGCGTCCCTGTTCGGCCACCCGCTGGTGCTCCACGAGCAGAACGCCGTCGCGGGACTCGCCAACCGGGTCCTCGCCGGTATCGCTGACCAGGTGCTGTCCGGCTTTCCCGATGCCCTGGCCAAGGGACAGTGGGTCGGCAACCCGGTCCGCGAAGACATCGCCCGCCTGCCGGCGCCGGAGCACCGGTTCGCGGGTCGTGGCGGCCCCCTGCGCCTGCTGGTGGTGGGCGGCAGCCTCGGCGCGCGGGTCCTCAACGACACCCTGCCCCGGGCGCTGGCACGGTTGCCCGTCGACCGTCGCCCCCAAGTCACGCATCAGGCGGGAGAGAAGCAGTTCGAGGCCCTCGTCGCGGCCTATGAGGCGGCGGGCGTAGCGGGTGAGCTGCTGCCGTTCATCGACGACATGGCCGACCGCTACGCGCAGGCCGACCTGGTGATCTGCCGGGCGGGTGCGCTGACCGTTGCGGAGCTGGCGGCGGTCGGTGTCGGCAGCGTGCTCGTGCCGCTGCCGCACGCGGTCGACGATCACCAGACCCGCAACGCGCGCTTCCTGTCCGACCAGGGGGGCGCGATGCTGCTGCCACAGGCGCAGCTGACGCCCGAGCGCCTGGCGCAGCTCATCGATGAACTTGACCGGGACCGTCTGCTCGACATGGCGCGTCGGGCCCGTCAGCTGGCACGACCCGATGCCGCCGAACGGGTGGCGACGGTGTGCGAGCAACTGGCCGCAGGAGAGAGGGCATGAAGCACAAGGTCAAGCACATCCATTTCGTGGGCATCGGCGGCTCGGGCATGAGCGGCATCGCCGAGGTGCTGGTCAACCTCGGCTACACGGTCAGCGGATCCGACCTGGGCAGCAACGCAGCGACACGCCGGCTCGAGTCACTCGGGGCCCGGGTGGTCACCGGGCACGCCCGCGAGCACATTGTCGGCGCCGACGCGATCGTGACCTCGACCGCCGTGCGCGGCGACAACCCCGAGGTCCTGGCCGCCCGGGCGGCACAGGTCCCCGTGGTGCCGCGTGCCCAGATGCTGGCCGAGCTGATGCGCCTGAAGCAGGGCATTGCCATCGCGGGCACCCACGGCAAGACGACGACCACCTCGCTGGTGGCGAGCATCCTCGCGGAAGGCGGGATGGACCCGACCTTCGTGATCGGTGGCCGCCTCAACGCGGCGGGCGCCAATGCCCGCCTCGGCAAGGGCGACTTCCTGGTCGCCGAAGCGGACGAGTCGGACGCTTCGTTCCTGATGATCAATCCGGTTATCTCGGTGGTCACCAACATCGATGCCGACCATATGGAAACCTACGGGCACGACTTCGCCCGGCTCAAGCAGACCTTCGTCGATTTTCTTCAGCACCTGCCGTTCTATGGCGTGGCCGTGCTGTGCGAGGACGACCCCCACGTGCGCTCGATCATGCCGCTGGTCTCCAAACAGATCGTCCGCTACGGCATCTCGCCGACCGCCTCGGTGCGGGCCGAGAATGTGCACGCCGAGGGCGGGCGCATGCGTTTTGACGTCGTGCGCCAGAACGGCAGCATCTCCCGCTTTCCGGTAGTGCTGAACCTGCCCGGCATCCACAACGTCCAGAACGCCCTTGCCGCGGTGGCGGTGGCCACCGAAGTCGGCGTTCCCGACGAAGCGATCGCACGTGCGCTGGACGAGTTTCGCGGTGTCGGACGCCGCTTCCAGCGCTACGGCGAAGTGACCCTCGCATCCGGTGGCAGCTTCACCCTCATCGACGACTACGGCCACCACCCGGCGGAAATGGCCGCCACGCTCGAGGCCGCCCGCGGCGCCTTTCCGGGCCGCCGCATCGTGCTCGCCTTCCAGCCCCACCGCTACACCCGCACCCGCGATTGCTTCGAGGATCTCGTGCGTGTGCTGGCCGGTGCCGACCTGCTGCTGCTGTCCGAGGTCTATGCCGCTGGCGAGGCGCCGATCGTGGCGGCGGACGGCCGCTCGCTGGCCCGCGCGATCCGGGTTGCCGGCAAGGTCGAGCCGATCTTCGTGGAGGACATCGCCGAGATGCCGGAGACGGTGCTGAGCAGTGCGCAGGACGGGGACGTGGTGATCACGATGGGCGCCGGCTCGATCGGCGGGGTGCCCGGCAAGCTGGCGAGCAGCGAGGAATAGGGGCAATGACGCAGCAACTCGGTAAGGTCGCGGTTCTGTTCGGTGGCAGCTCGGCGGAGCGGGACGTGTCGCTGATGTCCGGCCGAGCGGTGCTCGATGCACTCCGTGGCGAGGGCGTCGACGCGCACCCCTTCGACCCGGCCGAACGTGACCTCCATGCCCTCAAGGAGGAAGGCTTCGACCGGGCCTTCGTGATCCTGCATGGCCGGGGCGGCGAAGACGGTACCGTGCAGGGTGCGCTGGAGCTGATGGGCATCCCCTACACCGGCAGTGGCGTCATGGCCTCGGCCCTGTCGATGGACAAATGGCGCACCAAGATGGTCTGGCAGTCGGCCGGCCTGCCCACGCCGCGCTACGCGATTCTTGAAGCCGACAGCGACTGGGATGCCGTGGTGGCCGAGTTGGGCCTGCCGATCTTTGTCAAGCCGGCTCACGAAGGCAGCAGCATGGGCGCCACCAAGGTCACCGCAGCCGACCAGCTGCAGGCCGCGTGGGCGCTCGCCGCGAAGTACGACAGCCTCGTCCTGGCCGAGGAATTCGTCGAGGGCCAGGAGCTCACCGGCCCCTTCCTGGGCGACACCGCCCTGCCGCTGGTGCGCATCGTCGCACCCGACGGCAACTACGACTACCAGCACAAATACTTCACGGACGACACCCAGTACTTCTGTCCGGCGGGCCTGCCCGATGCGCTGGAACAGCAGATGCGCGACCTGGTCCTGCAAAGCGCCCGCGTGCTCGGGTGCCGTGGCTGGGGGCGGGCCGACCTGATCCTGCGCCCGGACGGCAGCTTCACGCTGCTGGAGATGAACACCGCGCCGGGCATGACGGGCCATTCGCTGGTGCCCATGTCCGCCCGTGCGGCCGGTCTCGAGTTTGGCCCCCTGTGCCTGCGCATCCTCGAGGAGGCCCGCCTTGGCTGAACCGCGCCGCCGCGCTGCATCCGGCCGCACCGCCCGCCCGGGAGGGGGCGAGGCGCCGCGCCGCCGCGGACTCGGCCTGTGGGACCGTCCGGCGCTGCTCAACCTGGCGGCCGACCTGTGCCTGCTGTTCGGTACGACCGCGCTGGCCTACGCGGGCTTCACCTGGTTCCTGCGCCAGCCCCTGTTCCCGCTCGGCGAGGTGGTGGTGGTGACGCCGCCGGCGCAGGTGACCGAAGAGCAGCTGGCGTATGCCGCGCGTACCGCCGTGGACGGCAACTTCTTCACCGTGGACCTGGAGCGCGTGCGCGAGACCTTCGAGAAGCTGCCCTGGGTCCGCAAGGCCGAGGTCCGGCGCCACTGGCCCGACACGCTCGAACTGCGCCTTGAGGAGCACGTGGCGGTCGCCTACTGGAGCCCGGACGGCAGTGGCGAAACCCGCCTGGTCAATCGCCAGGGCGAGGTCTTCATCGCCGCGTCCAATGCCACGATGCCCAAGCTCTCCGGTCCCGAGGGGACGGCGGCCTATGTGCTGAACCGCTTCGGCGGGCTCGTCGATGCGGTCGCGCCGCTGGGTTCGGCCCTGGTCGAGGTCACGCTGTCGCCGCGCGAGGCCTGGCAGCTGCGGCTCGACGACGGCCTCGTGATCCAGCTGGGACGCGACCAGGAGAGCGCGCCGACCGATCACCGGCTGCGCGACTTCGTCAGTACCTTCCCGACGGCGCAGGCAAGGGCAGAAATCGAAGTGGCGGAGGTAGACCTTCGCTACCCGGGTGGATATGTCATGCGACCAATGGACGGCAGTGCGCCGGACAAGGCGAGGAAATGAGCAAGGAACAAAAGGATCTGATCGTTGGGCTGGACATCGGCACGTCGAAGATCACGTGCATG
>JBNLCM010000076.1:0-39306 GCA_050303815.1 Rhodocyclaceae bacterium
GGCGGCGCCCGTGCACAGGCAGCCGGCGGTTTTCCCGCGGTGTATCGCGTGGGGCTGCCCGCGTTACGTGCGCTGCTCGCCGACGGCATCGACGAAGAAGCGGCGCTCATCGGCACGCTCATGGCCCTCATGGCGCGACTCGACGACACCAACCTGCTGTGGCGCGGTGGTGCCGCGGGTCTGGCCGATGTGCAATCGGCCGCCCATGCCTTCGAGCATGACGGCGGTGTGCGCCACCCGGCCTGGCGCGACCGCCTCATCCACATGCACGCCTGGATGGTGCAACGGCACCTCAGCCCCGGCGGCAGTGCCGATCTGGTCGCGGCGGTGTGGCTGGTCCATCAGCTCCGTGACGCATGAGGCTGGCCATCCTGTGCTCCGGGCAGGCCGGGCAGCATCGCGAGATGCTCGATCCAGTGTTCGAGGCTCCGGATTGCGCCGACCTGCGCGACATCGCTTCGCGCATCCTCGGACAACCGGTCGACGACTGGTGGCGCGGACTGGGAGAGCACGACATCTTCGCCAACGCCAACGCCCAGTTCGCCATTGCTCTGGTGCAACTGGCCAACTGGCAGCGCCTTTCGCCCCTGCTCGACGGTTCGCCTTGCGTCGTGGCCGGCTATTCGCTGGGCGAGGTGATCGCCTGGCACGTCGCTGGCGCGCTCTCGGCGGTCGATACACTCACCCTGGTGCGCCAACGGGCGCGCCTGATGGATGCCTGCGCGCCCTCAGGCCCGGTCGGTGGCAGCTGCATGGCCCTGTGGCGAGGCCGTACGCCGCTGGCCTTGCGGGCCACGCGCAGCGACGCCATGGCCCGGCACGGCGTGGCCGTGGCGATCCACCGGCCGGGGGGCGACCTCGTGCTGGGGGGGCCGGCAGCCGCCATGGTGGCGTTTGTCGCCGACCCGATGCTGGCGAGCGCCGATCTCAAGCGCCTGCCGGTCTCGGTCCCGTCGCACACCCGTTGGCTGGGCGGGGCCGTGGCGCCGTTTGCGGCGGCCCTCGGCCGGACACCGATGCGCGAGCCCGCGGTGCCGGTGATCGCAGGCATCGACGGCATGCTCCAGCGGCGCGCGAGCGAGGCGCAGGCCAGTCTGTCCCGACAGCTGGCAGAGGCCCTGCGCTGGGACTGGTGCCTGGAAACGCTGGCGTCGCTGGCGGTCGATGTGGCCATCGAACTGGGACCAGGTGCCGATCTGGCGCATCAGCTCGAGGCCGCCCAGCCGGGCGTGATGGCCCGCGCAGTGGACGAATTCGCCGACCCCAAGGATCTCGCCGACTGGCTGGCCGCCCGCCGTTGAGCGCGGCCACCCGCCGCCAGCGCATGCCGCGCCACACGGCCCGGACTGGAGGTGACGGGCCAAGCAGCGGTAGCATCGGGCGTCCCGATTGACTGTCACCCTATGCCCCACACCCTGGCCGCCCCGGTCGACAGCGAACTCCTGATCAGAAAAAGCCGCTTCATCGCCTGTGTCCAGCCGGTGGCCGACCGGGCTGCCGCCCAGCAGGTGGTGGCGGGGCTGTGGCGAGCCCATCCGGCGGCGTCCCATGTCTGCTGGGCCCTGATGGCCGGCGGTCAGTCCGCCGCTGTGGACGATGGTGAGCCGAGCGGAACCGCGGGCCGCCCCATGCTGGACGTGCTGCGCCACCAGGACCTCGAAGGCGTGCTGGCGACCGTCGTGCGCTACTACGGCGGCGTGAAGCTGGGGGCCGGCGGACTGGTGCGGGCCTACACCGATGCCGTCGCCCAGGCGCTGGCCGGGGCAGAGCGGGTGCCCATCGTGGCTCGGCAGACCGTCAGCTGTGTCGTGCCCTATGCGCTCGAAGGCCTGGTGCGTCGCGAGCTGGCGCAGGCCGGCGCCGAATTGCTCGATGTGACGCACGGGGAGGCAGTGCAGGTGACGTTCCGCTTGGCGATGGATGCGCTGCCCGCGTTCGCGGAGCACCTGCAGGACGCGGCCCAGGGACGCATGGTGTGGACGGACGCGATGGACCCGTGACTGGCGTCCGGGGTCAGGTCGGCGTCGCGTCATAGGACGCAGGAACCACCTCCCCACCGTCAGCGGCCAGCTGGGCCCTGAGTGAGTCGGCAATGTGATCGATGGCGGCGCGGGTCTTCTCGGGCATCAGCGTGCGGTGCGGAAACACGATCTGGAGCGGCAGATCCTGTCGCGCCACCTCGGGCAGCACGTCGACAAGGCGGCCGGCCTCGAGGTCGTCCCGCACAAGGAACGCGAAGCAGCGCGCGATGCCGACGCCCTTCAGGGCTGCGACACGTACGCCGTCGGCGCTGTTGAGGCTCATCCGGGGTGACGGTGACACGGGCCGGACCGTCCTTGGAGTCGGTCTCCCACTGGCCCTTGCTTGTTGGTGTCGAAGATGCAGTCGAGGCCGGCGAGGTCTTCGGGCACGGTCGGCGTGCGGTGGGCCGCGAGCTAGGCCGGGGAGGCCACCAGGACGACACGTGTCCGCCCGACCGTGCGCGCGGTCAGGGTCTTGAGGCAGCGGCGATAGAGCGCCTGGCCACTCTCGGTGATGGAGACACCGCGCGTCGTCCGGTTGACGAGACACGCGCCCAAGCTGTCCTCCAGGCGCTGGATGCGTTGGCTGACGACGGATTCTCTGCCGTCGATCTTCTCGGCGGCGAGGGTGTAGGAGCCCTGCTCGACGAGCGCGACGAAGGCCACCGTCACGCACAGCTTGTCCATGGAATCCCTGCGCAGCGCCCATCGCTTCCTGCGCAAGACGGCGCCACTGCCAATCCGCCATGCGCAGATCCATGGGGCCAACCACCCCGCCGGCGTGGGGATGCATCGATGAACCCCGTGCAACCCCTGTTCGCCCTCAGCCCGCTGGCACTCGCTCTGGGGGGCGTCATGGCCCATGCGTCGAGTGTCGCCGGTATCGACAACCACCTCGGCAACGAAATGAACCCCAGTGGCCAGACGGATCTGTGCACGCCCGATCCGCGCGGCCTGACGATGTACCGTGACGCCGGCGGCGACGATGACAATGCCTACTCCGTGGAGTACGCCGATTGGGACGATGGCCCAGTGCTCGCGGTCCTCGACCTGGCTGCGCAGGATCGTGCTTCGGCCCGCTACGCCCGCGTCAATGCGGGCAACCTGGGGCGTGACGACGAGGATCTGGAGGCCGGGTTCGGCAAGGCCGATAGTGACCGGGCGCGGCTCGTCTACAACCGCATTCCGCCTGTGTTTGCGACAAACGCCAAGACGCCCTATCAGGGTGTCGGCACCGGCAATCTGACCCTTCCGGCGGCCTTTCCGGCCAACTCGGTGTCGGGCGACGGGGCCGCAGCGCTCAATGGCTACATTGCCTCCCGCGACGACCTCACGCTGCGCGTCAACCGGAAGCGCCTCGGGTTCGGGCTCGCGTTGGAACTGATCGACGGGCAGAAGACCTTCATCGACTACCGGTTCGAGCGCCGCGAGGGCATCAAGGCGTACGGAGGCAGCTTCAACTTCGATTTCCTCGAGGCCTTCGGCAACATCGGCGCCGTCAATGAGGTGGTGCAGCCGATTGACTACGCGTCCAACGACATCACCGCCGGCGTCCACGACCGGGGCGAGGGCTACAGCGTCAGCGCGAGCTACACGGGCTCGTTCTTCCGCAACGACATCGACAGTCTGACCTACGAGAATCCGTGGATCACCGCCGACGTGTTCGGCGGCAGCTACTCGCCGGCTACCGGCCAGACCGATCTCGCGCCGGACAACGACGTCAACCAGTTCCGCGTCGAAGGCAATGCCGAACTGCCCTGTTGGCAGGGCATCGCGACGCTGACCGTTTCGCGCGGACGGATGGAGCAGGATGACCCGCTGCTGCCCTATACGACGAATACCGGAGTGCTGTTCGGGGGATCGATTTCGATGATTGGAACACGACCGCGGCCCTGTCCCGCCGCAGCGCGGAGGCCCGCATCGACGCCGGCCTGACGCACCGGAAACTGGCCTTCCGGCCCACCGATCGGGTCGATTTCAAACTGGGGCTTCCACCGCGACGACGAGGACAACAAGACCGAGCCCGTCGATACCTGCAATCCGCTGAACGGCCAATTCGCCTTCCGGTTGCTCGATGGTGCGCTGGCGGAGGCCATCCAGTCGCCAGGCTTCATCCGCCTGTTCGATCCCTTGATCGGCCCGTTCGCCAACTTCCACTACCGCTCGGTGCCCTGGGACACCGAGAAGACGAGCGTCGCTGCGACCGTCGGCTACCGGCTCACCCCCCCGCAGGCGGCGCACGCTGGCCGTCACGTTCAACGTCGCCCGCGGCCCCCACGCCGACCTGATGCTCCCTGCCGAGTACACCGACAACAAGTACGACGCGGACTACGGCGTGGCGGGCGACACAGCCACCAATCTCGGGGCGAAATACTCCCATGCCCAGCGCGGGCGCCAGTGGCAGCTTCGACGACATCCGCTGCCTGCAGCAGGTCCTCCAGGCCAACCTGCGCGGACAGATCAACGCGAACCTGGCGTGGCGCCTGTTTGCCGTGGTTGAAGCGGGCCAGGTCGATGACTTCCACTACGATGGCATCCAGTACGCCGACCGGGCCAAGATGCAGCTGGGCACCGAGGTGGATGCCTGGGATGCCTGGCTGGTCGGGCTCATGGGGCAATATCGCTTCCGAGGGGCCGAATCGAGGAAAAGCCGGAGCGGCGGGTCAAACTGACCGTCGCTCCGTTCTTGCGTGGGGAGCCCCTGTCGCCTAGCGTTCAGATGGAATCGGCCGACGGGTGCCCGCCGGCCCGTGGCTCCCCATTCAGGACGTGAGCGATGCTTCCGGGAAACGCACCAACACGCCTGCAGTTCCGCCTCCAGCGGGCCGGCCTGTCGATCCCGGGCGCGACCCAGCTGGCGCGTGGCGCGCCCCTCACCGACCCGGCTGATCGCGTCATCCTGGCGGCGCTGGTGGGCGCGCAGGGACCCTCCGCCCAGCATCCTCCCAGCCTGCCGCCGCCGGCTCCGCCCGTGCCGCTGCCAGGCGCCGGGCCGGTGCTGATGGGACGCGCGGGGCCGCTCCAGCGGGCCCGGGGCGCTGCCGATTCGATCTGGATCGACCTTGGCTATCCGCCGGCGAGCGAGGTACGGCACTCGCTGGTCCGGTCGGGGTTGTCCCGACAGGCACTGGAGGCCCTGCTGTCCGCCCGCCCCCTGACCGATCCGCGAGACCGGAGCCGGCTTGCCGAATGGTTCAATGCCGCCGCAGAGGGGGCGGCTCGCGGCCGCTGAGTCCTAGCGGCGAGCCGTCTTGAGCCGACCGCCGCGGCTGTCGCGGGCGAAATCGAGGATCAGGGCGGCGAGAGCGAAGACGCCCGCCAGCGGCAACAGCAGCAGGGGGCCGAGGTACATTGACATGAAGCCCCGGATCATCGCGTCCTGGGGGGCGTCCGGGTCGTAGAGAACCGTCACCGTCTCGCCCCGCTCATACGGCCGCGACTCGGAGCCCCAGTCGGCGACGAAGACGACCGTTTCCCCGTTGTGCATGAACTCAACGCCAGCGGCATAGGCCCGGCTCATGGAGATCCGTCCGCCGGTGCTCAAGGAACCGTCCATGTCCTGCCAGCCGACTACGGTGCCCTGTGCCGACGTGGCGGTGATCCAGAAGGCTGTCCGGGCAACGATGAGTCCGACCGATCCCAGCAGCGCGGCCAGCGCCAGCAGCAGGCAGAGGAGGCGGGCGAAGCCCAGGGCAGACGGACGGGACATGGGGGGCGGGTTCGAGCGACGCGGTGAGCGACCGTGCCTTCACTATAGGCCGGGCGCGTTGCCGCGCAGGTCTGCCCCGTCTCCCGGCTACAGCACGCTCCAGTCGAGGGCCTTGCGGATGGCTGCGCGGAACACCTCCGCCATCGCGTTCCAGATGTCCTCGGCCAGCTGCAGGCCTACAATTGCCACCGAACGGATCCGGATGCGGGCGATCATCTTCTGGTCCTCGATGAACACCCGCGCGTCGTCCTCGTTGAACTCGCCACTGGCCTTGCGCCGGGCAATCAGCTTCACGTCGCGCGTCAGGCTGTCGGTGATGTTGCCGATGATGTCCCTCAGGCTGGCCCAGGCGTCCCGGTCGTCCACCACGGCACGGGCTGCCGCCAGCGCGTCGCGGCTGACCTGTCGGAAATCGACCCCGTTGATCGTCGTCATGCGTCGTCTCTCCTCGTCCCCCCGGCTTACTGGGCCTTGGCCCGCTCGGCCATCTCGATCGACAGCACCGCCTTGAAGAGCGCCGACTTGCGCAGCGCCCAGTTGCTGCGCTTCAGGATGAAGCTGCCCCGCGTCAGCGCCGGGTCTTCGTGCTGCGCCTGCCAGCGGATCAACAGGCACTTCAGGTCCACCAGGTTGGCGACCGTCAGCCGGCGAGTCGCCACGTCGGCCATCTCGGCCTGCAGCTCGGCGCAAGCCGACGGCAGAGCCTCGTCGAGCAGGCCGTTGATGCGCGTCTGGAGGCGCTCGCCTACCGTACTGATCTGCTGTTGCGAGGCGAGGGCCCGCAACAGCATTACGTCCACCTCGGAGATCGCGCTCGCGTAGTGGGCACGGAAGTTCGAGGCATGCCCCTCGTGCAGGTCCGGCTCGTCGATGGCCGCGCGGGCATCGTCGTTGGCCGGGCTGACCGTCGCGCCGTAGTCGATCATGGCCGCCGCGTTGCGGTAGAACGCCTCGGCGTCATCCAGCAGCCGCGCGTCGTAGGGCTGCACCAGTTGCCGCGTGCAGCCGGCCAGGATCAGAAACAGCGCCAGCGTGGCGGCCCGCAGGTACGGCGTGGTGCGCATGGTCGATCGGATCCCCGCTGCGATGGTCGAGCCGGCATTGAACCATGGCTGCCAGGCGTCGTCATGCCCGCGTTGCCCGATCCGGCTCGACAACAGCCGACGGGGTCAGTCGAGCGGGCGCAGGGTGCCGCTCGCGTCCAGTTCGAAGGTGTCGAGATCCCTCGCCAGGTGAAGTGCGCCACCATACTCGCGCCGCGCCTCGGTCTCGATGTCGCCGATGTTCGGGCTGCGGCTGGCGTTGCCGTAGCGCGGGCTGAAGTGGGTGAGGATCAGGTGCGGCAGCCCCGCCTCCCGCGCGAAGGTCGCAACCCGCGCCGCCGTGCTGTGCATCGGCAGCGGGCCGACGCGTGCGGCCACGTCCTCGGTGTAGGTGGCTTCATGGACCAGCACCTGTGCGCCCTGGCACAGCCGGTCCAGCAGGGCGGGTGTGTCGTTGTCGCCGCCAACCACGATGCGACGCGGTGCCAGCAGCGGCTCGAGGACGTCCTCTGCCTGCACGACCCGGCCATCGTCCAGCGTGATGTTCTCGCCCCGCTGCAACCGTCCCCATAGCGGACCGCGGGGTACGCCGGCCCGCGCCAGCCGCTCGTGGTCGAGTTGGCGGAGGTCGTCCGGCTGTGTCAGCGCGTAGGCGTGGGATGGGATCCGGTGCGAGAGCGGCGTCGTCTCGATCCGCAGGCCGCCAAGCTCGGGCAGGGTGTCGGCTGCCGCCACGTCGATGAACCGAAGCGGGTAGCCGAGGTTGGAGTCGGTCAGCGCCAGCGACCGACGCACCAGCTCGTGAATGTCCTTTGGCCCGATGATCGTCAGCGGCGCCTGCCGCCCCTCCATTGACGCCGTGCCCAGCAGGCCTGGCAGCCCCAGGCAGTGATCCCCATGGCAGTGGGTGATGCACACGCCTTCGAGCGTCGCCAGCGTCAGCCGGGTGTGCAGCAGCCGGTGCTGCGTGCCCTCGCCGCAGTCCACCAGCACCCAGCCACGCGCGCGCTCTCCGCGGATCGCGACGGCTGACAGGCTGCGCTCGCGGGTGGGGACGCCAGAGGATGTTCCGAGGAACTGGATTCGCATGGGTCGTGTGGCGGAGAGTGTCCGTCAAGCATACCGTGCTGATCGACGTGCGGCCCCGGTTTCAGGGTTCGGCCCGAGGGCCGGCGCGCCGGGGCCCCGCCGGGCGGCTGCGAGCGGTTGGTGCGGCCCAAGTCGGTCGCTCGTGCCGAACCCGGCAACGGCCAGCCAGACCTGACGCCGGTCTCGCGAACCGACCGCGACGTGCGGGGCGCGCAGAGCGATGAATGCGGCCAGACGCGATGCGACGTCAGGTGGGTCGTGCGGCGCCCGCCGTAGGCCGTGCGACGACCTGGACGCAGTTCGGCTGTTCGACCACGTCGAAGCGCACCGGCAGGAAGGTCTCAATGACCGCGATGTTCGTCCTCAGGTGCGACGAGGCGGTCGTGCAGGTAAATCGTCCGCCGCCGGCCAGGGCGATCGGGAGCAGCAGCTGATCGGCCAGATGCTCGCCCACACAGGCAGCGCTCGACAGATAGCTCCGGGCCTCTGCGATGGCCTCGTCGGCGACGGCTTCCGCGTCGAGACCGCGTCGCCCGAACCCACTGAAGACTTCGGTCACGGCGTCATGAACGATCTCGATCAGCACCACGTTGCCTGGGCCTTCATTAGCGGGCAATTCGTGAATCCGGGGCGTGCAGTCGACCAACTGCGCGCCGAGGCGGGTGACCTGGGAGCGCGCCACGTCGAAGGGGTGCGCGGCGATGATGGCGCGAGCCCGCAGGTCGCCGGGATCGCCGCGATGGGTCAGGTCGAGAGGCGTCAGTCGTCCTACGGGCGTGGTACTGGCGCGCAGTTCGCCGCCGCCGGCGGGGAAGAAGCCGTGCCGCTGCAAGGCCAGCGATTGCTGCACGCCCATCCGGGCGACCAGGGGCGCCCAGCTGTGGATGAGGAAGTCGGCTGGGGGGGCGGCCTGGTTGTGGGTTCCGCCAGTGATCGTCACGGTACTCGGCCGATCGGCGAACCACAGGGCGGGCAACAGCGTCTGGAGTACGAGCGTGCAGCTGCCCGCCGAACCGATCGCAAAACGATAGTCGCCGCCGCGGATGTCGCGCGGTTCGAACTGAAGCGCACCGGACCCGAGTTCGTCACCGCTGACCTGTGCGCAGGCAATCTCCGCCGCGGCGCGCACGGCGGTGAGATGCTGTCGCAACAGGCCCGGACGGGCCCGTCCAGCCCGGATGCGTTCGATGACGAACGGCGTGCCGGTGAGCATCGACAGGCTCAGGGCGCTGCGCAGGATCTGGCCACCGCCTTCGCCGAGCGAGCCGTCCAGTCGAATCATGTGTCTTGCAGGTTGTGCCATGCTCATGTCATGGACTCGGCGCGCGGGTGGCGGTCCGGAAGCAGGAAGGTCATGATGGGTGCCCGATGCGTGTTGGTGGAAAAGTCTGGCGATTGGCCGCGCAGAGTGTGCTCAGCCTTTGACACAGACCACCTGGCGCAGTGTGTGTACGACCTCGACGAGCGAGGCCTGCGCGGCCATCACCGCGTCGATGTCCTTGTAGGCCATCGGAATTTCGTCAACCACGTCGGCATCCTTTCGGCATTCGACGTGGGCTGTCGCGCGGATCTGGTCTTCGACCGAGAAGCGCTTCCTGGCCTGTGTGCGGCTCATCGTCCGGCCTGCGCCATGCGAACAGGAACAGAACGCATCTTCGTTGCCCAGCCCGCGCACGATGAAGCTTCGGGCGCCCATCGAGCCCGGGATGATGCCGAGCAGGCCCTTGTGGGCCGCAACAGCGCCCTTTCGGGTGACGAGGACCGTGTCGCCGAAGTGCGTTTCCCGCTGCACGTAGTTGTGGTGGCAGTTGACGGCCTCGACGTCGGCCCGGAAGGGCTTCCGGATTGCCCAGCGGGCGGCCTCGACGACATGGGTCATCATGAGCTCGCGATTGCGGCGGGCGAAATCCTGAGCCCAGCCGACGGCCGCGATGTAATCGTCGAAGTGGCGGCTCCCTTCGCGGAAATAGGCGAGGTCGCGATGGGGCAGGTCGGCGATGTGCTGACGCATGTCCGCCTGGGCCAGCTCGATGAAGAGGTTGCCGATGGCATTGCCGACACCGCGCGAACCCGAATGGAGCATGAACCAGACGCGGTCGGCCTCATCCAGGCAGACTTCGATGAAGTGGTTGCCCGTGCCGAGGGTGCCGAGATGCACGCGATTGTTGGTGCGCTCCAGCTTCGGATACTTCTCGGTCAATGGGCGGAATGCCCTCTGAAGCACCCGCCAGCTGGCATCGACCGAAGCCGGCGGCGTGTCCCATGCGCCCGCGTCCCGCTTGCCCGGCGTGCGTCCGTGGGGGACCGCCCGCTCGATGGCCTGCCGCAGGCCGCCCAGATGATCAGGCAGGTCGGCGGCATCCAGCGAGGTGCGCACGGCCATCATGCCGCAACCGATGTCGACTCCGACGGCGGCCGGAATGATCGCGCCGCGGGTGGGAATCACGCTGCCGATGGTCGACCCCTTGCCCAGGTGGACGTCGGGCATGACAGCCAGGTGGCGAAAGATGAAGGGCATCCTGGCCGTCGCGGCAAGCTGGTCGCGGGCGTCGTCTTCGACCGGGACGCCGTGCGTCCACATCTTGATCGGGGCGCCGTTCTCGACGGCGAAGGTTTGATGGTCCTGCATGAATGGTCCTGAAGTCCTTCTGCGTCGGGTGCGGCGTACCGTGCAGTCCGGCGACGTGTGGGTTGCGGATGCTAATAGCATCGTTTTGGCGATTCGGGGTGGGCGTCACGGCTTGCCGAAACGTCGTCCGTGATGGCGTTTCGCTCGCATTCGCCCGTGAAAGGGGTGGTACGACAAATGGTGCGCGGGTGGACCGTGCCTTGGCACGGGCCGGCTACGAACCGACCATCCCGTGTACACCCGCGCGCATTCGTACCCTTGGCGCGACACGACGAGCGGGGCGGGACAACGCGGTGACCCGCTTCGGGCGCCTGGCCCGTGGCCTGCCGGGCATCCTCAAGAGATGGAGTCCCTGCCTGCATTCGCATCTTGCCAAACCATGTGTGCCGACGAGGGTCGAAACCGCGCGTGCGCCGGGTGGCGTCTGTCGAGTCGGCACGATGTTGTTCGGTGGGGAGCGACCAAGGGTGGCGAAACATCGTCTGTGATGGAGTTCCGCCGGCATTCGCCCGTGAAAAGGGTGGTACGACAAGGGATGTGCGAGTGGACCGTGCCGTGGCACGGGCCGGCTTCCAGCCGGCCATTCGATGTACACCCGCGCGCATTCGTACCGTGGCGCGACACGACGAGAGAGGCGGGACAACGCGGTGACCCGCTCCGGGCGTCTCGCCCGTGCCCTGTCGGGCATCTTCGAGAGATGGAGTCCCTGCCTGCATTCGTGTCATGCCACAAGAAATCATGTTGCCTGCGCTCGTCTCAAAGCCGGGTCGCCTCGATGGACTCGACCCAGTGACCCGAGCCGAAGCTGCCGGCGGCGAACTGCGCGATGACGTCGAACACGGCGTCTCCGAACCCGCCCACATTCAGGATGTCCTCGCGTTCCAGCGCCTGCGTTGAGCCGTAGGGTTGCAGGTCGATGCAGACCATCCGCGCCGACGGATTGCGTCGCTTGATGCGCGCCCACTGCTCCATCGTGGCCGTTGCGCCATAGCGCCGCTTGTCGATCCAGGCCTGGTTGTCCGAGACCATCACCAGCGTATCCACCTGAGCATTCTCCAACTCCAGTTTCGCCAGTGGCGCGGCGCAATGGGTGCCGCCGCCGCCCAGTGTCGCGAGGCTCCGGGCGTTCGTCATCACGGAATCGCGGGGATTCAGACGAACATCGAAGGCATGCTCGGCGAATGGCAGCACGCGGGCGTCCGGGTGTGTCCGCAGGAAGGCTGCCGCGACCAGCGCCGCAACGTCGATGCAGCGGACGCTTGTCGTGGCGCCCGGGCGATAGCCGGTTACTGGCGCGTGCATCGAACCGGACACGTCCGGACAGATCGCGACGCGCCCCGCGAGCTTCGGGACGTTCGCCAGGGAAACTTCAAGCGCGTCCTGCAGGGCGTGCCGCACGAGGGCGGGCACGTCGTCGCCCGTCATTGTAAAGGCCGCCAGCAGCTGGTACGGATAGACCTTCGCACGCAGCACCTCCGCCGGGTCAGACAGGCGCGCGGCGACGGTTTCTGCGAGTTCCGGCACACCAAATGCTCCATGACGAGCCAGGGTATTCAGGTTCATCCGGAGCGCCTGCCAGCCCATGCGCGAGGCCAGTCGCGCCCAGTGCTCAGCCGAGAGCGAGACATCCCCGAGCAGCAGGTGCGGCACATCGGGAAGTTCGGGTGACTCGCCGCGGCGGTAGGCCAGCAGGGAACGGGTCAGAGGCGGCAGGGCGCCGATCTCGAACGGCCGGCCGATCTGCCAGGCGAAGAATGCACCTCGCCACGCCTCGGCTGGCTTCGGATGCACCATCTTGATCAGGTCGGCCAGCGATGGCGAGCTTCCGACCGCGGCCTGCAGGAGCTGGCGTTCCGTGGCCCGGTTCAGCCAGGACTGGACCAGCTTCTTTGGGCGGGAGCCGAGCGACCGCCGGCCGGTCACGCCGCTACGGACGAACTGCACGAAGTTGCGAAGCATCTTGCCGTTGTCGATGACCCGTTCGAAGGCCTGGGGCAACCGGGTGGAGCCACGTGCGGCGAGCAGGGCCACCAGCAGCGCCGGCATGTCCTTCATCAGCCCGCGCTCGCGGCAGTAGATTGCGGTCTGGGCGATATAGGTGTCGTCGAGCTCGCCGGCCAGTTGCAGTACGTCGTCGAGCTGGGCCTGGGCGTCGGCATAGAAGGTCTGGTTGAAGCAGCCGGTCACGGCCAGCTGGGCCAGTTTGTGGCGCGGCGAGTGGCTGTAAGCGGGGGCGCCGGCGGCGTTGGTGATGTCGGCCGATTGGCGCTGGAACGGGTTCGTCGCGAAGAGATTCGGGTTGGCCATGTCGATTCACGTTTGTCGTTTTGCGGTGTGATCGCCCCTTTGCAACGGGTGTGCCAACGCATTGATGCGTACGAAAAATAATCTCAAGGCAAGGAAAATAAAAGGAAAAATATGATCTCTCTACTCGGACGCTTGGTAGGTTGCGCCAAATGCTTTTGGCATGTGAGAGAATGGTCTATCGCAACTTATATATCTGGATAGCATGACGCGAACCGTGGTCATTGGCTTCATTGGCACCGTTCTGGACTACGGCGGCAAAGGCAGCCAGCGTTGGCGGAAGTGGCGGCCGAGCGTGAGCCTCTGTCAGCAGCCGGATCTGATCGTGGACCGGCTCGAGCTGTTGCACGATGGTCGTAGCCGGGCGCTGTTCGATCGGGTGAAGCAGGACATCGCCGCGGTTTCGCCGGAAACCGAGGTGTGCGGCGTCGAGATCAATCTGAGTGATCCCTGGGATTTCGAGGAGGTGTACGGCACGCTGCACGATTTCGCCACCGGCTACGCGTTCGACGCCGAGGGCGAGGATTACCTGATTCACATCACGACCGGGACCCACGTGGCGCAGATCTGCTGGTTCCTGCTGGCCGAGGCGCGCTACCTGCCGGCACGGCTGATCCAGACCGCGCCGCCCGCAGGGGCCCAGTCGGGAGAATCCCCCGGCGGGCATGCGGTGATCGACCTCGACCTGTCGCGTTACGACCGCATCGCCATGCGGTTTGCACGCGAGCGGGATGAAACCGTGTCCTACCTCAAGTCCGGCATCGCCACGCGCAATCCCGCCTTCAACCGGATGATCGAACAACTTGAGCGGGTGGCCGTGCGCTCGGCCGCGCCGATCCTCCTGTGTGGTCCGACCGGGGCAGGAAAATCGCAGCTGGCGCGGCGAATCTTCGAGATGAAGCGCGCGCGTCACCGCCTGGACGGACGCTTTGTCGAGGTGAATTGCGCCACCCTGCGCGGAGACAGTGCCATGTCCGCGCTGTTCGGGCACGTGCGGGGCGCATTTACGGGCGCCCAGGGTGATCGGGCCGGATTGCTGCGCAGCGCCGATGGGGGGCTGCTCTTTCTCGATGAAATCGGCGAGCTGGGGCAGGATGAACAGGCCATGCTGCTGAAGGCCATCGAGGAGAAGCGCTTTCTGCCCTTCGGCGGCGACGTCGAGGTCGAAAGCGATTTTCAGCTGATTGCCGGCACGGTGCGGGACTTGCGGCAGTGGGTGCGGGAGGGGCGCTTTCGCGAAGACCTCTTCGCACGCATCAACCTGTGGACCTATGACTTGCCCGGCCTGGCCGAGCGCGTCGAGGACATCGAGCCCAACCTCGACTTCGAGCTGGCACGGCATGCCCGTGACCAGGGGGAACAGGTGCGCTTCAACCGCGAGGCGCGCCGCAGCTTCCTCGACTTCGCGACCTCGCCGGGCGCACGCTGGGCCGGCAACTTCCGCGAGCTGTCGGCATCAGTGACCCGAATGGCGACACTGGCGGCCTCGGGTCGGATCGACATCGCCGGGGTGGAGGAGGAAATCGGTCGCTTGCGTGCCGCCTGGCGGGGTGCCGACGGCGCGTCCCTGGTCGATGGCCTCCTCGGCGAGCGGGCCCGGGATCTCGACTGCTTCGACCGCATGCAACTCGAAAACGTCGTGACGATGTGCCGGCGGTCGCGGACGCTGTCCGAGGCGGGACGGCGGCTGTTCGACGTGTCGCGCCAGCAAAAGGCGTCGACCAACGACGCAGATCGGCTACGCAAGTACCTGGCGCGCTTTGGACTCGACTGGCAGCAGATCCAATCCTAGCGATCGGCCGCTCTGGCCACGCGGGCCCGCGCCCCCTGGGCACCCGAAGACAACCGAGTCGCGACGGCTGGCGCCTGCACGGTCAGCGCGACCGGCGGTCATTGCCATCTCGCCGCCGGTCATCGCGCCATCAAAGCCGGCGTGCCGCTCAGAGGCGCGACAGCAGGTCCATCTTCTTCGCGGTGAATTCCTCGTCGCTGATGAAGCCCTTGGCCTTCAGGTCCCCCAGCTTTTCGATCGCGGCGAGGATGTCGTTGCTGCTGGCACCGCCGGCCGCCTGCGGCGCTGGCGCGGGCTGGAAGCTGGCCTGGGGGACGGGCGCTTCGACGGCCTGGCCATTGCGAGACACCAGCGGAAGCGAGGAGAGGATCACCGTGCCGTACTGGCTGCCGAAGGTGATGTCGCTCCCGTAGCCCTGTTGCTGGGAGAAGCCGCCGATGTTGTGGTCGAGGGTGTCATAGACCCAGACCTCGCCGCCCGTCTTCACGGCCAGTCGGCGGGCGTTGGCAAAGTAGGCGTAGCGCACGTTGTTCTGGGCGCCGGTGGCATTGGGGGCACCCAGGTCCTGGGGCCACCAGTTGTCCTCGGGGTCTGGCACGAAGAGGCTCGACGGCCCGCGCGGGGCGCCGCTGGCCTGCTGCTGGTAGCCGCTGCCGCCCTGGCTCTGGGACTGGAAGCTGCCCGACTGCAGCAGCCCCGGCTGGTTGGCCAGGATGTTGCCGATCTCGGTGCACAGGCTGTCGACCCGGCCCTTGAGGTAGTTGTTGAACATGTCGCCGAGCATGATCATGCCCCCACTCATCCATTGGCCGCCACCGCCGAACTCGCCGTGGCAGAACTGGGCCTGGGTACCGTTGCCATTGAGCACGGCAAAGAGCATGTGGGTGACTGCGTCCTGGCTGAAGCCGTGACGCTGGGCCAGATCGTTCACGATCATCTGGCCCTGGGAAGTGAGTTGTTGCATGTTGGTATCCAGCTGAGAGGGGCCGGGTCGGGCGTAGATCCGAGGGGGCTCGGGTGGCCGGTGCCTGGTCCGTGACATTGCGATGGCGTCGCACTCTGTTCGCGCACGATCACCATGGGCCCGTCGAGATCGGGGCCGAAGAAGTCCTGATGCTACCACCAAGCCGTGACATCGCCGTGACCGCCCGTCCGGCGCCTGCGCGCCTGGCATTCGGACCGCGCCCGCAGGGGCGACCCGATCCGCCGTGCAGACCGTATCTCGGGCTAGCTGGCGGCTTCGAGCAGGTGCTCGAGATACGACAGGCGCGCCAGCGACAGGTCGATCTTGGCCTTAAGGTCGTAGTCCACCTCGGCGAGCAGGTAGAGCAGGCCTTCGTGGAAGAAGACGCCGAAGCTGTCCATGTAGCGCAGCCGGTAGTTGCGGTCGAGCACCAGGTTGTCCACGCCGTAGAGGTCGATCACCTTCGGGTCGTCTGTATCCCGCCAGCGGTGCGCGGCCTCGACGAAGGTTCGCAGGGCCTCGCGGGTGCGCGCGAGTCGGCGCAGCAGGGGCACTGCCTCCGACTCGTTGTGCGGGTTGGCGATGTTGAACCAGGCGCCGACGGTTTCCGAGATGGCGATGACGCTCACTTCGCCGTCGATGCGGGTCACGGCGAACACGGTCGCCGGCACCATGTCGCCCAGCGCATCGCGCAAGCGCAGGTACTCGCGCAGGTAGACCCGTGCCTCGCCGAAGGTGCATGCCTGGCGGAACGTCTTGATCACGAGGTCGCTGTCGACGCGTCGGCCGCCGCGGATGACGGCGCCGCCCTGGCGCCAGACCTGGCAGTGGTTGCCAGCGTCCGAGATCAGGGTAGCCGGCAGGTGCTCGGTGTCCAGGCACCCGATGTCGCCGGGGATGCGGTCGCTGCCGTCGATGGGGTGCGACGTATTCAACGGGGCCTCCTGCGGGGGTCTCCGGCCCAGTATAGGGGCATTCCTGCCGGGCAGATCGCAGCCAGCGCCGGTGCCCGGTCCCCGTCTCGACCCGCGTGTCAGTGATCGGACGCTCGCACTGGCGACGCCACGCCGAGCCGCACGGGCCGCTGGCGGAGTGCCCACAGCACGCCTGCCACCAGGAGCCCGATTCCGGCGATGGTCAGGGCGGGGGGCCAGCTGCCGCGGACCAGGAAGGCATAGGCCAGTGCGGCAAGGGTCTCGAAGACGATCAGCTGGCCGACGAGGGCTGTCGGCAGACGCTGGCTCGCCTCGTTCCAGCACAGCGTGCCGAGCCAGGACGCGAGCAGGCCGATGCTCACCATGAGCGCTACGAAGACGCCGGGACGGGGGCCCAGCGGCATCGGGAACGCTTCGGCCGATACGTTGAACCACAGCCAGGTCGAGAGATAGCCGGCGAGTGCCAGCGGCAGCGTCGCCAGGCCCTGGGCCGTTGCCCAGGCGCGCGGATTGCGGCCGGGGTGGTCGCGCAACCAGTCGCCGTTTCGCAGTGGGTACCAGGTCCAGCAGATGACCGCACCGACGGCCAGCATCACGCCGCCGAGCCGGGCCTCTCCGGCGGCAACGCCCAGCTCGGCCCGGTTCACACAGGCGATGCCGGCGGCGATGGCGAGCAGCGAGGGCGCCAGCCGGCGCCAGGGCATTCGTCCGTCGCGTCGCTGGTTGCGTCGATTGGCGGCGACGGCAATGACCACCGGGAGGGTGCCGATGATCATGGTCGTCAGCGGCGCACCGATGTGCTGTATGGCGCTGGCGAGGCACAGGTAGTAGGCCAGGTTGCCGACCGCGGCGAGTTTGAGGGCCTCGATCCAGTCGCTGCGGGCCAGTCGCGACAGCTCGCGGCGGTCGAGCCAGCCGAGCGGGAGCGCCACCAGGCCGAAGGCGAGATAGCGGCCGTAGGCCTGCAGACTGGCCGGGTAGTCGGGCAGCAGGACGGGGCCGATGAACACCAGGCCCCACATCATGCCCGCTGCCAGCGCGAAGGCGACGCCGATTCCCATGGTTCGATCCGGCAAGGGCGGGCGTCAGCGGTGCGCCGTGGGGCGCGGGTCGGGCGTGGCGACCATGGTGTCCGGGTCGAACGGCTGGAGCAGTGCGCGCGCCTCTGCCTCGCTGCGGGCGCAGAGCCAGGCATCGTGGTCTGCCCGGTCGAGCACGACCACGCTGCGCTTCTCGTCCCCCGGGCGATGGAAGCGCCGCATCAGGGGGTGCTCCTCGGCATTGATCGTCAGCATCGTGAAGGACCAGTGGGCTGCGCCCGGGTCGTCCATCCTTCGCTCCCACAGCCCGGCCAGCGCGAAGGGTTCGCCGTCGGCCCGCTCGATGCGCCAGCGGACGGCCTTGCCCGATTCGTAGCAGGGCTCGAAGAAGGCCGCGGCGGGGATCAGCGCGAACTGACGCCGGCGCCATGCGTTACGGAAGCTCGGCTTGTCGGCGACCGTCTCGCTGCGGGCGTTGTAGGTCATGCGAGAGAGTCTTCCGGGGTCGCCCCAGTGGGGCACCATGCCGAACATGCCCGGCAGCCACGACTCGGGCAGTACGCTGGCGAGAAACGGTGCGACGCCGCCGGGAAAGGTCTCCCCGTAAGAGAACGAGGGTGGCTGAACCGTATGGCCGGCCGGGCCGAGCCGTTCGAGGGTGGCATGTCGGGCAGGGTTGTAGTCGGCACACATGGGCGCATCCGGTGGAGGGCTCCGGCGAGGATACCGCGCCAGTGGGCTTCAAGTTCTGGCGCGGGCGACCGATTTCCGTCTGAACCCCGTTTCTGCCCCGGTCTGACCACTCTGCCAGGATGCGCTGCGACAACCTGACCCGTCTGATCCCTGCTGCGCTTGCCCTCATGCTGATCTTCGCGGGGGGCGTGCGGGCCGAGGCGCCCTGGACGATCGTCGTGCCCGCCGGGGCCGGCGGCGGCACGGACGTGGCGGCGCGCGTGTTCGCCAAGTACGCCCAGAAGCAACTCCATGCGCCGGTGCTGGTGGACAATCATCCGGGGGAAGGAGGCCATACCGGCTCGCGCCTCGTCGCGGATGCCGAGCCCGGGCGAAACCTGCTGCTGTTCACCCACGCCGGCGTCGTCACCAATCATCTGACCGGGATTGCGCCATACTCGTACGAGCGCTTCGAGGTCCTCGGCCAGGTGGTCAGTGATGATTCCCTCGCGTTGATGGTCCGCGGCGATGACCCGGTGACCGGCATCGTCGATCTCATCGAGCAAGCGCGTCGTGCCCCGGGGACCATCCGCGCCGCGACCGAGTTCGGGGCCTTCACCTACTTCTTGATGGCGAGCCTGCAGCGGCAGTTCGATCTGCGCTTCCAGCTGGTGGAGGTTGGCGGCGACTCGGCCAAGCTGAGAGCCCTGCTGGCGGGAGAGGTGCGCCTGATTCCAAGAGTCGTGGTCGGGGCACGCTCGTATATCGAGGAGGGGGACATCCGGGCGCTGGGCCTGGTCGCCGCGCATCGGCCGCCGTCGGCCCTTGAGGTCCCGACATTCGAGGAGCAGGGGGTCGCGTTCCGCTTTCCACCATATCCCTTCATGGTGTTTGCGCCGCGAAACCTGAGCGATGACGCGCTGTCCGCCCTCCGCAAGATGGTATTCGCGGTGACAGCGATGCCCGCATTCCGCGACGAGATCGCGGCGGTGGGCATGACGCCCCGTTACCGCGACCCGGCGGCGACCGCGGCGATGCTGGAAGCACTCGAGCGCGACTTCAAATCTCTGCTGCCCAGCGGTGGCGTCCCGGTGCGCTAGCTAGCGCACCCTCAGGGATTCTGGGGGGCAGGCGCCTGGGCAGCTTCGATCGCCGCGAAAACGACCTGATCGACCCGACCGGTCGCCTTGTCGTAGAGCAGCGTCGCGCGATAGTTGCGCGCCGGATAGTAGGTCACGCTCTCTCGCAGGAACTCATAGGTACCGGTGGCAATGGCCTGCAGCAGGGCCACCAGCCCGATCGAACGATAGGCGGTGCCTTCCCGCGGCTTCGCGACGACCGGATTGTCGGCGTCGCGGATCGCATACAGCCACTTGTCCATCCGTTCCGGGATGTTGCCCAGGGTGACGCCGGCCTCGGTGGTGACGGTGACCTCCTTCAGCCCCGCAGACAAAGCGTCGGAGAGTTCCTCGTCGAAGATCCGCGAGTCGATGAAGCTGATCTCGGACTTGGGAGGCTTTGGGGCACTCGCGCAGGCGGCGAGCAGCAGGGCCAGCAGCAGGGCGGACAAAAGGCGGATTCGGGACATGGCGGTGGTGCAGCGTCGACGGGGACGAGTACAGCGTAGCGCTGCCGTCGCCCCTCAGCAATGCGCACCGCGTCAGTCGACGTCCTCCCGGGCCAGCATGGCGCGCTTCGCTGCGCCGACTTCGGGGTGGTAGCAGTCGGCGGGTTGGGCACCGAGATGACCGACGCAGCCATTGCAATCCACGCACGCAGGACCGGGCTGGCCGTCGCGCAGGTGGCGGAACAGGAAGGGGTCGGCAATGAAGGGGCGACCGGCGGAGACGGCATCGCACTGGCCGCTGGCGATGGCGGATTCCATGGCCGCCCGGGTGCGGAAGCCGCCGACACAGATGACCGGGATCGTCAGGGCGCGCGCGAAGGCAGGGGCGTAGTCGAGATTGAACCCTTCGCGTCGAGGCCAGAGCCGGTCGCTCATCCAGGCCACCAGCGGTCGAAAGACGCGCATCGCCGTCCGGCGCACCGGCGGCAGCTGGGCCATGCTGCCCGTGACCATGTGGCGCAGGCACAGGTCGAACTGGCCACACACCATGGGAAAGCCGGACTCATAGTGGCCGACGGTGATCTCCACCGCATCGATGCCGGCCGCCTCCATGCGCCGCGCGATGTCCACCAGCGCTGCGGTGCCGAGCCCGTGCCGCAGCGGCAGGCGGTCGGCGCCGTTCAGCTTCATGATGACCGGGAAGGTCTTGCCGCAGCGGACGCGGATCGCGTCGAGGATCTCGCGGGCGAAACGTGTCCGGTTCTCGAGGTCGCCACCGTATTCGTCGCCGCGGCGGTTGGTGTAGGGCGTCAGGAACTGGCTGAGCAGATAGCCGTTGGCGGAATGCAGCTGCACGCCATCGAAGCCCGCCTCCTGGCAGCGCCCCGCGGCGAGGGCAAAGGCCTCGACCAGCGCCGCGATCTCATCGGCGCCGAGCGCGCGGGGCCGCGTACCGGTCAGCAGATCGGTGACGCCAGACGCCGAGACAACCTCAGGCGCGCCGACGAAGTCCGGCACGACCTGCCTGCCGCAATGATTCAGTTGCGCAAGGATCCGTCCGCCATACGCATGGACCACATCGGTCACGCGCCGAAGCCCTACGATCCGGTCATCGTGGTCGGCGCCAAGCTGGCGCGGCGCGGATTTGCCCTGGCGCGTCACGTAGATGTTGCCGGTGACGATCAGCGGTGTCTCGCCCTTTGCCAGCAAGCGATAGAACTCGACCACGTCGTCGGTGACGCCGCCGGCGACGTCGGCACGGGTTTCCGCCGTGGCGGTTTTGAACAGGCGGGCGGGCAGTTCAAGCGACCCGATGCGAAGCGGGGAGAACAGTCCGGCGGGGTGGTCGGTCATCCATGCCTCCGGCGGTCAGCCAAATGTCATGCCTTCTTTGTAGCGCATCCCGGCTCGCCCGGCTGTGGCACGGCCGGATGGATTGATGGGCGGGCGGACCGGTTGCACATCGGCGCGCGCGCGAGTCGTGGCACACTCGCGGTCACGCGCCGGGTCGTGGCCCGGCCTGTGACGGTGCATTCGGGCGCAGCCACCAGGGAGCGGGATGCGGGTTTATCTGAGTGTCGGAACGGCGGAACACCTTGACGCAGACGCCTTGCGTCGGGCGCTCCATGGTCAGCGTCCCGATCTCGAGGTGCTGGTGGCAGCGCGCCGCAACGAGACCGGTGTCTATCTCACCCGCCGCCTGCACGAGGCGATCGCGTCCGCCGACGTGGTCGTGATGCTGATCGACGCGCGGCTCGGCGCTTGGCAGGAGCTCGAATACTTCGAAGCGCACCAGCGCCTGCGTGCCGCGGGGCGTCCCGCGCTCATCGCGGTCCAGATCGCCGACCGGCTGCCGGCCTTGCCGGGCCTCTCACAGGTTCGCTGCCTCGACGCCCGGGCACTCGGTCTGGCGGACGTGGTCGCCAGCATCCTGTCGCCGGGCGAGCCCGGGCCGGCGCCCGACTGGCGTAGCGTGATGCCCTATGCCGGCCTGAGTGCCCTCGAGGCCCAGGATTCGGCCTTCTTCCTTGGACGCGAGCTGGCGGTCACCCGCCTGCTCGGCGCCCTGTCGGTCTCTCCCAACCGCATCCACGTACTGGTCGGCAACTCGGGTGTCGGCAAGTCCACGCTGTTGTCCGCCGGTGTCCTCGCCGCCCTGCGAAGCCAGATGTGGCCGGTCGCCGGCGAGCAGCCCTGGCCCGAGTCGCTGGCGGACAGCCGCGCGTGGCCGCTGGTCCGCACGCGCCCGGGCGCTCGGCCCCTGCTGTCGCTGGCCCGGGCGTTCGTCTCGCTGTGGCGCGAGAGCCCGGGCGAGATCGAGGAAGAGGCTGCGCGCTGGAGCGACGAACTGGCCCGGGGCGGTCGCTTCGCGGCGTTGCTGGAGGCGGCCCTGTCACGGGTCGCATTCCGGATGGACGCGGAGCCGCCGTGGCGGCTGGTGCTGTGCGTGGACCAGGCCGAGGAGCTCTATGCCCTGGCGTCCAAGGACGAGCAGCACGCCTTCTCGCGCCTGATGGCCGAGGCGGCCGCGTCGGACGGCGCGCTGGTGCTGATGGCGCTGAGGGCCGACGCCTACGGCGCATTGCAGGCCGATGCGGCGCTCTATCCGGTCGTCCGCACGACCGATCTCGCGTCGCCCGAGCCTGCCCTGATCGAGGCTCTGGTGCGTCGCCCGGCCGAGCGACTCGGCGTCGTGCTGGCAAGCGAAGAGGCCGTCGAGCAGGTCGTTGCCGCCGCCGCCCGCACGCCGGGTGGCCTGCCGCTGCTCGTGGATCATCTCGCCGACCGCTGGGCGCGGATGCAGGGGGCCGGGGCGGGCGAAGGGGTTCTCCCGCTGCAGCCGGGCTTCGTCGATATCGCGCGGCCACTGATCGACCGTGGCGAGCGCTTCGTGGCAACCCGGCCTGGAGACGAGGAGACCTTGCGGCGGCTGTTCACGCTCCGCCTCGCGGTGCTGCCGCGCGCGTCCGAGGTCATCGCCCGGCGCAGCCGGCGGAGTGAATGCAGCGACGAAGAATGGTCCTTGCTGGAGGCCCTGGCGGCGGCGCCCTGGCGACTGGTACGCCTGGCGGGGGCCGGCGACGCCGCTTGCGCGGAGCTGGCCCACGAGATTGTCTTGCGCGCCTGGCCGCGGGTCCGCGCGTGGCTTGACGATTCGCGCGAATTCATGGCCTGGAAGCATCGCTTCGAGGCGGACTATCGACGCTGGGAAGAGGCAGGAGAAGCCGTCCGGTCGAGCACGCTGCTGAGCGGACTGCCGCTCGACGTGGCCTGCCGCTGGCGTTCCGAGCGCCCGGCCGACCTCAGTCCCGGCGAGCGCCTGTTCATCGACGAAAGTGGGCTCGCGACCGCGGCTGCCGGCGAAGCGGCGATCCGTGCCGAGCGGCGACTCGTTCGCCAGCGGCGATGGACGATGGGCCTGGTGCTGGCGGCGCTGGTCGCGGTGGCCGGGCTGGCGATCATGACACTGGAGCAGCGGCGCGATGCCGAGGCGCTTGCCCGGCGCGAGCAGTTGCTCGGCGAACAGGCGCGGCAGCAGCGGGAAGCTGCCCTGGAGAAGGTGGATCGGCTGAACGCGACCCGTCTCGCCCTCGAGGCCGGGCGCCTGCTCGAGGGCGAGGGAGGCACCCGGCTGCCCCTCCTGCTGGCGGCCGAATCCCTGCGCCTTGCGCCGACTGCCGACGGTATCCTGGCGATGCGCCGAGCGCTCGCCCAGACCCCCGAGCCGGGCCAGCCGCTGCCCTGGAAAGCCCCCCCCTTGCGGATGTCGTCGGACGGCCGCGTTGTCGTGTTCGGCGAGCTCGATGGACCGCCGGCCTTGCAGGTTGGGCGGCACCAGGACGGCGAGCAGGAGACGCTGGCGCTTGCCGCGACAGGCGCGCTGGCGGGCTTGCAGCTCTCGGATGACGGGCGCTGGCTGGCAGGCATCGACACCGAGACGCGGCAACCGGTGGTCTGGGACACGCTCTCCGGGGCTCGCCATGAGGGCGAAGCGGACGTGCTGCGGCTCGCCTTCGCGGACGGCGGCGACCTCCTGCTCGCGGGGCGGCCCGGTCGACGGTTGTCCTTGCTGGCCAGCCGGGACGGTCGGCCCATTGCCGATCTGGGCCTGGCGGCTGGCGTGCGCCGGGTCACGATGGCCGCGGACGGTCGCAGCCTGGTCAGCTTTGGCGACGATGGGCGTTTCCGGGGCTGGGATGGCCCGACGGGCCGGTCACTTTGGGTCTCCCGTGAGGCGCGCCCGCTCGACACCGAGCCGATCCTGAGCGGCAACGGCGAGTGGTTCGCGCAACGGGCGCCTGAGAGCGCGCAGCTTGTGTTCGGCGATGTGGCCAGTGGGCGGGTTGAGCGGACGCTCCCGGTCGATGGCGGGGGAGAGATGCGCCTGTCCCATGACGGATCCCGGCTGCTCTGGTTCCGCCCGACGGCGGGCGGCACGGAAGGCGAACTGCAGCTGTGGGACACGGCGCGGGCGGTGCAGCTGCATCGCCGTCCCCTGCGCGGCGCCGAGGTCGATGCCGGGTTCCTCCCCGGCGGGCGCCTGATCACGCTGGCGGTTCGGCCCGCCGAAGGCGAGGCCGGGACGGGCTACCTGGAGTTGATCGATGGGGCTGGTGGCGATGGACTCTGGCGGCTCGACCTGCCGGCCGGGGCGCCGCCCCCCATCGGCATGGATGCCGGCTTGCTGGCCCTGCCCGGATCGGACGGGGTCCGTCTGCTGACCCGCGCGGGGGAACTCAGCTTCGATCTTGGCGGGGGCCGTCCCGTCGTGGCCGCGACGGCCGATCCGGCCGGTCGCTGGCTGGCGCTGGCCCGCGATGCGGGCGTTGGGCGGACCCGGATCGAGTGGCGTGAACGGGTGCGCGGCGAGCTGCAGCACACGCTCGAGGTGGATGGCCAGGTCGTCCGCCTGCTGGCGGGCCCGCCGGGCGCCTCGCTGCTGGCGGTCGTCCGTCGCGGCGAGGCGGACTGGCTGCTGGCCTGGGATGGCGCCGAGGGGCGCCGGCTTGGTGGCTTGCCCGTGGCGGACGGGGTCGCCGATGCGCTCGTCCTGCCCGGCGACCGCCGGGTTGCCGTGCTGGATCGACAGGGGCAGCTGGGCATTCATCGCCTGGTGGGCGACGGCGGGCCGGTGGCACGGCTGGTCCATCAGGCCGTGGCCGATGACTGGGTGGCGTCGTCGCGAGCACCCGAAGCTGTCGTGCGCGTGGGCCGGACGCTGCAATGGTGGGACCTCGAACAGCCCGCCGTGGCGGCATCGCTCGCGCTGCAGGGGACACCGCGCGAACTGCAGATGGCCGCGCAGGGCGGACGGATTGCCTGGCTGCAGGGGGAGGGACCGGCGACCGAGCTCTGGTTGTGGCGACCGGCAGATGGCGTTCCGCCCAGGGCCGTGCATGTCGGGAGCGCCCGCGCCCTGGCGTTCAGCGCCGATGGACAACGGCTGCAGGTCCGGCTCGGCGAGGCCGTGGTGCAGGCCTATGACGCCATGGCGCTCAAGCCGGCCGGTCGGATCGAGTCTCCCGAGGGCGCCCGTCTCGTATCCGCCGCCTTCCTCGGCGAGGGCACGCAACTGGCCCTTGCGGCGCAGCGCCAGGGCCAGCAGGAGCTGCGAATCCACGACACCTCATCCGGCGCCCTGTTGGCCCGGGTGCCCCTCTCGGGCCCCTGGCTGCCGTGGCCGGAGGGGGCCGATGTCGCGATCCGCGGTGCCGACGGTGTCTGGCGCAAGGTGGCGCCGTCGAGCGCGAGCGCAGACGAGATCCTGAGCGAATCGGGCACGCCGGTCCTGCGCCGGCCCGGCGTGGCGGCCCGGCTGGTCGCGGACATGGACGACGCGGCCTGGGCGGCGTTGCCGGCCGCGGCGCGCCGCTGGATTTCCCGACCCGACGAGGCCGGCGTCAACGCAAGTGCGGTGCGGGATGTGGATGCCGCAGGCGAGCGACTCCTCGTCGCCCGGCAGGACGCGGTGGCGGTGGTCGATGCCGCCGACGGGCGCCAGATCGCCCATTGGCCGGATGTTCGCCTCGCGGGCGAAGGCCCGGCCGACCGCCTCTTCTTCATCGACCGGGGCAACGGTGTGGTCGCCCTCGAGAGCCGCGGAGTCGGAACCGACCGGATGCATTCGCGCCTGTGGTTCTGGCGTTGGGTGGATGGTCCCGCGCGGGAAATTGGCGACGGCAACCCGGTCGGTGCCATCACGGCCACACCGGACGGCCGGTGGATCGCGAGTGGCGAGGGCGCTCTCGCGCGAGAGGGCGACCCGGCTGACTGGCGGCCTACCGGGCGGGCCCAGCTCCGGTTGTGGGATGGCCGGACGGGGCAGGTCCAACGGACCTTGCCGTTCGACGCGCCGGTCGAGGCGGTGGCCTTCAGCCCGTCGGGCGCGCGGGTGGCGGCGCGGAGCGGCGAAACCGTCGTCGTCTTTGACACGGAGACCGGTGACGAGGTGGCGCGGTTTCCGACCGAACCAAGCGCCGATCCATCCGCGAGCGGCGTGGCCTTCGCCGGGGAATCCCTGCTGTTCGCCAGCGTTGACGGGGGCATGCAGCCGATGTCCCTGCTGCCCGGCGAGGTCGAGCCGATCCCGTCGGGCGGCGCGGGTCGCGCGTTGATAGACACCTCGCCGGGGGGGCGCTACCTGCTCGCCCATGACGATTCCGGGCTGCTGGGCCTGTGGTCGACCGCCGACGGGCAGCGTCTGGTCGAGTCCGTGCCGGCACGTCCACCAGTGTCCGTCTGGATGCCGGGTGACGGTGATCTGCTCCTGCTCGACGGGCAGGGACTGCGCCGTTTGCGCTGGACGGCCGAGGCTTTGCTGGCGGCCGGCTGCCACCGGGCTGCGTCGCCGCTGACGGATGCCGAGTGGACTCGCTACCTGCCGGATGCGGATCGGCCGGGGGCCTGCGACAGCCGGTGAAGTGCGATCTCCGGATCGGGGCGGGGTCGCCCGGCAACGGCAGGGCGCGTTCAGATGGCCGGTGAGCTCGTGACTACGGTTCGGCGCGCTCCGGGAAGCAGCGTCGCTGCATGCGCTCGACGTACGAGGTGAGGGTGGCGTATTGCCTCGCATGCGCCTTGATGGGCGAGTCGATCGGCACCCACAGCAGGTTCGCGAGGAAGGCGTGCAGGGTCGCGTCGATCGTCGTGGGGTGCTCGCCGTGGAACCAGGGCTTGTCACCGAGGTAGCCGGCGATGGCGTCGATGTCCCGACACCCCAGGGTCATCATCTCGTCGCGGCTGTGTCGTCCCATGCCGTGCCCCATCAACTGGCGGCGCAGCCCGCGGCGGGCGAGGGCCGGCACCAGCACGCGCATCGGCATCGGCAAGCGGCTGAAGAAGACCTCACGGGTCCGTCGCCAGCCATCCGGTTCGAACCACCGGGTGTGGACCACGGCCCAGTAGAGGTGCTCCTCGAGCAGGCGCGTGAAGGCCAGTGAGGTCGCGCGCTGTGTGGGGGTCAGGGAGGCGTCGGGGTCGACGCCGTACTGGCGCACGAGGTGCTCGATAATGAAGCCGGAGTCGGCGACACGCTTCTCGCCATCTTCGATAAAGGGGAGCTTGCCCTTCGGAGCCTTCATGAGGAGGCCCCGGTTATCGGTTTCGTAGGGCAGGCCCGTGAGCCGGAGCCAGGTCTCGACCTTCATGCAGAAGGGGCTGGCGTTGGGCAGTTCGAAGCCCGGCGGAAACTGGTAGAGGCGGATCATGGCGGCTCCCATGCCGGTGGCGTGTGATCGGCTGGCGTGATCGCAGTCTAACGCTTTGTATCAACCGGATGCTTGCCGATGGCGGCCCGGGTCGCTAGCCTCGGGCCATGACGACAATGACATGGTGGCGGCGCGTGGCGATCGCGGTGGCCATTGCGCCAGCCGTCGCCGCTTGTGGCGGCGGCGGGGGGGGCACGGATGGCCACCCGCCTGCCGGCGTGGGCGACGGCGACACGGCCGCTGTCGATACGGGCGCTGGCGGCTCCGTCGGCAACCCGGCCGGCGCCTGCGTGGTGCCGGACTCCCCCGATCCAGTCCTGGTGACTCCTCCGCCGGCGACGCGCATCGGGGACGGTACGCCGGCAAGCTGTACCAGCGACGCCGTTGTGGCGGCGGTGGCGGCCGGAGGCCGGGTGATCTTCGATTGCGGCGAGGACCCGGTCATCATCACCCTGACCGAGACCGCCCGCATCTTCAACGACCGCCCCGACCTCGTGCTTGACGGCGGGGGGCGGGTGACCCTCAGCGGCGGCGGCGTCCGGCGCATCCTCTACCAGAATACCTGTGACCCGGCACAGGTCTGGACATCGTCGCGCTGTGACCTGCAGGACAACCCGCACACGACCCTGATCAACCTGTCCCTCGTCGATGGCGACGCGAGCGGGCAGGACTATGGTCGCGATGATGTCCGCGGGGGCGGTGCCATCTTCGCCCGGGGTGGCCGCCTCACGGTCGACCGGGTCGCCTTCCGGCGAAACCGCTGTGAAGCGGACGGGCCGGACCTGGGTGGCGCCGCCCTGCGGGCCGTCGGCATGCCCGCGGCGCCGGTGCGCGTGATCGATTCGACCTTTGGCGGCCGTGCCGGGGACGGCAACGCCTGCGCCAACGGGGGCGGTCTGTCCGGCCTGCATGCCTCGTTTGCGATCTTCAACAGCCATTTCAGTTACAACCGCGCGACGGGCCGTGGGGCCAACCCGGCGCGGGCCGGCACGGCGGGGGGTGGCAGCGGCGGTGCCATTTACATGGATGGCACGGCAATGGACCTGTCGGTCTGCGGCACGACCATGACGGATAACGCGGCCAATGAGGGCGGCGGCGCGGTCTTCTTTGTCAGCAACGATCGTCGCGGCACGATGTCCCTGGTTGACAGCGTCCTGGCTCGGAACCCGAGCGACGGGTTCGAGACGGCAGGGCTGCCCGGCCTGTTCGTGCTCGCGGCCGACGGCCAACCGGTGATTCGCGGGACGCGTCTCTCACCCTGAGCCGGCGCGGGCCGCCGGGCCCCTCACCGGAGGACGCCGAGGATCTCGCAGCGGAGCGGTCCCTGCCAGTAGTGGGTCGGTACGCCGGCGCCCGAGCGGACGCCAAGGTGGGCGCTGACACTGACGAAAGCGGCGTCGCCGCGCACGGTCACGGTCTGGCGCGAGACGGTCGCTTGCTCCCGGATTCCGATGGAGGCCGCGTTTCCCGAATCGCGACGGGTGACGTAGTGGAGTTCGTGACGGCACTCGACCCGGATCTGGCGCGTTCCCCGTGGTAGTCCGCCGACGAACAGCACGGCCTGACTGTCGCACTCGTCGAATCCATGTACGTCGCGAAAGCTGCGCCAGCAGGTCCAGTGGCTCAGCTCGGGCATCGGAAACGTCGTGGGCATCGCATCGCGCCCGGCGAGCGGGTGGGACAGCGGGGGCAGGGGCAGTGCGCCCGCGGGACTGACGAACAGCATCACCAGCCACGCGGCGACCAGCAGCTTGGGCGTGGTCATGGGGCGACTCTTCGAATATTACCTTATTACGTAATAGACCCGTTGCCGGCCCGAGACAACGTGCGATGTGGTGTCAGGTCGTGCAGCAGGTCTCAGGTCCGAAGCCTGACGCTGTCCGGATTGGCCGCCACGAAGTCGGCGATCGCGCCGTCGCGGCCGAGGATGTGCGCGACGAAGTCGTGATCGAGGGATTCACACAGGTGCTCAATCGCTTGGGGCCGGCCTCGCATGACATCCATGCTGGCCTGGGCCAGCATCTCGATGATCCGCTGGTGCTCCAGCAGATGGGCCTCGAGCGCCGGATACGACGCGTCCTTCAGCCACGTTTCTTCCTGCGTGATGTAGCGATAGGCCTCGCTGACGAAGCGGGAGAGGAGGTCGCCGACTTCTTCCTCGGCACCCGGCACCTGGCGTGCGTGCGTGATGCGTTGCGCGAGCCGTACCAGTGAGGCCCGCGCGCGATCGAGCTGCGGATGGCCGAAGGGCGTGATGTCGGACGGGGCACTCATGGTGTCGGGAGAAGACTGTTGTCATGCGGTTGTTTGCACAGAGTATGACGGAACGACGACGAAATGACCTTTCATTGTCCGTGGCGATCTGGGCAAAATTGAATGATTGTTTCTTCTGCATGGCAATTGGAGAAAGAAGATGTCTGAAGAGTCGCTTGGTGCGCAGGATGTCGAGATCCTCTCCGCCCTTCAGGACGATGGGCGAATCAGCAATGCGAGCCTCGCGGCCCGGGTCGGTCTGAGCGAGGCTGCCTGCTGGCGGCGGGTCCGGCGCCTCGAGAGCGAGGGCTACATCCTGGGTTATCAGGCCATCCTTGACCGGCGGAAGATGGGATTCGGTGTGGTGGCCTTCGTGCTCGTCCGTCTCGCCAACCATCGGGGCGAGGAGCCGTCCGCCTTCGAAGAGGCCCTGCGGGACATCCCCGAGGTGCTCGGTTGCCACAACATCACGGGGCATGCGGACTACCTGCTGCACGTCGTCGCCCGCGATCTGGACACCTACGGCGAACTGGTCCATGGGCGGCTGCGCCAGCTGCCGGGGGTGGCCTCCCTGACCTCCTCGCTGATGCTGCGCCGGATCAAGTATGCGCGGCGGCTGCCGCTCGAATTGCTCGACTGATTGCCCTCGGACCCTAGTCGGGTAGCTTGATGCTGCCGGCCAATGGCCAGGCCAGGCGGATCCGGGTGCCTTTGCCCGGCGCGCTGGCAATGCGGATTTCCGCGTTGTGCTGCTGCACGATTCGACGGACGCAGGGCAGGCCGAGTCCGAGCCGGCCGGGCCGGGATGTGACGAACGGGTCGAACAGGCGTGGCAGCCGGTCGTCGGCGATGCCCTCGCCGCTGTCCGTGATGGTGAGCACGACCGCTGGACCCGAGGCCTCGGCGGAGAAGTGCAAGCTGCCGCCCTCGGGCATGGCGTCGAGTGCATTGAGCGAGAGGTGCAGCAGCAGTTCGCGGAAGCGCACCGGGTCGGCGCCGAGTTCAGGCAGGTCGGCGGCCACGCCGCCAATGTCGATTTCGACGCCCTGGGCCTCGGCGCGGGCCTTGATCTGTTGCTGCACGGCTTCGACCGCGGAGTGGACCGGGACGGCGCCGACGGCGGGCGGTCTTGGCTCGCCGAGGTCCATCAGTGGCTTGATGCGCGCATTGAGGCGCGCCATTTCGGCGTCGAGCCGGCTCAGGTGCCGGTGGTGGGCGTCGTCCGGCGTGGCTTCCTTGAGCAGGGCGCGCGACATGGCGTGCATGCCGGAGAGGGAGCGGCCGACCATTCCGCGCAGGATCTGGGCGCACTCCTGCAGCATGGGTTCGCCGACGCTCCCGAGCGGGCTGCCGGCGCCGGCCGCTTCTCCTTCGCCGGGGCGCTGCAGGGTCAGTACATAGTGCACCGTGCTCCCTTGCTTGTCCTGCACTGGCGAGACGAGCAGGTCCACCGGCTCGCCGCGCAGCGGGATGCGTGCGCGCTCACGACCGTCATGCCCTAGCATGGCCTCGACGGCCGGCAGGAAGCCGGGCAGCCAGCCGCCATGCAGTCGCTGCTGGTCGATGCCCAGCAGGGCGGCGGCAGGGGCATTGCTTCGCTCGACCCGACCATCCCGGTCCAGCAGGAGCAGTCCGAACGGCAGCGCGTCGAAAAGGGAGGTGAGTTCGGCCATCTCCATGACGAGTTGGCGGGTGGTGGCATCCTGGCGCCGACTCTGCTCGACCTCTGTGCTCCGGACGGACTCCTGAAGATCCTCGACTCGTTCGGCCAGCGCATTGACGCTCGCCGCAAGACTGCGCAGCGGTTCCCAGGGCGATGGCTCGATCCGTTTCGACGTCGCGCCCGCAGCGATGTCTGCCGCTTCTGCGGCGAGGGCGGGTAGCGGGCGCAGGGCCCGCCGGGCGAGCCACAGTCCGGCTCCGGTCATCGTCGCGAGCAGGACGCCCAGCACCAGGTACCAGAGCCACATGGCACCCGCCGCGCCGCCCGGAGCAGGCGCTGGCGAGGCGGCCGCCAGGCTCCACCGCAAGGGCGCCGATGCGTTCGAGATCGCCGGCAGCTCGGCGCGGACGGTCGCCCACGCGACCGTATCGCGTCCCGATTCGAGCAGGCCCCGGTCGCTGCCCATGATCTGGTCCGCGACGACCCTGGGCAGGCTGTCACCGGCCTGCACCGCCGGCAGCAGCACCGGCTGTGCGGCGCCATTGCCACCCTGCCAGCGAAGCACGCGCCCCGAGCGGTCCAGGAGGTGCAGCCGGGCGCCACGCAGGTTCTCGGGCGTGGTCACCGCATCAATGAGGGCATCGACGGGCAGCTCGATCATCAGGGCAGCCTGCGACGTGCCTTCCTGGTCAGCGACACTCGCCGCCAGCAACAGCCGCGCAGCCCCATCGGCGGCCGACTCGTCGCGCAGGCGCAACGGGGAAACGAAGAGGCGTTGCGGTCCCATGGACAGGGTGACTTTCAAGGCTTCGTCATCGTCGTGCCCGAGCCCGTCGGGTGCCGAGACCGCCGGCGGTGGCAGGCCCCGGTCGGCTTGCAGCAGGGTTCGGCCATCCCGCGAGACGAGACGCAGGCGCTCGGCTTTCGGGTGCGTGGCCAGGAAGTCCGCCATGTCCTCGCTGGCGCGGGTGGTCACGGCCTCTGACGGGCCGCGAGGCGCGGGGATCTGAGAGACCAGCTGGCGCAGTGCGGCCGACTGGGCGAAACGGGCGAGGTCCTGCGCGCGTGTCGCCAGGCGGCTGCCGAGTTCGGCGCCCATCGTCTGGACGCCGCCCTGATAGCGCGCGAGCGCCTCGTCCTGCGCGGCGCCGCGGACCAGCTGGACGCCGATCGCGCCGACCAGCAGGCAGGGCAGGACGGCAATCAGCGCAAAGGCGAGGAGCAGGCGGGACAGGATGTCCCGGCCGGGGCGGGCGTCGGTCGAGATGCGCATCGGTGCTGGCGAGCCGTGGGCAGAGTCATCGTTGGGTCGCTATTGTTGCGCACACTGGGGCTGCCGTGGGTGCCATATCCCGTACGACTGTGATCTCCGGCGCAGCAAGGCATGCCGGGGGTGCTCCGGTACCGCGAGTCCGTCGAGAGCGCTGGCGACAGACCTCGCGTGGTCCGGAAAAGAAACGGGGGCCGCACGGCGGCCCCCGCAAGGACGCTCCCAGGGGGTGGGCGGCGCTCAGTCGATGGTCATCGGAGCGGAGGCGGTCACGCCACCACCGTCGATGGCCGTGGCCAGGACCGACGCCGGGCAGCCCAGGCCTGCGGGGTCGGGGACGTCGGCGCGGAAGCGGAAGGTACCGAAGCGGGTGTCGAGGCCGGTCACTTCGTCGACCACGACGTCGCTGTCCACCGAGCCGAGCAAGAAGCCGCTGCTCGGATCGGCGAAGCTGACTTCGCTCTCGGCCGGGTCATGCACCGCGCCGCGGATCTCGATCTCGAGCTCGCCGCCGCGATCACGACAGCTGGCGCGCTGGATGGTGACTTCCGGACCCGGGTTGAGCAATTCCGTACCGGCGGTACCGACGTCCAGCGCGAGCGTGTGGTAGTGCATGGCGCCGTCGTTGCCATAGTAGCCGCCGACGGAGCCCGGGATGGGCGAGGCGACCAGCGAGAGGTCGATGCCGAAGCCGAACTCGTTGGTGGGCGGCACGGTGGGCAGGCGCGGGTCCGACACGGGGACCGACGGCGTGCCGAGCATCGAGAGGCTGTCGCCGGCGCCGTCGCACATCGGCGTCGTGCAGCTGGCACTGATCAGCGCGCCGAGGATCACGTTCTCGGCCGGCTCGGTGAACACGCTGGTTGCCGTGATCGACTCGATCGCACCGGTCACGTCGTTGATCGTGGCGCTGCCGACGATGGTCGCGGTGGCACCCAGGAAGCCGATCTGGCTGCGACCCGGCAGCGTCGCGGGCAGGACATCCGCGCCGCCGTCGCGGAAGCGGCGGAGGAGGACGATCGGTTTGATGTTGGGCCGGCCCACCGAGGCGCCCACCTCGGCGGCGACCTCGTTGATGTTCGCGGTGGGCGTGGTGATGACCGCTTCGCGGGGCACGGTGACGGTGATGCCCATGACCGTGATCGTGTCGTCGGCCGGCACGATGTTCTCGATCGTGCCCTCGAGTTCGATGGGCACATCCAGGGCGAGGGCGGGCTGGACGAAGGCGAAGCCGGCAAGGGCGGCAGCGAGCGTGGTGAGGCGAGCGATCATGGTCTTGTCTCCAGGTCAGCAGTGGCTTGCCAGACGGGGTATCGATTTCCCCGCGGCGGGTTGGTCAATGCGTTGGCCGGAACCCCCGGCCTGCAGGACCCATTCCGCATGGCGCGTGCCAAAGCCGGCGGCGGCGACGTCTCGGCGCTGGGTCGGCGGCGCGGGTCGCCTACGTCGAAGGCGGTATCGACGGACAGGAAATCCCGCGAGTTGTAAGGGCGTATGACAAGTTGTCAAAAAGCGTGCGCCCTGTGCTATGGGCGTGGAAAAAATACCCACGTCATCGGTCGGGGCGTGTGGGTGCCTGGACCCATATCTGGGTTTTCGTCCCCATGGGTGGGGTCGGGTCCGGTGGCTTCACCCAGCCTTGGGGCTGTATTGGGGGGGTGTGAGCCAGATGGGGCGGTCGATGCGTTGAAATGTCGACGTCTCAGGCGGCCATGTGGGGCGCCAGCGCCAGAAGCCGATCGATACGCGCGCGGGTCGCCGGATGGCTGCGGAGCCATCCGGATTCGGGCAGGGCCGGTGGCGCCCACCAGCGTTGCCACCAGGGCCGCGACATGCTTTCGATGCGGGCCAGCGCCTGCGCCAGGCCGCACGGATCCCCGGTCAGGGCAGCCGCTTTCAGGTCGGCGTCGAACTCGCGCACCCGTGACAGGCCACGCTCCAGGAGAACCGCGAGATAGGGCGAAACCACCAGTAGGGCGAGGGCGAGCCAGTCGATCTGCCAGTTGCCACCCAGCCCCATGGTGAGCAGGGCGACCACCAGCAAGCCCTGGCCGACGAGCGACAGAACCTGCGTCATGCGTGCCGCCAGTCCGGCGAGATTGAGGACGCGCAGATCGTCATTGGCGATGTGGGCGATCTCGTGCGCCAGCACGGCAGTGAGCTCACGCCGGTCCAGGCGCAAGAGGAGGCCCTCGGTGAGGCCGATGGCCGAGCGGCCCCTGTGGCCCATGGCGAATGCGTTGGGCGCCCGGCTCCGGATCAGGTGCGGTCGCGGTGTCGCTGCCAGCCCCGCCCGTCGGGACAGGCTCGCCAGGATTCGCCAGAGCTCTGGCGACTCGGCGGGCAGGACCGGGCGGGCACCCAGCAGGCGGAGCGTCAGTCGGGCGTTGGCGGCCGGGTCGGCGAGGAGTGCCGCGGAGGTCACCCCGACGGCGACCATCGCGCCCGTCGCGCCGAGTACCAGCCACGCCGCGGTGCCGGCTACCCCGACCAGCAGGCCCACGAGCGCCACGCTCTGGAGGTGGTTGGCTGAGGCATGTTCGAGCCATCGATCCGCGACCACGTCCGGCCTCCGACCTCAGTCGTGGCGAACCCCGCGGCGGGGGTCGAAGTCGAGCTCGCTGGCCATGCGCTGGTATAGGGCACGGGCCTTGGGATCGCTGGCGGGTGGCAAGACGACCTCCAGGTCCAGCAGCAGGTCGCCGGGCGGGGTTGAGGGGAGGCCTCGACCCCGCACGCGCAACTGGCGTCCGCCCTGGCTCCCCTCGGGCACGCGCACACGGATTGTGCCGTTGGGCAGCGTGACGGGCACCTCGGCGCCGAGGGCGGCCTCCCAGGGGGCGACCGCCAGGCGCTGGCGGAGGTCCTGCCCTTCGACCCGCAGCGCGGGATGCGGCAGGAAATGCACGTCAAGCAGCAGGTCTCCCGCGGTGCCATGCCCGATGCCCGGGTGGCCCTGGCCCGCGAGCCGGATGATCTGACCCTCGCGCACGCCCTTGGGGATGCGCACCTCGAGCGTACGATCACGCACGGTGACGTGGCCCATGGCGTCGATCGACGGCGAGCGGAGGGTGATCTGGCGGGTTGCACCATGAAAGCTGTCCTCGATCGAGAGGTCGACGCGGACGCGATGGTCTTCGCCCCTCCCGTCGAACTCCGGCGTCGCGTGGCGGCCCGGTCGGCCGGTCCGGCGGCCGAAGATGTGCTCGAAGATCTCGCTGAACTCGCCCATGTCGGCGTCCGCGCTGCCGGGCGCGCCGTGCCGGCCCCAGCCCGGCGGTGGCGTAAACCCGCCCGCATGGGCGCCCCCCGGCCCGAGCGCATCGTACTCGGCGCGCTTTTCCGCGTCGGACAGAACGGCGTAGGCTTCGTTGAGTGCCTTCATCCGAGCGTCGGCGTCCGGTTCCTTCGATACGTCGGGGTGGTATTTTCGGGCGAGTTTGCGGAAGGCCTTGCGAATGGTTTCCGCCGACGCGCTCCGGTCCACCCCGAGGACGGCGTAGTAGTCCCTGAATGTCACGATGGCGTTCTCCTGGATAGCGGTGCTGCCTGTCACTACCCAGATGGGTCCGCCTCTGCCCGCTCTCAAGTGCCCGGCTTTCGGGCATCCTTGAAAGCGGACACGGGGACCCCATATCCGGAGCAATCACCCAGGGAGGAACGCAACGATGGTCTGGAACGTGAATCCGCGCGACCTGATGGCGGAGCTCGAGCGCCTGCAGCGCGAGTACCCCCAGTCGCTCGAGCCCGGCGCGAGCATTCGCGGCAGCGGGCGTAGCCGGTATCCTGCGCTGAACGTCGGCGGGACGCCGGAATCGGTCGAGATCTACGCGTTCGCGCCGGGTCTCGATCCGGCCAGCATCGAACTGCTGCTGGATCGCGGCGTGCTGACCCTGGCTGGCGAGCGGCCGGGCGATCTGCCCGCGGACGATGGCCGCACGGCGATCCACATCGGAGAGCGCTTCTCCGGGCGCTTTCGGCGCGTCGTGAACCTGCCGGACGACGCCGACCCGGACTCGGTCGCGGCCAGCTACCGGGATGGCGTGCTTCACATCAGCGTCAAGCGTCGCATGGCCAGTTCGCCGCGCCGCATCAATGTCACGTGACCGGGGAGAGGCACATGGACAATGCACAGCGCGCGCAAGGCGCCGAACAATCGGTCCTCGTTCCTGCGGTGGATGTGGCCGAGGATGCGGGCGGCATCATCCTGGTGGCGGACCTGCCGGGCGTGGCGAAGGACGCCCTTCAGCTGCATGTCGAGGCTGACCAGCTGGTCATCGAGGGCGCTGTCACGCTCGACGCGCCGGCCGCGTTGCAGCTGACCCACCAGGAGGTTCCGGCCCTGCGGTACCGGCGCGTTTTCTCCCTGTCGAAGGAACTGGACCCGGAGCGCGTATCGGCCACCTTCGAGCAGGGCGTCCTGCGGTTGCGCATTCCCCGCGTCCAGCAAGCCCAGCCGCGGCGCATCCGCATCGACGTCGGCTGAGCGCTGCCGGTCATCCGACCGGGCGAGCGCGCGCGGACAACCAGGCGTCCAGGGAGAGCCGGCCGGGGCCGAAGGCCACGAGGACGAGCAGCAGGGCGCCCCAGTAGAAGTGATCCTGCAGGGCAGCCGGGCACTCGAACCCGAACAGCGCCGGGTATGAGATGACGGCCATGCCATTGACGATGAACAGTCCCAGGGCGGCCGGCCGCGACAGCAGGCCGACGAAGAGCAGTACCGGCAGCACCAGCTCGCCCAGGGTGCCCATCCAGGCCGCCAGCTCGGGTGGCAGGATGGGCACCTGGTATTCGTCCTCGAACAGGAACAGGGTGGTCTCCCAGTCGTCGATCTTGGTCAGGCCGGCCTTGAAGAAGGCCCAGCCCACAAAGAGGCGGATGGCCAGCGACAGCAAGGCGCCACCCCACTCGGCGAGACCTTCGTCGAAGCGGGTGCTGAGCCGGTGAAGTCTGAGAGCTGCGTTCATGTCTGTTCTCCTGTCGGTATGTCGGGGGCGACGAAGACGCCGTCGGCCAGCCAGCGGGGCAAGGCCTTGGCGGGGTCGAAGCGCGAATCGGCCGCCTCGGCGGCTTCGAGCGCCTCGCCCAGCGGTCGGGCACTGGCGAGGGCGACCAGCGCCGCGTACTCACCGGCATCCAGGCTGCGCACCTGCGGCCGCCAGCCGGGTCGGCACACCAGGGCACGGCTGTCTCGCCGAGGGTCGTGCGGCAGCCGCGCCCCGGCGTCAGACTGGTGGGCGAGCCAGATGGCGTCGATGGCCCACGGCGAGGCATGGATGTCCGCTGCGGGGTGGAGCCGGAGCACCAGGCCGTCGAGGGCCTCGGGTGCGAAGGCGGCAAGGGTGGCCACGTCGAGTGCCGGGGTGTCGGCCGCGCGGTACGACCGATGTACCGACCACTCGAGACGTGCCACGTCCGCCATGTAGGGGTGATCGGCCAGCGGCGCGAAGGTCTCGAGGAAGGCGGGGAGCTGGGCGCCGAGCGTGTTCAGGTCACCTTCCGTGTGGGCCTGGCTGCGGCCGAAATGGCGCGCAAGCGCGTCGAAGAACGCGTCGCCGACCAGCGCCCGCAGGACCGGGAAGGCATTGCCCAGGGCCTTGCGCCAGTTTGCGGCGAGGTTGCCGCGGTAGAGGGCGACGCACTGGGTCGTGCGTGCCTCGGGACCCCGGAAAAGACCGGCGCACGACACGTCCGGGTCCAGCAGCGCGGCGCCGAAGTGATGCTGGATCGCAGCCAGGGTGTCAGGCATGGCAGACCTCCGATGGGCTGAGAATGGCGCTCGCCTCGTGCCGCGCGCGGGCGACCTCCTCGAGCAGTACGCCGAGCGCCGGCACATCGGTGTCCCACTCGATCAGGGTCGGCACGCGGCCGAAGCGGCGCACGGCCTCCCGGTAGAGAGCCCAAACGGGCTCGGCGACCCGGTCGCCGTGGTGGTCCACCACCGAGATGTCGGTCACGAGGTGGCCTGCCAGGTGGATTTCGGCCGGCACATGGTCGGGCAGGGAGCGCATGGCCTGCCGTGCGTCTTCCGCGTGGTTGCGCTGATTGACGTAGAGATTGTTGACGTCGAGGAGGACGCCGCAGCCGGTCCGGCGCGCGACCGCGGCGAGGAATTCGGCTTCCGTCATCGCGTCGGCGGCGAACCGGACATGGCTCGACACGTTCTCGAGCAGGCACGGCTGCCCGAGGCGTGCCTGCAGCCGCTCGACACGATCGCAGACCAGGGCCAGCGCCTCGGTCGTCAGGGGCATCGGGAGGAGATCGTTCAGGTGGCGGCCGGGCAGCGACGCCCAGCTGAGGTGTTCGGAGACCAGCCCGGGCTGGATGCGGGCGACGAGGGTAGCCAGCCGGTCCACGTGCCGTTCGAAATGTTCGGCGCTGGCGGAGCCGATCCCCAGGCCTACGCCGTGGATGCTGATCGGGTAGTCGGCCCGCAGCGACTCCAGGACGTGCAGGTCCCAGCCGCCGTCGCCAAAGTAGTTCTCGGCGTGGACCTCCAGCCAGTCCACCCGGGGCCGGTGGTCCAGGAAATCGGCGTAGTGCTCGGTGCGCAGTCCCACGCCGAAGCCGGCGATGGGGTGTTGGATCGTCATGGGTCGAGGTCCTCGAAGATGGGCATGGCGCGATGCGGCCCGCTCGGGGCCGCATC
>JBNLCM010000077.1:0-11908 GCA_050303815.1 Rhodocyclaceae bacterium
CGCCTGCGACGCGACATCATCGAAGGGCATCTGAAGCCCGGCGAGAAGCTGCGCGTCGAGCACCTCAAGAATCAGTACGACGTTGGCGCGGGCACGCTGCGCGAGGCCCTTCAGCTCCTGATGACCGACGCCCTCGTCGTGGCACAGGGGCAACGCGGTTTCAACGTCGCGCCGATCTCCCTGTCCGATTTCGAGGACATCACGCGTACGCGCGTGTTGATCGAATGCGAGGCACTGCGCCAGTCGATTCATCGTGGCACCGACGAGTGGGAAGGCGCCGTGCTGGCGGCTTTCCACCGCCTGTCGCGCGCCGAGGAGCGCCTCAACTGGGAGGTGCAGTCCTCACGCGAAGACTGGGAGACGCGCAACAAGACCTTCCACGAGGTCCTCATCAGCGCCTGCCCGTCGCGCTGGATCCGTCATTTCCAGTTGCTCCTCTATCGCCAGTCCGAGCGCTACCGGCGGCTGTCGATGCACAGCAGCCCGATCCCGCGTGATGTCCATGCCGAACACGTCAAGCTGTGCGAGGCGTCGGTCGCCCGTGACGCCGATCGCGCCTGCGCCGTCCTGACCGAGCACATCATCCGCACGCTCGATGCCATCCGCAGCCTGCCGCCGTCACTGATCGAGCCGAACGGCAAGGTGGCCACGGTTGGCCGTGGCAAGGGGCGCGGCAGCGACGCCCCATGACTTCGCCGGTCGTCCGCGTGGCCCATCGGCGCGCGCGCGAGGGCTGCCGCGATGCGTATGAGGCCGTGCTGAGGGGCATGCTCGACGCCGCGCGGGGTTTTCCGGGCTTCCTGGGGGCGGAGCTGACGCCCCCCCTGCGGGAGGGCGATGAACACCGGGTGACGATGAAGTTCGCCAGCGAAGCCGACCTCGAACGCTGGAGTCAGTCGGACGAGCGGGCACGCTGGCTCGAGGCACTCGAGCCGCTGGCCCTGGGGCCGCCGGAGTTCCACCTGCTGTCCGGCCTCGAGGCGTGGTTCGTGCCCCCGCCGGTGCCGGCGACGCACCCGCCGTCGCGGGCGCGGATGGCCCTGGTCACGTGGATGGGGATCTTTCCGACCGTGGCGCTCTTCCAGTGGCTGCTCGCGCCGCGACTGCACAACCTCCCCTTCCTGTTGCGCACCGGCATCCTGACGGCGCTGATCGTCGTGACCATGACCTACGTGGTCATGCCGCGGCTGGTTCGCCTGATGAGACCTTTCCTGCACCCCGAGCGGGGCTGATCACGCCGCCCGACTGGCCGGTGACCCGCACGCCGTCGCCGCGGTGCCCCGGCCGGGCCGGCGCGACACGCCGGCCGGCCGGAATTCCCACTTAGCTGACAACGCTCAGGAAGCGCTCGTTGAGCTTGCGGTCATGGTAGAAGACCGCTGCGCCCACCTCGTCGAAGGTCCACGTGATGGGCTTCTGGTCCGGGTAGCTCTGGTAGCCGCCACAGAAGGTCTCGAACCGATTGCCCGATGGATCGAAGGCATAGATCGTGGTGCCCCGCGTCACGCCGTGACGGGTCGGGCCGATGTCGATCGAGACACGGTTCATGGACATGATGTCCGCCGCCTTCAGCACCTGCTCCCAGCTCTCCAGGAAGAAGGCCACATGATGCAGCTTGCCCGGCTCCGGATGCCGCACGAAGGCAATGTCGTGGGCCTTGTTGGAGCACGACAGCCAGATCGCCAGATCGGTCGCCCCATCGTCCATCAGCACGTGCTCGACGAGGTAGAAGCCCAGCACGTCGACGAAGATCTTCTGGGCTTCCTCGATGTTCGGGCCGTAGAGCAGGCAGTGGTCCATGCGCACCGGGTTGATGCCCTTGCCGTCCGGCACGAAGACTTCCGGATTGACATAGGGCATGCCGTTGCCGACGTCGGTCTTGCGGGCATACAGCTCGATGTCGTGGCCGGTGGGGAGGGTGAAGCGCACGCGCTCGCCCGTCTCGAGCAGCTCGCCGGCGGGAATCCGTCGGGTCTCGATCCCGTAGGCACGCAGGTCGGATTCGAGCTGGTCGAGGGTGGCCTCGTCCTGGACCTTGAATCCGAAGAAGTCCACGCCGGCCGAATCGGCCTCGCGGATCACGAAACTGTTGTGGTCGCGCTCGTCCTGGGTCTTGAAGTAGACGCGCCCCTGGTCGTCACGGCCGACTTCCTTGAGGCCGATCACGTTCGTATAGAACTGGACGCTGGGCTCAAGGTCCAGCACGCGCATCTGAAAATGGCCGGGGCGCAAGACGCCTGTCACTGCCATGGTGGTCTCCTTCCTCGTTGCAGGCCCCGCCCGGCGGCGGGGTGAAATCCGGTTCTGGTATCGGGCGCCCTCCGATCGGGGCGCCTTGTATCCGGCGTGTCTTCCAGCCCGCACGGGGCGGGCCGGACCTGTCTCTCTGTCGGGAAGTGACACCGCCGGCGCCGTTCCGCGCCGGCCGTCCACCTCAGCTGACGACGCTCAGGAAGCGCTCGTTCAGCTGACGGTCGTGATAGAAGATCGCCGGACCGACCTGGTCGAAGGTCCAGGTCAGCTTGTGCTGGTCCGGATACGTCTGGTAGCCACCCGAGAAGGTCTCGAAGCGGTTGCCGCTCGGATCGAAGGCATAGATCGTCGTGCCGCGCGTGATGCCGTGGCGGGTCGGGCCGATGTCGATCGACACCCGGTTCATCGACATGATGTCGGCGGCTTTCAGCACCTGCTCCCAGCTCTCGAGCAGGAAGGACACATGGTGCAGCTTGCCCGGCTCGGGGTGCATGACGAAGGCGATGTCATGCGCCTTGTTGGAGCACGACATGAACACGGCCAGGTTGCTGTTGCCGTCTTCCATCAGCACGTTCTCGGTGGTGTAGAAGCCCAGCACCTCGGTGAACAGCTTCTCGACCTCGCCGATATTCGGGCCATACAGCAGGCAGTGGTCGAAGCGCACCGGGTTGATGCCCTTGCCGTCCTGGACCCAGACCTCGGGGTTGGTATACGGCATGCCGTTGCCCACGTCGGTCTTGTCGGCATACAGCTCGAAATGGTGGCCCGTGGGTGCCTGGAAGATCACGCGCTCGCCCGTCTCGAGCATCTCGCCGGCGGGGATGCGCTCGGTCGAAATGCCGAACGCCCGAACCGCCGCTTCGAGGCGGTCCAGGGTGGCGGCGTCAACGACCTTGAAGGCCATCGCATCCATGCCGGCCGAGTCGGCCTCGCGCAGCACCAGTGAATTGTGGTCGCGTTCATCCCAGGCCTTGAAATACACCCGCCCCTGTTCGTCGCGACCCATTTCCTTCAGGCCCAGTACGTCGCGGTAGTGCCGGGTGGCCTCTTCCAGGTCGAGCACGCGCAGCCGCACGTGACCCGGGCGCAGTACGCCGTTGATTGCCATGTTTGTCTCCTGTTCGCGGGTTCCTCGGCGTAGCCGGGACCTCGCTCTCTTGATGGGGTTAAAAGATATTGAGTCAGTATCTCGACGTCAAGCCTTTTTCTCGAGATTTTCAGATCCGTTTGAAGAGCGGACTCCTGACCTGCTGGGCATCGGCCGCCGAGATGAAACGCTCGGTGAAGATGTCGTTCTCGAACAGGCGTCCCTGCATCAGCGCCCCGATGCAGGCGTCGATCATCAGCGGCGGGCCACACAGGTAGGCCTTGTGGCCGCGGAAGTCTTTGTCGAAGTGCGCCACCGCTGCGTCGTGCACATAGCCGCGGAAGCCGGTCCAGTCGGAGTCCTCCGCCTCGTCGGACAGGGCCGGCACGTAGGTGAAGTTCTCGTGCGCTGCCGCGAGGGCCAGGAACTCGTCGTGGTAGTACAGCTCGGCCCGCGAGCGCTGCCCATAGACCAGCGTGATGGGCAGCGTGCAGCCCGCGTTCAACAGATCGAGGATCATGCTGCGCGGGCTCGACAGGCCGGAGCCACCGGCCATGAAGATCAGCGGCGAGGCAGCCGACTTGCGCACGAAGAAGCGGCCGTAGGGACCGCTCAGCGTGATCCGGTCACCGGCCTTCAAAGACTCGTGCAGCCAGGTGGTGCCCTCCCCACCCGGCACCAGGCGGATGTTGAGTTCCACCTCGTTGCCCTGCCCTGGCGCGTTGGCCAGCGAGAAGGCACGCGTCCCGATGTCGGCGGGCAGTTCGAGGTTGATGTACTGCCCTGCCTGGAAATGGATGGGCTCGTCCAGCTCGATGAAGATGCCCTTGATCGTCGGCGTCAGGGTCTCGATGCGCGACACCGTGCCGGGGAAGTCCTTCACCGGAATCGATTCGGCGTCCGGATCTTCCTCCACATCCGCCTCGATGGTCACGTCGCTCTCGAGGCGGGCGCAGCACGCCAGCGTCTTGCCCTCGTCCCGCTCGAAATCCATCAGCGCGAAGCTCGAGGCCTCGCCATGGTCCACCTCGCCGTCGAGCACCTCGACCTTGCAGGTGGCGCACAGGCCGTGGCAGCAGGCATGGGGTAGCCAGATGCCGGCACGCAAGGCCGCATCCAGGATGGTCTGATCCTCTTCGACCTCGATCGTCGCGCCCAGCGGTTCGATGGTCAGTTCATAGCTCATGCAGTATCTCCGTCGGGTCTTGCCCGCGCCGCGGCCGCCCTTTGATCCGGACGGCACGGCGCGATGCGTCGCTCAGCTGCAGGAGCCTTCGATGCCGGTCAGGCCCGGCGTGCGAAAGCGCAGGCAGTCCTTGTGGCGCAGCCCGTTCTCGGCCATGGACTTGTCGAAGCGGGGTTGCCACGGCTGGCCGGACTTGAACCACTCGACCTGGCTCCAGTCGATGCGGGCGAAGTCCGGGTGATAGCCGAAGGCGCCTGGCAGCGCCCGATCGATCACGGCCTGGAACGGCGCGTCCGGCGGGAACGGAAAAGCGAATGGCGCGCAGAACATGAGGTGGTCCTCCCAGCCCACGTACAGCAGCTGGTTGCCATGAAAATTCTCGACCCGGTCGGCCGAGGCGAAGCGATAGGGCTTGATGGCAGCGACTTCCATCGGTGTCTCCTGTGTCTTTTGGTGGGCCGGCCCGGCATGCGGGCCTGCCGGCGGGTTCATTCGTTGCTGGTCGCCATGCCGCGCCACCTGGCGAAGTTCTTCTGGTCTTCCGAACCCTCGAAGTCCAGGTTGTCGCGGCCGAAATTGACGTGGTAGTACTCCAGCACCTTGGCCAGGGGTTCGAAGCCCTCGACGGTCGGGTCGGTGCCCTCCGGGAAGCAGTTGCCCTGGTAGATCTGATGCACGGGCAGCCACGACTGCTTGAACTTCTCCGGCTCGTTCTCGAAGATCTCCTTGCAGCCGTCGGAGCAGAAGTGGAACTTCTCGCCCTGATAGTCCACCTCGCGGTAGCAGATCTTGGTGGGGTCGCCCGGCTCGGTGAAGATCATCGGGATCTGGCACACCTGGCAGAGCTGGGGCAAGGTGGTGTTGTAGAAGCGGTTGCCCTTCTCCGCCTGCTCGCGCCAGTAGGTCAGGCGCGGGCGGTAGTACTTGTCGAAGGTGGTGGGGTACTTCTTCGAGAGCCAGTCCATCTCGTCGTCGGTCGGCGACCAGGTGTGGAAATCGGAAGCGGCGCCGTACTGGTAGAAGGTGGCCCACACCTGATGCGAGATGTGGTCCTTGTCGAAGCTGATCTGGTCCAGCCACTTGGGCGGACGGATGCCGTAGCGGGCCAGGTCCTTGAACAGGGCGCCGCCGTTCTGCTCGAAGTAGACCTCCCAGGCCTCCTTCCAGCTCATGATCCGCTTGGGCAGCATGTAGTCCATCATCATGCCCACCAGGCTCAGTACCCGGTAGCCACGCCAGGTCCACTTGTCGATCCAGCGCTGGACGATGGGGATGTTGTCCGGATCCTGCTCGAGGATGAACTTGATGATCTCGAGGCCCAGGGTCATGTGGCGGGCCTCGTCCGACTGTGCCGAGAAACCAAAGGTCATGGTGCCCATGTCGCCGTTGTAGGCCGCGCCGGAGACGAAGGGCACGAACAGCAGGTTGGTCAGCACGTACTCGAACGAGAAGCCGATCGCCACCATGAACTCGAACGGTCCGGCGGTGACCGCGTCGTCGAAGAACGAACGCGGCACCGACAGGTACCAGACCCGCTGCAGCATGTGCGCCGGGTCATGGAAGCCGTTGTAGTACTTGTTGTAGTTCGACAGCGAGTGGATCTGCGTCTGGGCGTGGCGCAGCTCGTCGAGCGACTGCATCAGGCAGGCCACGCGCGGACCCGCACCCGGGAAGGCACGCCCTGCGTGGGCAAAGCCCCGGTGCGCCATGTACTCGAGCGGGCTGATGCCGGTCAGGAACAGCTTGATGGCGTTGAGGTAGCGCGCGTCGGTCACGTTCAGGTGGCCGTTGTTCTGCGCATAGGCCTCGATGATGGCGTAGAGCTTGCGCTCCTTCTCCGACTGGTACTTCCAGTAGGCGTCCATCGTCAGCCGGAACGGATCTTCCCATTTGTCCCAGTCGTGGATCTTGATGCCCTCGTACTCCACGTAGGGATAGACGTCCTCGCGCTTCTGGTAGGTGGTCTCCCAGTCCAGACCGCGGGTCATGTGGCGATACTTTTCCTTCAGGCCCAGCTTCTTGCCGGACGAAGTCTTCATGTCCATGGATTGGCTCTCCCCCGCCCTCAGGCGTTCCAGTGCAGCGTCAGCTCGTCGTCCGTCTCGTCGATGTGTCCGGAGAGCGAGATCAGATTGATGTGAAGTTCCTGCAGGTCGAAGTCGCGGCCGATCAGCTCCTCGATCGTGGCGCGGCGCACCACCAGGGAGTCTTCCGCGTCGATCTTCACCATCGCGGGCTGCTGGTGGACGACGGCCCCCGGGTTGTCGGTGGTGATCGCCTCGATGATCGGGCGCGTCTCCTCGTTGGCCTGCAGCGCAATGAATACCGTTGACATGGCGAACTCCTCAGACCTGGATGCCGGCCTTCGCCAGCCGGGTGTTGAACTGCTCGACCTGCTCGGCGATCAGGGCGTCGGCCTGGTCGGCCACCGCGATCTGGGCCACCGGCTGCAGCGCGGCGGCGGCGCGATCACGCCAGTGACCGACCCACCTCTCGATCAGCGCCTTGTTCTCCGCCGACTCGGTGGCGGCGGTCTTGACGGTGGCGTCCGCCCAGCGGCGCGTTTCCTTGGACCAGTCGCGCATGAACTGGGTGCAGAGCGAAATCGCCGTGCCGCCCTGCGAGGCGAAGACGTCGCTCACGATCACGTCGAACACGAGCGGGTACAAGAGGCCATCGAGCGCCACGTCCTGGGCAATGAACAGCTCGTACGGATCCTTCAGCACGAAGGTGTCCTCGACGTAGCGGCGCAGGCCCTGCCAGGCGTCGTCGTTCAGCCACGCCGCCTTGGCCTGGTCGAGGGTCGATTCGTCGCCCAGCAGCAGGCCGACCCGCGTCAGGTACTGGGCAATGGCCAGGTGATCCATGGCCTGGAAGATGAAAGGCTGGGTGAAGGCCGTGCCGTAGCCATAGGCACAGACCGACGCGCCATTCAGGTTGGCGCCCCAGGCCACGTGGCGAAGCGGCAGCAACAGGGCGCCGGCACGCTCGCGCAGGGCCGGGTCCATCGTCGCGACCAGGTTGTGGTTCTCGACGAAGCCCAGATTGGCCTCGGCGGATTCCTGCTGCTTGGCGCGGGCCAGCGTGTAGGCGCCGTAGTAGAACTGGCGCGGATCCTTGAAGGCATACCAGTCGGCCATCACGATCTGCGTGCGGCCGGTGTCGAAGATCTCGTGGTCCGGATCCCAGGTCGGGCGGTAGTGGAAGTTCACCGTCGACTGGAAGTCGTAGGTCCCCTCCTGATAGCGCGAGGCCGGCTTGTCACCGAAGCGCCGGGCGATATTGCTGAACGTCTGTCGCAGCGGCTGGATCGATACCGTCCGCAGGTCCATCTCCATGATGTCTCCTCCTGTCTTGTTTCAGTCCCGGTCGTGCCGGGGGTCGCGCCGCGACGCTTCTCGCAGCGTCCAGGCCATCTCGTGGTCTGGTTCGTCTCGGGGCGGCAGCTGCTCGACGCGATTGATCGCGCAGAACTCCGTGTAGGCATGCTCGGGCAGCAGCATCTCCACGAAGAGGTCCGGCTCGCCGATCGCGAACTCGAACTCCACCAGTCCGTCCGTGCGCCGCTCGATCAGACGCACGAACTTGCGGTTCACATCGATCCTGGTCTGCTCCACCCGAAGAACCTCCGATTTGATGAGCCCACCGGCCCGGACAGGGGCATCTCTCTCAATCGCCGTGCCATCTCGGCCAAGCGGTTCATTTTTATAGAAGAATTAATCGTTTTCTCGAGATTCCGCTCATAAACCCGTTCTATCACTCCATCAATTGATCAAATACCGGGAGCGAGGTGAGCAAATGCTCACTTGCCGATGCTGCGGGTCCACAACCGGGCGCTCCGCCGCGCGCACAAGAAAAAACCGGCCCGGGCATAACCCGGACCGGCACCAAGCCACCATGACCGCGAGGCCACGGAGAGGAGAGGATCGTTGATCAGGCCGTCACGGCGCCCGGCGGCTGGGCGCCCGTGCCACAACCGGAGGACGGTGAAGGCGCCGCGCGCATGACGCACTTCTTCATGTGGCCGACGACGTGGATGTTCAGATTGCTGAGCGGAAAGACCTTGCAGGCAAGCAGGATGCCGGCCGCCTCCTCCGCTTCCGACACGCAGGCCCGGCTCATCCGCCGGGTCGTGTAGCGCCCCTCGAGGACATGGATCTTGCACACGCCGCAGCCGCCGCCCCGGCAGCCGACGGGGATGCCCTTGCGGCCGAGGCGCTCCATCGCGCACAGGACATTCTGGTCCTCGGCGCAACCGAACACTTCACCGGTGTTCTCGAGGTGTACCTCGTGCTTTTGGCCCATGTCTCCTCCGAGGTGCCATCGGACGGGGCGTGCTTGCCCCGTGCGCAATCCTGCCGTTCGGCGGTTGCTCTTGTGTGGAATCTCGAGATTTTATACGATGCTCCGATGGAATAGTCAAGCACACCAGCCCGCGACCGGCCCCCCATCGCCGTGTCGTGACACGCCACCGCGGACACGCCGCACCGGCGTGCTATAAGTGGGCCATCGAGCGCCGCCTACGATCACAACGGACAAGGGCGCCACCCCACAGGAGGAGACGTGTCGGGGATCCAGTATCCGGAGGACTCGGACCTGCTCAGGCTGGTCCGCTTCTCCTCGCAGGACGGCGCCATCTGGCTGGCCGAGAACCGCATGGTGCTCATGCATGCCGCCGCCCTCGCCTCGCTCCGCAAGGAGCTGATCAATGCCATCGGACCGGCCCAGGCCCGCCGTATCCTGACCCGGATGGGCTACGCCTCGGGCCTGCGCGACGCCGAGCTGGCCAAGCAGGTGCGGGGCGAATGCAGCGTCCTCGACGCCTTCTCCACCGGACCCCAGCTGCACATGCTCGAGGGCACCGTGGTGGTCAAGCCGGTGCGCCTCGAGATGGACGTGGAGAGCGGCCACTTCGACGGCGAGTTCCTGTGGATCAACGCGGTGGAGGCGGACGCCCACCTGCGCGAATGCGGCACGGCGGACGAACCGGTCTGCTGGATGCAGATCGGCTACGCCTCGGGCTACACCTCGGCCTTCATGGGGCGTTTCATCCTCTTCAAGGAGGTCGAATGCTCGGCCACCGGCAAGAGCGACCACTGCCGCATCGTCGGCAAGCCGGTCGAGGAATGGCCCGACGCCCACGAGTACACCCCCTACTACGAGCCCGACTCCATCGTCGGCCGCATGCTCGAACTGCGCGACCAGGTGGATGCGCTGCGGTCGAGCATGGACACCCCCGACACGGTCAGCAACCTGATCGGCAACTCACCGGGTTTCCGCCACGCCTACAGCCTGATCTCGCGCGCCGCGGGTACCAATGTGACCGTGCTGCTGCTGGGCGAGACCGGCGTCGGCAAGGAACGCTTCGCCCGCGCCCTGCACCAGCTCTCTTCGCGCAGCGACAAGCCCTTCGTCGCGGTCAACTGTGCCGCCCTGCCCGACGAGCTGGTCGAGTCGGAACTCTTCGGGGTCGAGAAAGGGGCCTACACGGGCGCGACGGTGTCGCGCATGGGCAAGTTCGAGCGCGCCGACGGGGGCACGCTGTTCCTTGACGAGATCGGCGAGCTGCCCCTCGCGGCCCAGGCCAAGCTGCTCCGCGTGCTTCAGGAAGGTGAACTGGAGCGGCTGGGCGACGACCACGTACGCCGGGTGAATGTCCGCCTGGTCACGGCCACCAATGCCGACCTGCAGAACGCTGTGCGCGAGGGCCGCTTCCGCGCCGATCTCTACTACCGCCTCAACGTCTACCCGGTGGTCATCCCGCCGCTGCGTGACCGCCTGTGCGACATCCCGCAGCTCGTCGAATCGATGCTCGAGCGCTTCTGCGCCATGCACGGCAAGCGCCTGCTTGGCTGCACCGACCGGGCCATGCGCGAGCTGCGCCGATACAACTGGCCCGGCAACGTGCGCGAACTGGAAAACCTGATCGAGCGCGGCGTGATCCTGGCCCCCCAGCACGGGCGGATCGAGGTCGAGCACCTGTTCGTCGGCACCTTGCCGAGCGAGGCCGCGGGCGAACGGATTGGCGACTCCGGCGAGCTGTGCGCCAGCACGCCCCGGCCCGACGACAGCCTGTGCGAACAGGTCCTCGGCGCCGGCCTGTCCCTCGACGAGGTCGAGGAGATGCTGATCCAGTACGCCGTCACGCAGGCTGGAGGCAACCTGGCCAGCGCCGCGCGCACCCTCGGCATGACCCGCCCCCAACTTTCCTATCGCCTCAAGAAGCGCCTCGGCGACGCCACCGAGCGCGAGCGGGCCTGAGGCCGCCGGCAGCACAGCAGGCCCATCGCCCTTGGACCTCCGCCAGCTCCGCTACTTCGTCGCCGTGGCCGAGGAAGGCCACATCGGCCGCGCCGCCGCCCGCCTGCACCTCTCCCAGCCCCCCCTTACCCGCCAGATCCAGCAGCTCGAAGCCGATCTCGGCGTGACCCTTTTCATCCGCACGCCCCGCGGCATGGAGCTGACGCCGGCCGGCACACTGTTCCTGGAAGAGGCGCGCAACATCCGCGCGCTGGTCGAACAGGCCACCGAGCGCACCCAGCGCGCCGGCCAGGGCCGCCTCGGTCGCCTCGACGTGGCGATCTTCGGCTCCGGTATCCTCGACGTGATCCCGAAGCTGCTGCGCGCCTTCGGCCACCGCTATCCGGACGTCAAGGTGGTGTTCCACACCATGACCAAGACGGAACAGATCGAAGCCCTGCGCCAGAAACGCATCACCGTCGGCTTCAACCGCATGGTCGCGCCGCTGGACGACATCGTCGCCCACCCGGTCATCACCGAAACCCTGCTCCTCGCGGTACCGACCGACCACCCCCTCGCCGCCCGCAACGCCGTCCCCTTCGCCGAACTGGCCCATCACCCTCTCGTGCTCTTCCCCAGCGGCGGCCGGCCCAACTTCATCGACAAGGTCATCTCCCTGTGCGACCAGGCCGGCTTCGAACCGACCGTCTCCCAGGAGGTCGGCGACGCCGTCACCGGCGTGGCACTGGTCGCCTCCGGTTTCGGCGTCTGCCTGGTGCCGGCCTCGGCGACGACGCTGCAGTTGCCGGGCGTGGTGTATCGGCCGGTGAGTGAGGCGCCGAAGGGGTTCTGCGTGGATCTGTCGTGCATGCATCGGGCGGGGGATGGGTCGCCAATCCTGCAGGGGCTGCTGGAAGTGATCGAGGCGTTTCGGGCGGGGTTGCCGGAGGGGGTGCGGTGAGGCGGTATGCGAGGCGCACTGGCCGGAACGTATTTCCGAACAATCGGTGCTCCCCGAGTGGAGCCCTCAAGAAAGGCGCCAATGAACGGGATGCTACGCTGCTAGACCCAACCCCCTTGTCACGCTACTCGACGGTGGATTCGACATCCAAGCGCACCACTGCCTGGTCACGTGACGACCC